>JAAESI010000032.1 GCA_024229515.1 Pseudomonadota bacterium | reverse complement strand
CTCGAGCAAGCCCTGGCCGATGCGCGCCAAAGCCGGCTGCAGCTGCCGCGGTGCCCTCGTTCGATCCAGCTCGATCCGCCACCTCACCGGAGCCAGCGCGCGTTTCCAGCGATCCCGCAAGCGAGCCGGCATGTGCAGCTCCCGGTAGCGACTCGGCGTCATTCCCTGCCGGCGCCGCAATGCGTCGCTCAAGCCCTTCGAGGTGCTGAAACCCACCAGCCCGGCGATCTCCCCGACCCTCAGGTGGGTGTGGCGCAGCAGCTGACACGCGACTTCCAGGCGCCGCCGTGTCGCGTAGGGGGTTGGATCACAGCCCAGCAGACGGCGGAAGTCGGCGTCGGGTGGCCATGGCCGGTTCTCGAAGAGGTGCCGGCGCAGCTGACCCAGGATCGGCCGCACCTGCGGCGCCTGCTCGGCGTCGCGGGCGATGGCTTCCCGGACCTCGAAGGCGGCGATGCGGCGCAGCAGACGGGCTCCCTGGAAGGACTCGAGCAGCTCCTCGGTGCTCAACGCGCCGAGCCGCAACAGCTCCATCACCAGCACCTCGAGCCCCCCTTGCACCAGCGCGCGCAACGACACCTGGATCCTTGCTCCTCCCAGCTCGCTCACGGCTCGGCGACCTCCTCGCTGCCGGTGGCCGACGCGGCCTCGATCTCAGCGCGCAGCTTGCGCTCGATCTCGAAGAGCCGCAGTCGCCGTTGGCCGATGACGTTGCGCCCCCGGGCCTGACAGACGGCAGCCAGGATACGTGTGGCGCGGCCGTGCTCGGCACAGCGGTGCTTGACCGAGGACCGCCGGTCGCGCTCCAGGCGGTCCACCACGGCAGCGTGGTGATAGAACAGCTTGCAGATCCCCTCCCGATCGATCCTGCCCAGCTTCTTGCCCACGCCCGCGGCGACGCGCCGCACCGTGCTGCTGAAGAGGGCCTCGACGATCCGTGGTAGCAGATCCGGGCGGTACCGCGAGACCAGCTCCAACATGTCCAGCAACGCCTCTCCCAGCGACACCTCCTCACCGTCGGCCGCAGTGTCGTCGG
>JAAESI010000031.1 GCA_024229515.1 Pseudomonadota bacterium | reverse complement strand
GCGGAGTGACTTCTCGTACGCCGCCCAGTTCCGCACCCGGTACTTCGTCTTGTACTTCAGTGTCACCTTGCTCTTCGTGCGTGCGGCCATCTTGGTCGTCTCCGGAGGCTGATCCTCGAGGAGCACCGTGGGCCGAGCAGGCCCATCAGGTCAAGACGCCGAGCCATGCACCAACGCCCTTCTTCGGGGCTTCGTCTTCCTCGGGGACCGGCGCGTCGTCCGCCACCGCCGGGGCGGCGACGAGCAGCGCCAGGGCGAGGAGGAGCGGCCTCACTCGACGGGGGTCTCGGTGTCGTCTTCGGCGTCCGGGGGCACCGTCGCTTCGTCGGTGGGCTCGGGCGCGTCGGTGGGCTCGTCCTCGGGATCCCCGGTGCCAGGGCCGCCGGTGTGTTCTTCGGGGATGGGCACGACGGGGCTCCACTCCGGCGCTGCGACGGCCGCAGCGGGGGGGCTTCCGCCGTCGGCCGCGGTGAAGTCGACGACCGCCGCGAAGAGCTTGCGGAGCCCGTCGTGGACGTTGGCGACGGATACCCGCTCGCCGTTGCCGTGCATGGTCTTGAGGTCGTCGCCGGTGACCTCGAAGGGGACGATGCCGTACGCGTGGACGCCGAGGGCCCGGAAGTGGATGGAGTCGGTGAACCCGACCGACACGATGGGGCCGGCGACCGCGTCATCGCGGCCGTCGACCATGTGCTTCGCCAGCGTGGCGAAGAAGGGGTCGTCGTAGGGGCTGCCGTTGCCGGCGAACTGGTTGAGGACCTCGAAGCGGATCCAGGGCATGTCCTCGAAGATCGCCTGGATCTCGGCCAGGACCTCGATCGGGCTGGTGCCCGGCTGGATGCGGCAGTCGAGCAGGGCGGACACCTCGCCGGGGATGACGTTGGGCTGGTTGGCGCCCTCCATCCCGGTGAGGTGCACGGTGTTGGTGATCATCGCGGCGGTGGCGGGGTTGCCCATGAGACGGCCGGCGAGGATCGACCGGACCGCCTGGGGGTGGGTCAGGACGGCCTGGCTCAACCCCCCGCGGCCGTCGCCGACGCGGAAGAAGAGCTCGTCTAGGGCGGGGTCGAACTGCGGCTCGGGGTCCCACTCCTCGTCGAGGACGACCAGGGCATCGCGCAGCCGGTCGGGAGCCTCGTCGGGGCGCGGGGTGCTGCCGTGGCCGGGGTCGCCGCTGGCGATCATGCGGAGCCAGAGCACGCCCTTCTCGGCGACGGAGATGGCGTAGACAGTCTGGTCGTCGAAGAAGACGCCGCGGATCCCGAGGCCGCCCTCGTTGATCATGTGGGAACAGCCGATGTCGTCCCAGTACTCGTCGGCGATCATGCGTGCGCCGCCGCCGTCGACCTCCTCGTCGGCCACCGCGAGCAGGACGACGTCGCGCTTCAGCGGGACCTGCAGGCGATTGAGCCAGACCAGGGTCATCAGCTCCAGGGCGCCCAACCCCTTCATGTCCAGGGCGCCGCGGCCCCACAGGATGCCGTCCTCGTCGATGGTCCCCGACAGTGGCCCCGTGTCCTCGGGCCAGGACTCGAGCTCCCAGGGGACGACGTCGATGTGCGACATGAGGCACAGCGGCGCCTCCGAGCCGTCACCGGCCACCCGCGCCACCAGCGAGGCGCGACCGGGCGCATGCTCCATGAGCTGATAGGGAATTCCCTCGCGCTGCAGCACGCCGGCGATGTAGCGGGCGCCAGCGCTCTCGAGCCCGGGGGGGTTGCGGGTATCGGTCTGCAGATAGCCTGCGAGGACCGACGTGGCCTCTGCGCCCGCGGAGTCCCAGTCGACGGCCTGGTGCCAGGCCGTCCGGGCGGTGGGCAGGGCGGTGTTCGGCGGCTGGTGGACGGGACCGCAGGCGGTGGCCAGAATCAGCAGCGGAGTGAAGAGAAGGAGTCGGCGCATGGTGGTGGGAGCCCCCTGGGTGGAGGTCGTGATAGCGGTGGTCGGGCACGGTCGCAAGCACACCGGGGTCGAGCGATGACCGACTCGGCGGCGGCGGCCCTGGCACACCTGGAGCAGGTCGGCGAGGGGCGATACGAGGTGCTGCCCTGCGACCCGGAGCTGGCCGACACGGCGGTGTTCTGCGCGCACTACGGCTTCGAGGAGGCCCACTCGGCCAACGCGGTCGTGGTGAAGAGCAAGCGCGGCGAGCCGGAGTTCGGTGTGGTGATGGTGCTGGCCACGTGCAAGGTGAACAACCGCGCAATCCGGAAGCTGCTGCAGACATCCAAGGCGTCGTTCGCGTCGGCGGACGAGACACGGGATCGCACGGGGATGATGATCGGCGGCGTCACACCGTTCGGGCTGCCGGAGGGGCTCCCGATCTGGATCGACTCCCGGGTGATGGCGCTGCAGTGGACGATCGTCGGGGGCGGCAGCCGGTCGGTGAAGATCAAGGTGGATCCCGCGGAACTCCCCGGGGCGGTGGTGGTGGAGGACCTGGCGAGTGAGCTGGGGTCCTGAGGCGGCGGTCGCAGGGCGCACAACCGGGTGAACCGAGACGACCCTCACTCCTCGTCGGCTGCCGACTCCCGCGGCTCGGCGTTCTTGACGTAACGGTCGAACCACTCCAACTGCTCCCACAGCACGTGCTCGACGCTCTCGCGGGCGCGGTAGCCGTGGCCCTCGTGGGGGAGCATGACCAGCCGGGTGGTGCCGCCGGTGCCGCGCACCGCCTCGAACAGGCGGTCGCTCTGGTAGGGGATGGTGCCGGGGTTCTCGTCGATGGCGCCGTGGATCAGCAGCAGCGGCTCGTCGATCTGGTCGGCCACGAAGATGGGCGAGCACTGCAGGTAGGTCTCCAGCGCCTCGTACATGGTGCGCCGCTCCGTCTGGAAGCCGAAGGGCCGGATCGTCTGGTTGTAGCCACCGCTGCGGGCGATGCCGGCGCGGAACAGGTCGCTGTGGGCCAGCAGGGTGGCGGTCATGAGGCCGCCGTGGCTGTGTCCGGTGATGCCGATGCGATCCGGGTCGGTCACCCCCAGCTCCACCGCCTTGGCGACCGCGGCCTCGGCGTCGGCCACCAGGTCCTCGACGAAACTGTCGAAGGCCGTCTCGGGGTCGCCCAGGACCGGCATCGCGGTGCTGTCGAGGACCGCGTACCCCTGCAGCAGGAAGTACAGGTGCGAGGGGCCCCAGAAACGGGTGAAGCGGTGCTCGGAGCCGCGTACCTGGCCGGCGGTGCTCGGGTCGTTGTACTCCAGCGGGTAGGCGTACAGCACCGTGGGCAGCGGGGTCCCCTCCTGGTAGCCCGGCGGAAGGTACAGGTGGAACGACAGCGGCGTGCCGTCGGCCCGCTCGTAGGTCACGATCTGCTTGCTGATCTGCCGGATCTGCGGCGCCGGGTCCTCGAAGGTGGTGACTGGCTGCATGGTCCGGGCGCGGACCGCCTCGCCCTCGGGGGCCTCGATGGTCTCGCCCAGGGTGACCAGGTGGTAGTTGGGCACCTCGGTCTCGGACTCGCGGCGGACCAGGAGCCGGTCCTCGCGGCCGGCGAAGGCGACCAATCGCTCGTAGTAGGCGGGGTCGCTGCGGAACAGGCGCTCGCTGTCCCCCGTGGTCATGGACTTGAGATCGATGAAGGGGCGGTCGCCCTCGGGCGAGGCGCCGCTACCGCGGAAGTAGACCCTGTCGCCCTGCTGGCGCAGCACCCATCGGCCGTTGTCCAACGGCCGCATCAGGGGGGCACCGGGGTTGGCGTAGCGCTCCTTCTCGGACAGGTCGAACCAGCGGCGGGCGGTGCCCTCGTCGACGTCCAGCAGCCACTCGTGCCGCCAGCGTCTCACGCGCTCGCGCTCGGTGAGCATCAACGTCCCGCCCTCGGCGCCCCAGCGCAGTGCGCCGATGCGGTGCTCGGCGCGGAAGACCTCGGTCGCCTCTCCGGAGAACGGGGCCTTCAGCATCATCAGCTTGTCGCGGTGGTCGGCCTCGGCCGAGGGGTCGCCGCCGTCGAGAGCCTCGACCC
This sequence comes from Pseudomonadota bacterium, assembly GCA_024229515.1. Classification (GTDB taxonomy): domain Bacteria; phylum Myxococcota_A; class UBA796; order UBA9615; family UBA9615; genus JAAESI01. Next base: position 1,784 of record JAAESI010000031.1, on the reverse strand, counting down.
AGACCAGGGTCGCGGGGGCGGTGGCGCGCCAGGAGAAGCGGCGGGGACCGAGGGTGACGCCGTGGGGCGGGACCTGGTCGCTCAGGGGCAGGGTGGCGAGGGTGGTCGACAGCTTCCCTTTGCGATTCCAGAGCTCGATGGTGTGGGCGAAGCGCCACCAGCCGGTCTCGTGGGACCAGGGCGGAGCGAGCCGGAACACCAGGAGCCACCGGCCGTCGGGCGAGGCCGAGACCCAGCTGTACAGATCGGGGCCACCCAGGTCGTTGAGCTTGCCCGTGACGGGGTCGACGCGGGTGACCTGGCTGGTCGCGAAGTGGACGAACAGCGCCTCGTCGTGGGCGGTCTGCAGCAGGTTGCGGGCTTCGTAGGTGGAGCGGGCGGCCTCGCCCGCGCCGTCGAGGATCTGGGGACCGGCAGGGATGGGCGGGGCCGGGGGCGCGTCACCGCGGCCGGGCGGGACGCGCTTGATCAGCAAGCGCTGCTGGTCGGGCAGCCAGCGCACCGGGGTCCCGAGCACGGGGTTGAGGGCCACGTCCTCGATCTCGGCGAAGGCGCCCGAGACATCGCCCACCCACAGGCCGATGTGATCGGCGTACTCCACGCTCGCGGCGAAGCGCTGACCGTCCACGGTCCAGGAGACGTCGATCAGCCGCGTGTCCTCGGGCAGGGTCAGGGCGATCTCCCTCCCGCCGTCGACCGCGACGAGGCGCGGGCCGGTCGCGCCCCACTCGCCGTGGAACCCGCCGGTGGTGGGGTCCACCCGCACCCCCGCCAGCTCGTGCATGGGCGCGGCCCGCTCGGCCAGCGGGGGGTAGATCACGCCGTCGGCGAGGAGCAGGTGGGCGCCGTCGGGCGCGGTCCAGACCCAGGGCAGGTCGTCCGCGTGCAGCACCTCCAGGACCTCCGGGGGAGGCTGTTGCCAAGAGGCGGTCAGGGCGGCGAGCAGGAGGACGAACGAAGTCTGCATGGGGGCTCCAGGGGGACGGCGGAGAGCTTGGACGGTGTGGAGGGGGCAGCGCAAGCTGTGGTGTCCCGTGCCGCGGCCCGGGATGATGTAGCGTCCGAGAAAGCTCGACCGCGAGGTGCCGACCGTGACTCGAACCCTGTCCCCCCGATTCGTCTACTGCTCCTCGGAGCGCTCGTCTCCACGCTCCTAACGTGGTGGGGTCGACGATCTACGTAAAGGGCGGCGCTTCGCTGAGCACCAACGGCGCGGAGATGACCGTCTATCACGAGCCCGGGGCGAACCTGTCGGTCAATGGGGCCACCTCCACGGTCGTCGAGTGCGCCGCGCTGACCTACGACCTCACGGACGCCCCCTCCCCCGGCTGTATCTGAGCGCGCTCCCCCGCTCGCAGGGGGAGGCTACAGCGGCCAGGGGCTGACGCCGTCGATGGGCACCGGCTCGGGGTACGGATCGCCGTTGACGTCGTCGCTGACCCAGATCTGCAGCGGGAACGGGGCGAACCCGTGGGCCTCGACCTGCGCAGACGCCGAGGCCGTGAAGCTCACGCCCCAGAGCTCGAACATCGGACGGAGATCCGTCTCGGTCAGAAACGACCACGAGATCAGCAGGAAGTCGTTCCCGTCGATGTCCGGAGCGCTGGCGTATTCGCCGAATCCGAGCCCCGATCGTTCGTCCTCCCCGTCGTGTCCCAAAACTCGATCGCGCCCGTTCGCCCTCATAAATCGGGCCCCGGCGGGGATTCTCAGCAACGGGTCCGCGCACGTCAGCACTGGCCTTACGGCCTCGGGCTGTGGCGCCTGCTGCGCATGACAGAGCG
>JAAESI010000030.1 GCA_024229515.1 Pseudomonadota bacterium | reverse complement strand
CGCTCTGTCATGCGCAGCAGGCGCCACAGCCCGAGGCCGTAAGGCCAGTGCTGACGTGCGCGGACCCGTTGCTGAGAATCCCCGCCGGGGCCCGATTTATGAGGGCGAACGGGCGCGATCGAGTTTTGGGACACGACGGGGTCGGGCCCTGCCCCCGCGCGCCCTCCTCGCGTAGGCTGCGCGTTCCATGCGCTGGCTCCTGGTACGCACGATCGACGAAGTCGTCCCCGGCGAACGCATCGCGGGGACGTCGCGCACCGACCTCCCGGACGAGCTCTTCGGCGACCACTTCCCCGGCTTCGCGGTCACCCCCGGGGTCATCCTCGTGGAGATGGCGGCGCAGCTGTGCGGCAAGCTGATCGAGGCCACGGTCTGGGAGAACAAAAAGATCTGGGTCTTCCCGATCCTGTCGATCATCCAGGACAGCAAGTTCCGCAAGTTCGTCGGCCCCCGCCTGGAGGTCCAGCTCGAGGCCAAGCTCATGGAGCTGCGCGACGAGTCCGCGATCTGCCGCGCGGTGGTGAAGGTGGACGGGAAGCGCCACGCCAACATGAAGCTGGTGTTCGTGTTCGACCCCGATGGCGCCTCCGCCGACGGCGACCGTGACTTCCTCGAGGACTACGAACGCAAGGAGTTCGTCCGCCTCGGCTCGCCCTGGAGCCCGTCCGAATGACCGATCGCAGCGTCGTCGTCACGGGCATGGGCGCGGTCACCCCGCTGGGCCCGGACGTGTGCTCGACCTGGGCGGGGCTGCTCGCCGGACGCTCCGGCGTGCGCACCATCGAGTCGTTCGACGCCTCCGGCTTCGCGACCACCTTCGCGGGCCAGATCGACACCCTCCCCGAGCTCGCCGGGACCTGGGCCGAGCAGCGCGCCCGGTGGTCCGCCGTCGACCAGTGGGATCGCAAGACGGAGCTGCTGCTCGGGGCCGCTCAGGAGGCGTGGAAGCAGGCCGGCGGCGACGACCGCGGGGCCTCCTCGCTCGCCCGACCCGACCGCATCGCGCTGTGCCTCGGGAGCGAAGGCGGCCGCAAGCTGCTGGAGGAAGTTGCCGAGCGCACGCTGGCGTTCCGGCACGAAGCCACCCTCGAGCCCGTCGTCCCCCACCTGCCCATCGGCGAGATGGCGCGCATGCGCCCCGGCCACCCCACCCGCGTGCTCGCCTCGACCCTCGGCATCGCCGGCCCCGTGCGCACCGTCTGCACCGCCTGCACCTCCGCCGCGGGGGCCATCGCCGAGGCGCTCTGGCTCGTCCGCATGGGGGCCGCTGATGTGGCCGTCTGCGGCGGCACCGACACCCTCGTGGAAGCGTTCATGGTCAGCGGGTTCTCGCTCCTAGGCGCCCTGTCGACCCGCAACGACGACCCCGCAGCAGCCTCCCGACCGTTCGACTTCGAACGCGACGGCTTCGTGCTGTCGGAGGGCTCCGGTGTGCTCGTCATCGAGGCCGAGGACCACGCCCGCGCCCGGGGCGCCCCCATCCTCGGCCGGCTCCTGGGCGCGGGCCTCTCCAACAACGCGTACCGCGTCACGGACTCGCCGCCGGACGGTCGAGGTCCCCTGGTGTGCATGACCTCGGCGATGAAGGACGCGAAGATCCAGCCGCCGGACGTCGGCTACGTCAACGCCCACGGCACGTCCACGCCGATGAACGACGCCAGCGAGACCCGCGGCATCCGGCGCGCGCTCGGAGCCGCCGCCGACAGCGTGACGGTCACCTCGACCAAGTCGATGATCGGCCACCTCGTGGCGGCCTGCGGCGGGGTCGAAGCGGTCGTGTCGCTGTGCACGCTCCGCGACGGCGTCGTGCACGCCACCCGCAACCTCACCCACCCCGATCCCGACTGCGATCTGGACTACGTGCCCGACGGCCCCCGCACCATCGACGGCGGCCTCAGCATCGCGCTCAGCAACAGCTTCGGATTCGGCGGCTGCAACGCCACCCTCGCCTTCGGAGCCGAAGGATGGCGCTGATCACATCGGTGGGGCTCGCCTGCCCCCTGGGGTTGGGTCGGGAGGCGGCGCTCGCGGCGTGGCGCGATGGCTCCTCCGGCCTCACCGACAACGACCGCTGGCCCACCGACGGCTTCCCCCGCGCCGACGCCGGCCTCGTGCAGGGCTTCAACCCCCGCAAGCAGCTGCCGGACCGCAAGGCCGTCAAGCTCATGAGCCGCGAGGCCCAGCTGGGGGTCTTCGCCGTGGTCGAGGCCGCCGGCGGGACCGACGTCTGTGCCCGCGCCGGCATCGCCCCCGAGCGGTTCGGCGCCTTCGCGGCGGCCGGTTACGAGGTCTCGGCCCTCCGCGACCACGAGGAGATGCTCGCTCAGTCCCGGTCGGACGACGACCCGGGCAAGCTCGACATCAACCGTTTGTTCTCGACCGGCAGGGACGCCTACAACCCGCTCGCGCCGCTCCGCATCCTCCCGAACATGGCCCTGTTCCACGCGGGCGTGACCCTGGGACTGCAGGGGCCGCACCTGTCGCTGGGGAGCTCGCCCGCCGCCGGCCTCGTCGCGCTGGGCGAAGCCGCCGAAGCGATCGATGGCGGGGACGCCGACGCCGCCCTGGTCCTGGGTACCGACGCCCAGGTCGAGGAGTTCCGCTCCCAGATGCTCGTCGAAGCCGGGATCCTGCCCACGCTCGCGGCCGGGGAAGCCGGCGCCGCTCTGGTGCTCGAACCGGACGACGCGGACGACGACGATCCCGTCGGCGTGCTCGCGTGGTGCGCCGCGCAGGAACCGACCCGAACCGGCTACGCCGACCCCGCCGACGACGGCGCCACCCGCTCCCGCCTCTACGGCCACGTACTCGTGCTCGCGGGCGGTCCCGTGGACGCCTGCCTGGGGGACCTGTGGGGCGACCCGGCCCGCGACCGGGCGGAGATCAACGGCCTCCCCACCCGCGCCGAGCTGCTCGCATCGCGCCCCCGCACCGGATGGCTGGGAGCCGCGTCGGGGATCCTCGACGCCGCGCTCGCCGTCGAAGAGGTGAAGGCCGGCCGCTACGACCGCGTGCTGGTCACCGCCGCCGGCATCGCGGGCGACCTCGCCGCGGTCGTCATCGGCCGATCGGGAGCGACCCGTGGATAGGCGCGAGGTCTGGATCACCGGCGTCGGGATCGTCTGCGCGCACGGCGACGACGTCGCTACCGTGGCCGAGGCGCAGCGCGAAGGCCGCTCCGGAGCCGTGGCCCTCGCCGACAGCTTCGACACCACCCACTTCGACGTGCTCGCCGCCTGCCGGGTCCCCGACGCCGACCCTGCCATCGCCGACCTCAAGGCCGACTTCGGCCTGCGCGCCGCCCGCGCCGCCATCAGCGACGCCTTCGGCGAGGACGCCATCGACTGCCGTCCCGACCTGGTCGGCGTGCACCTCGCCTCCGGGCTCGTCTCGACTCCGGTGACCGAAGCGGAGGACGAGCTGCTGGCCTCGATGGACGCCGAGGGCCGCTACCAACACGCCGCCGCCGCCGCCCGGCTCGCCGACCCCAGTCCCTGGCGCGCCCGACACTTCACCGACCGCGTGAACCGGACGCTGACGACCGACTACGGCATCCGCGGCCCATCATTGGTCAACCATGGAGCCTGCGCCGCCTCCGCGGTCGCGATCGGCCTGGGCGCCCGCTGGATCGAGCGAGGCACCAGCGACGTCGTGCTCGCCGGGGGCTATGAGTCGATGATCCACCCCTTCGGCGTGCTGTCGTTCGGCATGCTCGGCGCCCTGTCCGAAAGGCAGGACTGCTCCCCCGCCGAGGTCTCGCGGCCGTTCGACGCCACCCGCGACGGCTTCGTCATCGGAGAGGGCGGAGCGGTGCTGGTGCTGGAGGACGCGCGGCGCGCTCGCGCGCGAGGGGCCCGCTGCTGGGGCCGCGTACTCGGCATGGGCACATCGATGGACGCCTACCGGGTCACCGCCCCTGCGCCGGACGGCCACGGAGCGGTCGCGGCGATGCGGCAGGCGCTGTCCAAGGCCGGCCTGGGCCCGGATGAGATCGACTACATCAACGCCCACGGCACGGGCACCCCGCTGAACGACGCCACCGAGACCGCCGCCGTGAAGCAGGTCTTCGGAGGCAAGGGAGAGGCGCCGCCGATGTCCTCGAGCAAGTCCGCCCTGGGCCATTCGGTGGCCGCCGCAGGGGCGGTCGAAGCGGTGCTGTGCCTGCTCGCGATGCGGGACGGCGTGATCCCGCCGACGCTGAACCTGACCCACCCCGACCCCGACTGCGACCTGGACTGCGTGCCCCTCGAAGCGCGCGAGGCGGAGCTCACCCACGTCGTCTCCAACAGCTTCGGCTTCGGCGGCGTCAACTGCTCGCTGGCGCTGGGAGCGACCCCGTGAGGCGGGTCGCGATCACGAACGTCGGCGCGGTCGGCCCATTCGGGGCGAGCCTCGACGAGTTCCTGGACTGGTGGAAGGCCGGCCGGCCCGCGCTGGCCCGCGCGATCGAGTCGATCGACGAGCCCTGGCTCCCCACCGAACTCGCCTGCGAGGTCCCGTTCTGGAAGCCGCGCGTGCACCTGCCGGACCGCAAGGCGATCAAGCTGATGACGCCGCGGGTACAGTTCGGGGTCACCACCGCGCTGCAGGCGTGGGGCTCCGGCGTGGACGACACGATCGCGATGCTCCCGTCGGCGGACCGGCGGGGCATGTTCACCGGCGCGGGCGTGCCCGTGGACGAGGAGTGGACGTTCCGGGACGCGGTCGAGACCTCGATCGTGGATGAGACCTTCGATGTCGTGCGTTTTGCGGAGAAGGGGCAAGACCTCCTGAACCCGCTGTGGCTGGTCAAGAGCCTGACCAACAACATCCTCGCGTTCACGGCCAAGCAACTGGATCTGCAGGGCGACAACGACAACTTCGAAGCCGGCGCGGCGGGCCCCCTGCTGGCCCTCGGATCGGCGGCCCGATCGGTGGCCTGCGACCGGATGGAGGTCGCCCTCGCAGGCGGCGCCGACTCGCTGGTGACGGTGGAGGACCTGCTGGTGATGGACCGCCACGGCCTGTTCGCCCCCGACGCTCCGCGCACGCTGCTGCCCTCGCAGGGGGGAGCGTTCGCGCGACTGGAGCCGGGCAGCAGGGGGCAGTTCGGGGTGCTCGCGTTCGCCAGCCGCATGGCTCCCCTGGCCAAGGACGTCGCCCCCCCGGCGACCCACTTCCCGCCCGACAACGTCGAAGAAGCGCTGGACCTCGCCACGGTCGAGGTGTGGCATCAGGCCAAGATGCTGGGCATCAAGGACAGCCAGGCGACCCAGATCCGGGGACCCCGCCTCCCCGACGGCCCGGGGGACATCGACCTGTGGACCACCCTGGGCGATCCCGGCGCCGGAGCGGGGGGCCTGCTGCTCGCCGCCGCCTGGGCGCTGCGCTTCACCGACAAGGACACCCGCCCGATCGAGATCGCGGCCGCCGGTCCCTCCGGGGAGGTCGCTGTCGCCTTGCTCGGAACCCTTCCGTGATACGGTTCGCATCGGCTACGGAGGAGTTTTGGGAGCAGAGACGGACGGAACTGTGCTCGACGAGCAAGAGGTCTACCGACGCGTCGTGGACGCGTTTTGCGAGGCCCTGGGCCTGGACGAAGACGAAGTCGAATTGACCTCTCTGGTCATCGACGATCTCGGCGCCGAATCCCTCGATTTCCTCGACATCGCCTTTCGCCTGGAGCGCGCCTTCGGGATCAAGATCCCGCGCGGCGAGATCCAGCGCACCGCCGAGCAGAAGACCGGCGAGGCGTTCGAGGTCGAAGGCAAGCTCACCGACGCGGGCGCCAAGGCGCTCGCCGAAGCCCTTCCGGAGGCTCCGCAGGACCGCATCCAGCCTGGCTTCCCCGTGCGCGACATTCCCCGTCTGTTCACGGTGGAGACGTTCCAGAGCCTGGTGCTGAAGCTCCTCGCGGAGAAGCAGCAAGTCGCCTGACGACGGACGAATGACCCCGCCGACCACCGCACCGCCGCCCTGGCAGGTGCGGGAGGGTCGGATGATCTCGGGGTTCGACGTCGGCTGGATGCTCGGCAGCCTCGTGACCTGGGGCCCCGCGGGCCTGGCGTTCGGCTGGGTGCTCAAGTTCGGCTTCGACTGGATCGGCTGGCCCGGCGGCTTCGTGCTGCTGCCGCTGGCGTACCTGGCGTTCCTGACGGTGCTCGTGCTGACCGTCGGCGGCATCGCCCGCGCCCTGCCCAACCCCCAGGAGGGCACGAGCAAGGTCTTCGTCGACCGCCTGTTCTTCGTCTTCCTCATCCACTGGGGGCTGGAGAAGTACATCCCCAAGCCGCTGATCACGCACATCCAGCTGCTGACCGGGCTCCGCACCCTCTACTACCGCCTGCGCGGGACGCAGATCACGTGGTCGACCCACCTGAGCCCCGGCGCAACGATCTTCGGGCCGTCGCTGCTGAGGCTCGGGCACCTGACCTACGTCGGGGACGGCGCCAACCTCGCCACCCACCTGAGCCAGGGCGACAAGCTCGTCCAGGCGCCGGTGGTGGTCGGCGACCGGTGCAGCCTCGGCGCCCACGTGAAGGTCGGCCCTGGCTGCACGTTCGGAGCGGACGTGCGCGTCGGCGCCCTGACGGACGTCGCCCCCGGCTGCTGGATCGAGGACGACGTGGAGATCGGACCCGCGTGCCAGTTCGGCATGGGCGTCAAGATCGGCAAGGGGGCCAAGATCGAGCCCCGGACCTTCCTCGCTTCGTGGACCGCCGTGCCCGCGGGCGAGCACTGGGGCGGCGACCCCGGCAAGAAACTCGGCGAAGTGTCGGTGTCCAAGGGTGCCCTGAGACGCCGGAAGCGACGACGCATCGGGGGCTGATCCCCGCCCGATCCCCGGGTTGGTGGTTGACACCTCGACGTACCTCGGTAGATCTGCGCCGCTCGGCTCCCGCCGGCGGAGGATTTTTCCATGCAGTTCCGACTTCTCGCTGTCATCTGTTCCCTGACGTTCCTGCTCGGCCTGTCCGCGTGCCCCTTCAGCACCACGACCCCGCTGCCGGACGACGATGACGTCGCCACCGACGACGACGACGCCACCGACGACGACGACGCCACCGACGACGACGACGCCACCGACGACGACGACGCCACCGATGACGACGACGCCACCGACGACGACGACGCCACCGACGACGACGACGCCACCGACGATGACGACGCCGCGCCTTCGACCTGCAGCTCCAGCGCGAGCGTCGACTGCGGCACCTCCGACCTGTCCGGCAACAACGGCTCCGGCACCCCGGACATCGACGTCTGGAACTGCGTCGGCTGGCAGCTGACCGGCCCCGAGATGGTGTTCGAGTTCGTGCCCACCGAGTCCGCCACGGTGACGGTGACCTCCACCGGCCAGACGGACGACCTGGACCTCCTCATCCTCGAGAACACCTGCGCCAGCGACGCCTGCATCGCCGCCGACGGCGTGGCCGGCAACGGCGACGAGAACGTCGAGTTCGACGCGGTCGCGGGCACCACCTACTACATCGTGCTGGACGGCTGGGACGGCGCGGTCGCCGACTTCACGCTGAGCATGAGCTGCGGCCCCACCGGCGACGACGACGACGACATCGCCCCCGATGATGACGACATCGCCCCCGATGACGACGACACCGCCCCCGATGACGACGACGTCGCTCCCGATGACGATGACGTTGCCCCCGATGACGACGACGTCGCCCCCGATGACGACGACACCGCCCCCGACGACGACGACACCGCCCCCGACGACGACGACACCGCCGTGGATCCGACCTGCGCGGGCGACACCCCGCTGGACTGCGCGACCAACACCGACACCGGCAACAACGCCGGCCCGGGCAGCACCGCCGACATCGAGACCTACTCCTGCTCGGCCCTGTCCGAGACCGGCGCCGAGTACGCGTACAGCTTCCTCGCGGCGTTCGACGGCGACCTCACCGTCTCCCTGACGGGCATGACCGACGACCTCGACCTCTTCATCCTCGAGAACGAGTGCGACCCCGACAGCTGCATCGCGTCCGGGACGACCGTCAGCGACGAGTCGGTCACGTTCACCGCGGTCAACGGCACGACGTACTACTTCGTGGTCGATGGCTTCAACGCGGCCGTCTCCGACTACACGATCACGGTCGACTGCCCCACCTGCTCGGAGGGCTTCGCGCTCGACTGCAGCAGCAACACCGACAGCTACAACAACGGCAGCGCCGGGTCGACCGCCCTCAACGGTGACTACAGCTGCAACACGCTGGACTACTCGGCCGCCCCGGAGTTCGTCTACGGCTTCACCGCCGGCTCGGACGGCGAGTACCGGGTCGACCTGACCGGCCTCAGCGCCGACGTCGACCTCTTCCTGCTGGACGCCACCGGCGGCGACTGCGACCCCAGCGCCTGCCTGGACGACAGCACCGCGGGCGGCAGCAGCGACGAGTCGATCGTCTTCACCGCCACCGCCGGCGCGGAGTACTACTTCGTCGTCGACGGCTTCGCCGGCAACACCAGCGACTACGACATCAGCGTCACCTGCAACTACTGCGGCGACGACACGCTGGTCGAGGACACGCTGGACTGCGTCGCCTCGTCGGTGACGGGCAACAACAGCACGGGCAGCTCGGACGTCGACGTCTGGACCGGCTGCACCGCCGGCACCAACGACGGACCGGAGCTCTTCTACGAGTTCAGCCCGACCATCAGCGGTGACTACACGTTCGACCTGACGGGCCTGAGCGCGGACATCGACCTGTTCGTGGTCGACGCTGGCGACAACGGCAACTGCAACACCGATTCGTGCCTCGACGACTCGCGCGAAGCCGGCAGCAACGACGAGTCCATCACGATCAGCCTGAGCAACGAGTCGACGTACTACGTCGTGGTCGACGGCTTCTCCGGCAACACGTCCGACTTCACGCTGAGCGTCGACTGCCCCGAGTGCAGCGACGACTTCAACCTGAACTGCGTCTCCTCCTCGGACGACTGGTCCACCGCCTTCGGGAGCAACACCTGGGAGGACTACACCGCCGCCGGCTGCGGCGCGACGACCGAGACGGGCCCCGAGTACGTCTACGTGTTCACGGCCGCGGCCGACGGCGACGTCACCATCGACCTGGACATCGACGACAACAGCAACGACCTGGACCTGTTCGTGCTCGGCGCGGACTCCGGTGGCGGCTGCGACCCGGCCGAGTGCCTCGAGTCGTCCATCGACTTCAGCCTCGACGAGCAGGTCACCCTCTCGGTGCTCGCGGGCGAGACGTACTACGTCGTGGTCGATGGCTACGACGGCGACTCCGGCGACTACCTCATCACGATGAGCTGCATCTAGCCGACGACCCACCGGGCGTCTCCCGACCCCGGTCTGCCCAAGTTGGTAAAGTCTCGCCTTCTCGCGCGTGCGGGGAGGAGGATTCATGCAGATTTCGGTCGAGTCCAAGCCGTCCTACGGGATGGCTGTAGTGACCCTCGACAAGGGTGAAGAATTCGTCACCGAGTCCGGTGCGATGGTCGCCATGTCGCAGGATTTGGAAGTAGACGTAGGCTTCAACGGAACGGGAGACGGCGGCTGCGTCGGCCTCCTCGTCGCCGGCTTTGTCGGTCTCGTTCGTAAGTTCCTCGCCGGTGAGACGATGTTCGTCAACACCTACGAGGCGGACCGGGACGGGCAGGAGCTGATGATCGCCCCCGGCATGGTGGGTGACGTCGTTCACCTCGATATGCCCAAGGGCCGCTCCATCACCTTGCAGGCTTCCGCGTACCTCGCGGCCACGCCGGACGTCGAAATCAGCCTCGTCTGGGGCGGCTTCCGCATGCTCTTCGGCGGCGAAGGCGCCTTCTTCATGGAGTGCGGCGTCGACGAAGACGACGAGGACTCCGACGGTGGCCAGCTGCTGTTCAACAGCTACGGCGCCATCGAAGAGATCGCCGTCGACGGCAAGTACGTCGTCGACACCGGCCACCTCGTCGGCTGGGAGGGAGACTTCGAGTACTCCGTCCGCAAGGCCGGCAACTGGAAGGCGACCCTGCTCTCGGGCGAAGGCATCGTGCTGGAGTTCGAAGGCAAGGGCACGCTCTGGCTGCAGACCCGCAACCTCGGGAGCCTCGTCTCCTGGATCACCCCCGAACTTCCCTAGAAAGGAGGAACTGACATGGAAATCTCAATTCACCACCGTCCCTCCTACGCGATGGCCCAGGTCGACCTGGTCGCCGGGGAGACCGTCGTCGCCGAAGGCGGCGCCATGGTCAGCATGAACAAGCACGTCACCATGGAGACCAGCGCCGGCAAGAAGGGCGAAGGCAAGCTCAAGGGGCTGATGAAGGGCCTCAAGCGCATGGTCGCGGGCGAGTCCTTCTTCCTGAACCGGTTCACCGCCAACGACGCTCCCGGTCACGTGATGTTCGCGCCGACCTTCCAGGGCGACGTGATGGTCGAAGAGCTCAACCAGTCCACCCTGATGCTTCAGTCGACCGCCTTCATGGCGTCCGGCACCGGCGTCGAGGTCGACAGCAAGTGGGGCGGGGCCAAGACCTTCTTCGGCGGCGAAGGCCTGATCATGTTGAAGGCCACGGGCACCGGCCCGCTGATCTTCAACAGCTTCGGCGGCATCAAGGAGATCGCGGTCGAGGGCAAGTACATCGTGGACACCGGGCACATCGTCGCGTTCGACGACAGCCTGAACTTCACGGTGAACAAGTTCGGCGGCGGCTGGAAGAACTTCATCTTTGGCGGGGAAGGACTGGTCTGCACCTTCAGCGGCTCCGGCCGGCTCTGGATTCAGACGCGCAACCCCCGTGGATTCGGCCAGGAGGTCGGTCCCAAGCTGCCCCCGCGGTAAAGGAGTCAGGCTATGAGGCACGAAATCCACAACAAGCCCGACTTCGCTTCCCTCCATGTCTTCATGGACAAGGGCGATCAGATCGTGACCGAAGCCGGCGCGATGATGTCGATGTCCACCGATCTGGACCTCCAGACCAACATGAAGGGGGGCGTCATGGGCGCCCTCAAGCGTGCGGTCGGCGGCGAGTCGGTGTTCATGAACACGTACACCGCGGAGAAGGAGGAGCAGCGCCTCGACGTCGCCCCCGCTTCCCCCGGCGACATCCTCCACCTGCCGATGAACGACACGACCGTGATGGTCCAGCGGGGCAGCTACCTCTGCTCCACCCCGGACATCACCATCGACACCAAGTTCCAGGGGCTCAAGAAGACGTTCCTGAGCGGTGAAGGAGCGTTCCTGCTCCAGGCGATCGGCACGGGCGACCTGTGGCTGAGCAGCTACGGAGCGATCCACCAGATCGACATCGACGGTGAGTACATCGTCGACACCGGTCACATCGTGGCGTTCGACAACACGGTCGAGTTCGACATCAAGAAGGTCGGCGGGCTCAAGAGCCTGCTCTTCAGCGGTGAAGGACTCGTCTGCGAGTTCTCCGGGCGCGGTCGCGTCTGGATTCAGACCCGGAACAGCGGAGCGCTCGCGGCGTTCCTGAGCCCGTTCCGACCGGTCAAGAGCAACTAGCTCGGCGGGGCCCTCCCCATCGGAGGGCCCCGCATCCGATCGACCTCCACGTCGTCTATTCGTCGTACGCGACGGTCTGAATCGACCCGCTCCAGCTGCTCCCGAACGACACCGTCTTGGGGACGAGCAGGTTGCTGCGCGAGGTCACGAGCACGTTGTCGCAGTCGAAGCGGCCGCTGAGGGCGTTCCGGTCCTCCAGCTCGATCGTGCACTCGTCGGTGCCTTCGAGCGTGAACTCGAGCGCGTCGGTGGCGTAGGTGAAGTACACCTCGCGGCTGGCCGAGACCCCATCGTCGCCGGGGATGCCGCCCTCCAGGTCGAAGGTGACCATGGTCCCCCAGAAGGTCTGGCCGCCGATGTGGACGGTCCCGTCATCCCGGATGGAGGTTCCGATGGAGCCGGCCTCGTCGTACCCCAGGCCGTAGCTGCTCTCGCCCTCGGGGTCGATCTCCGTCAGGTCCAGGTCGATTGAGACCGAACCGTTCAGCTCGCGCCAGCCAGCGTCGGGGCCGAGGACCGTGCCGCAGGCGGTGGCGACGACGAGGAGGAGGGCGGTGGAAGCGAAGGAGGAGAAGTTGCGGGTCATGTCAGGCTCCAGGGGTGTTTGGTTCCCCTTCAGCCTGAGGCCCAGAATCTTTCAGTCTGTAACGTAGTCGCTGCGACAGCGGCTGTTCCAGCCGTCCCCATAGGCGGTGAAGTAGATGCTTGTTGTGGTCCCCGATGGGACGTCGCCCATCGCTTCGGGCCAGACTGCGGACCTCCCGCAGTCACCGCTGGTGTCGAACGACCAGGTCGGCTGGAACTCGCCGGCTTCGTCCCAGCGGTAGTACCAGATGTACTGATTTCCGACGTCCTCGCCAGCGCTCCAGCCGACGGTCGGCCGCGCCGCCGCGCTGTCCTCCAGCCAGACCTCGCCCGCGGCCGGAGCCGGGGGGAGACTCAGCTCCTCTCCGGGGAACAGGGGATCGACGTACGTCGTCGCCGTCAGGCTCGAGCAGAGCTCGCTCTCCAACGTGAAGGTCACCTGGTACTCGAGGACATCCAGGCTCCCGTCGTAGACCGGCAGGGAGGTCGGGGAGCCTGCGGTGAGCGTGCCCACGGGGAGCCAGAGTCCGGTACCCCACACTTCGATCCGCTCGAGTAGTTCGGCGGAGGCGACGTCCTCGGAGAGCTGCCCGTCCCACTCCTGCTCGCCGGCTTCGCTGGGTTCGAGGGTGATCGAGACCTCGGCGACGTCGCCATCGGCGAGGCTTCCGCCGGGCTGGTGCCAGGCCCAGGAGACGCCCTCGGACGTCGGTTGGGCGGCGACGAGAAGCCAGCGCGCGACGGGTGGGATCTCGCGCTCCACCATCCAGCCGTCGACAGTCTCGGTGAGGGCCGAACCGTCCATCGACCAGGTGGAGAGCCACCCTCCGTCGGCGTACTCGAACAGCAGGATCAGACTCAAGCCGTCGACGTCGGCGTGGCCGGGGAGGAGCACCCGCACGAGCGCCGATTCGACGGAGCTGCTGCCGCCGGTCCAGACCCACAACCGCTCATCGTGGCTGCAGGAGACGACCGAATCGACGGCGCCGTCATCCTCGGTCCGATCGAGCTGCACGGGGGGGCCGGCGGGGACCTCGAAGCTGAACGCCCCGTCGGCGCCGGTGGTCTGGAACTCCGCCCCCACGGCCAGCTCGACGCCGGCAACGGGGACCCCGCTGTACTCCAGGACCGTGCCCTCGAGCGTCCAAGGCGGTTCCGCTTCCTCCGGCGGAGTGACCGCGTCGTCGTCGTCGGCCGCCTCGGGCGGACAGCCGATGAGGACCACGAGACTCAGAGCCAGAAGGAAGGACCGCCCCACGGCGCCAGGGTACCCCGGCATGTGGGTGATAGCCTGACGCAATGCGGGCGGGGTTCTTGGCAGCAACGGTGGTTCTGGGCGCGAGCGCGGCGGCGGCCGCCCCCCCGGCAGGACCAACCCCCACCGAGCGCATCGACCCGTTCCTCCGCGAAGGCGCCCCCACGCTCCCGTTCGAAGGTGCGCCCGATCCGAACGCCCCCGGTCCACGTCCCGCGCTGCTGCAGTTGGCGCCGGGCCAGGACGCCGCAGTCACCACGCTGGAGGAGGCGGGGCTCGAGTTCCGGCGCAATGAGGACGGAAGCCTCGTGGAGATCGGCGGCGTGCACGCCGTGGATGGGCCGATCGAGGTGCTTCGCGCGCTCGCGGCGGACGGCTGGCGCGTTCGACTGGCCCGCCCGATGCGCGGCCACCACCCCACGACCGCCGTCACGGGCCCCTTGAGCGAGCTGGACTCGTTGGTCGCCTCGGGCGCCACACCCGTGGACGGACCGTTGGGCCAGGGCATGACCGTGCTGGACGTCGACAGCTCGATCGACGTCTTCCACCCGCACTTCTTCCACGCCGACGCGGGCGTCGCGGTCTGGTTCGACGCCGACGACGATGGGGTGCTGACCCCGGGCATAGACGGCATCGATCGGGACGACAACGGCGAGCTGTCCGACGACGAGGTCCTGCAGTTGGGGAACCTGCGGCGGATGTGGACCGACCTGGACAGCTTCTCTGACATGGTCGACGGCGACGACGACACCCTCGACCCGGGGCGCGACTGGCTGTGGTTGGACAGCAACCTCAACGGGGTGCGGGACTACGGTCCGCTGCTGGGCTTCGACGACGACGACCCCGGCTTCGGCGAGCGGATCTACGCCCCCGATGATCTGGACGGCAACGGCGTCATCGAGGTGCCCGAGCGGCTCCTTCGGCTCGGTTCGTCGCGCGTCGTCGCGGTGACCACGGGGTTCCAGACCTACCGCCGGGGGGAGAACCTCACGGACACCGCCTACCTGAACACCTGGCGCATCGACCACGGCACCGCCGTCGGCGGCATCCTCGTCGGCGGGCAGCTCTACCCCCAGCCTCGGGTTCAGGGCTTCCTCCCGGAGGCCGACCTGTACCTCTTCGACCGCTCGTTCATCACCACCGCCGATTGGATCGAGGTGCTGGACCAGACCGTCGACGAAGGGGTCGACGTGATGCTCCACGAGTACGGTCGCTGGGTCGGCGACCACCTCGACGGCTCCAGTCCGATGGAGACCGCGCTGATCGCCCTGGCCGACAGCGGCGTGCCCCAGATGTGCCCCGCGGGGAACCTCGGCGGCTCCGGCAAGCACGGGTTCTGGAGCTCGGACGGAGAGGACGTGCTCTTCCACTTCCGCGTCAACAATTGGCAGGAGGGCGACATCCTCTCCTTCTGGCTCGACCTGCACACCGACGGCGTGGGCGTGGACCTCAGCTGCTCGCTCAGCGATCCGTCCGGCGACGCCTGGGAGGTGGACTTCTCAGGCGACGACGGCGTCTTCGGCACGCACGACATGTGGGGCTTCCAGTGGGAGTCCGAACGGGACACGTCGCTGTGGTCGGTGACGATGACCGGGGGGCCGCTGGCGGTGGGCACGTGGGTGCTGCGCTGCGCCGATGCGACCGCTGGAGCCCGCGATTGGCACGCTTACCTGAGCGACGGCACGAGCTGGAGCCGCGGCGCCTTCTTCCTGCAGGAAGAGGACAGCTCCAACATGACCCACCCCTCCACGTCGGACGCGTGCACCTCGATCGCGGCGTTCGCGGGGAGCCGCACCTACTACGACGGCGAGCAGGTCGGTGAACGGCACCTGTACAGCGGCATGGGCCCCCGCATCAACGGCGGCAAGACCATCGACGTCGCTGCCACGGCGGACCCATTCGCGCCCCAGCCGACCACCGAGGTCGAGGACGGCGCCACCCACCCCACGTACGGATACTTCGGCGGGACCTCGGGGGCCGGACCACACGCCACTGCGGCGGCGGTGCTGCTGACCGAGCTCTACCCGGAGCTGGACGGCGACGGCATCCGCCAGCTCCTGCGCGACGGCGCGCGGGTGGACGACATCGTGGAAGCCGACACCGACGCCATCCCCGACGACGCCTGGGGCTACGGCAAGCTCAGCGCCTACCGCTCCGCCTACGACGAAGCACCCGAAGCCGCCCCCGTGGTGCCGGTCGAGGTGGTCGCCGAACTGACCGCGGTGGACGACGGGGAGACCTGCCTCGTGACTGCGACAGGCACGGCGGACGGCATCCCCGACGCCAAGTTCCGCTGGGACGTCGACTACGACGGCGAGTGGGACACCGACTTCCTCGCCGCGCCGCACGAATTCGACGCCGCCCCCGGCGAAGTGAAGGTCGTGCGCATGCAGGCCGCCGCCGGCGGATGGTGGGTCGGGGGCACGTCGCTGATCTGGTCCGTCGACGATCCCTGCCCGGCCCCCAACGCCTGCTCCGGCTGCGCTACCGGGGCCTCGTCGAGCGCATCCGCGGGGCTGCTGCTCGCGGCCCTGCTGGCAGGAACACGCCGGCGGCGAAGGCTCATCGGATGAAGCGAGAGGCCCTCTGGCTGCTCGCAACGATGGCGCTCCTCGCTCCATCCCTCGCCGACGCCAAGCGGCGGCCCAAACCCCAGCCCCACCCCGAGGTCCTGACCGCCGAGGCCGGGGCCACCGTTAGGGCTCGTCGCTGCTTCGGCGCCGACCTCGGCTTCATCTATGTCCGGGAGTGCCCCACCGCATTCCTCGGTACCGGCCGTCTGCGATGGAGGCCGACCGGCCCGCTCCTGGTGCGTGCGCACGCGGCCCTCGGGTTCCGCCACTTGCGCAACACGGCCTGGGTCCATCTGTTCGCTGAGGAGCCCCTGGACGGCAAGTTCCCAACGACCGCGATCGAGTTCGATCTCCAGGTCGGCGCGGGGCTCAGCGGCGGAGGTCCGCTGACCGAGGCCCGGATCTGGGCAGGCCCCCGACTCGAGGTCGGCGGCACGACCCCCGAGACCCAGAGCCGCCTCGAAGCGCTGGACCTCGGCTTCTCGGCGCTGTCGGTTCTCTCCCTTGGTGGGGAACTTCACGGAGGGGTGGTGCTCACCATCCCGGGCGCCCTCCGACTCGGCTTCGACTTCGGCCTCGCCGTCCTCGGCGACGCGGCGTTCGAGTGGACGGACGAAGTGAGCGTCGATCCCGAACGACGGGAGGAGCTGACTCGGCTCTACCGCGACACCACGATCCGAACGATGTTCTCGGTCGACGTGGCTACCCCGGCCGAGGGCCCGGTCGGCTTCTTCGACGAACTGGGGGTCGCGACCGGTTTCATCGTTCCCAGCGCGGAGACGCAAGCCCTCTACGCCGATCTGGGCATCGATTCAGCCGACTGGTTCCACGCCTGGCCGGAGTTTCGCTTCCTCATCGGGGTGCAGCTTCGCCGCCCGCGTCAGTCGTAGTCCCCGGTCGACTGCCCGCCGCCGTCAGTAGCTCCACATCGAGATGGAGACGACCTGCCCGGTGGCGTCGAAGTAGAACGCGGTGTCGATGGCGTCGTAGGTCCAGCTCTCGTAGCCGGCGTTGCGGTCGCCGTAGACGTCTGTCGGCTCGCCGTAGGCGGCCTTGACCGCGGCGTCGACGGCGCCCAGGGAGACGCCTCGTCCGGTGTCGGCGGTGGCGGGGGGGAAGATCTCCAGCCCGCTGCACTCGTCGTCGGTGAACGTGGCGCTCACACCCGCGGCCCACCAGCCGGCGTACACGTAGTAGCCGTCCTCCTGGCGGTCCTCGAAGTCGGGGGCGCCGAAGGTCTCCTTCAGCGACGCCAGCGAGACGCCCAGGCCCAGGGTCTGCATGTTGCCGCCCTTGGTGCGGTCGTCCGCCGGGGCCGGACCCTTGGTCGGGGCGGGGGCGGGGGCGGGGGCGGGTTCGGCCTCGGGCGCCGGCTCCGGCTCGGGGACCGGCGCGGGCTCGTAGACGGCGACCGACACCGACGAGTCCTCCTCACGACGCTGGTCGGGGAACGACGGCGGCTTCGTGCCGGCGGCGAGTTCGCCCAGCGCGATCAGCTGCTCGGTCGCTTCGCCGGCGTACTTCCGGGAGCCGAGCAGCTCCTGGTACAGCGCGACGGCGTCCTTCTTGCGGGACTTGTTGCCCGAGTAGACGCGAGCCCGGTTGGCCACGGCGTAGTCGGCCCCGGCGTCGGCCTTGATGGCCTTGCCGAACCACTTGTCCGCTTCCTTCATGTCGCCCTTGGAGGCGGCCACGGTGCCCAGGTTGTTCATGTAGCCGGCGTACTCGCCGTCCAACTCGCGGGCCTTCGTCAGGAGCGCGACCGCACCGTCGTAGTCACCCTCGATGCGCGCGAGCACGCCCATGTTGGCCAGCGCGGCGTCGCGGTTGGGGTCGATGGCGAGGGCCTTCTCGAAGGCCTGCCGCGCACGCGCCAACTGCGTCTTGTTGACGCCGGCGGCGCGCACCGTCACGTCGGGCTTCATGTAGAGCGCGAGCTCGGCGTGCCACGGGTCGCCGGTGCGGTTCTTGACCGCCTCGTGCAGGTAGCAGGTGCCGAGGTTGCTCCAGCCCGCGGACGACTTGGGGAAGATCGTGAGGAACTGCTCGAAGGCGGGGATGGCCGCTTCGTAGGCCCCCGCGCGGGCGTAGGCGACGCCGGCGTCGAACCCGCCGTAGGTCTCCTTGACCGTCTTCATGCCGTTGCGCAGCTCGCTGATCCGGTGCGTGAACGTGGGGTGGGAGCTGTCGTCCTTCATCCAGTCGGGGATCTCACCCACGACCAGCTTCATCGACTCCATCGCGGCGGTCGCCGACGACATCGGGTAGCCGGCGCGGGCGGCGTACAGAAGGCCGTACAGGTCCGCCTCCAGCTCCAGCTGGCGGCTGTGGCGGGTCATCATCCGCGACATGTCTTCGTAGGCGGTGCCCAGCCCGGCCGTATCGCCGCCGGCGTAGGCCGACTGGCCCGACGACAGCGCCTCCATCGCCGCGGACATGTTCATCGAGCTGGCGAAGTGGCGCAGCTGCACGTGGCTGATCTCGTGGGCGAGCACGAACGCGACCTCGTCCGGGGCGAGGTTGTCCAGCAACCCCTTGTTCACCATCATGAATCCGCCCGGCATCGCGGCTGCGTTCACCTCCGGGCTGTCCACCACGATGATGTCCCAGATGATGTCGGGCCGATCCGACGCGGCGATGATCCGACGGACGACCTCCTGCACCTGCGCGGTGAGCTCATCGTCCTCGAGCACGGGGAACATCCACCCGCTCATCTCCATGTAGCCCTTGCCGATCCGATAGTCGTCGGCGGCGGTGAGCGCGGTGGTGTTGGCGAGGTCGCCGTAGCCCACCTGGGCAAAGACGAGGGTGGGAACACACAGGGCCACCACAAGGACGGACAGGGTCAGCGGGCGCATCGGACCTCCTCAAGTCCCCCCTACGGACCGGCAGGGCTCCAGAAGGTTCCCGAACGGCTCCGCGGGGCGGCGAGCGTATCACGCGGTACAATTCGTCCTTATGGCCGACGCGCCTACCGTCGAACGCCTCGGAAGGTACCGCCTGCGTCGCAAGATCGGCCGCGGTGGCATGGCCACGGTGTATCAAGCGGTCCAGGAAGGACCGCACGGCTTCGAGAACGAGGTCGCCATCAAGCTGGTCCACGGCGACCTCATCTCGGCCTACCCCCACATCCTCGAGATGTTGGTCGACGAAGCCCGCATCGCCGCCCGCATCAAGCACCCGCACGTCGTCCGCATCCTCGACCTGGTCGAAGAGGCGGAGCGCTTCTACATGGTCATGGACTACGTGGACGGGCTGTCGATGCGCCAGGTGCTGGACTGGGCCCGCGAGAACAAGCGCGCCATCCCCATCGGACCGATCCTCGAAGTGCTCGCGGACGCCTGCAAGGGGCTGGAGGCGGCCCACAACCTCAAGCGCTCCGACGGCGCCTCGCTGGGCCTCGTCCACCGCGACATCAAGCCCGGCAACATCCTCGTCAGCATCAACAGCGAGGTGAAGGTCAGCGACTTCGGCATCGCCCTGTTCAGCGATCGCATCGCCGAGAGCACCGCCCACGGACAGCTCAAGGGGACCCCCGCCTACATGTCGCCCGAGCAGGTGATGGGCGAGCCGCTGGACCCGCGCTCGGACGTCTTCAGCATGGGCCTGTCGCTGTACACGCTCGCGACCAACAAGCTCGCGTTCACGGCCGAGTCCCCCATGAAGATCGCGATGAAGATCGCGTCGGACCCGCTGGACGACCACGCCGAGGAGCTGGAGGAGCTGCTCCCCGGCCTCGGGGACGTCTTCGAGAAGGCGACCTACAAGGACCCCGACCGGCGCTACCAGAGCGCACGTGAGTACGGCCGAGCGCTGGCCAAGCTGCACGCCTCGATGGACGACCCCGCGACCATCCAGGACATGCTCAACGCGGCCGGATGGCGTCCTGCCGACCAGCTCCCCGAGGGGGACCGATCCGAGTTCCCGCAGGCCACGCGCAACGAGCTCAGCAGCGCGCTCATCGAGCCCGAGGACAACGACGAGGAAGACACCGACGCGGGCCTCGCGGCCGAGCCCCCGACGGTCGACGAACCGGCGGCCGAAGACCCCACCCTTCCCCAACAGGACGACGACGAGGTCACCACCGCGGACGAGGACGAGCCCGGACCGCTGGACGACGACGGCGACGGCGACACGGCCCGGTTCGAGAGCACCCCGCCCGACTTCGATCTCGAAGCGACCCCCCTCCCCGACGGCGACCCGACGGTCGCGGGCCAGGGGCCGACCGGCTCCACCGAGTCCAGCGTCGAGCTGATCCTCCCCGGGGAGGTCGGCTACACCGGTCCGCCCCCACCGGCTCAGGCCGCCCCTGCGCCCCAACCCGCCATGCGTCCCCCGCCCGGCGCGCCCGTCCCCACGCCTGCGGGCCTGCGTCCGCCCCCGCCTCCGCCCGGGGCCCCGCCGGGACCGTGGCCGGGACCGCCGCCCGGGTCGCGTCCCCCCCCGCCGGGACCGCCGGGACCGCCGCTGCAGCGTCCCGCGGAGCAGACCATGCCCCCCGTCGGGGCCGCGTCCCGTCCCCACGTTCAGCCCGTCCGCGACTACCGCGGTCGGGTGGTCCGGAAGGCTCCGCCTCCTCCCGAGTCGCTCCGAGTGGGCGGTCTGGAGAAGGTCGGCGTCGCGGTCGCGTTTGCGCTGCTGTTCATCGCGGTGCTCGTCATCGTGGTGGTGCAGCTCAACGCCCCCGAAGTGGCCGATCCGCGCTTCGTCGCGGGGGAGACCGACCTCGCCGCGCCCGCCGCCGAGGCCGCCCCCGTCGCCGTTGCGACCCCCGCTCCCACCCCCACCCCGGCCGAAGCGGCGACGCCCGAAGCCGCGCCCGAAGCGGCCCCCGAGGCCGCCCCGACTCCCGAGGCCGCCCCCAAGCCGAAGTCCAAGGGCACGGCCGCCCCGGTCAGGGCCAAGGCCGAGCCCACGCCCGCGCACCGACCCGCGGCGAAGGTCAAGGGCACGCTGACGGTGAACACGTACCCGTGGTCGCAGGTCTTCATCGACGGCCGGGACCGGGGACGTACTCCGATCGTGCAGATGAGCATCCCCGCGGGCCCCCACCAGGTCCGGCTCGTGTTCCCCACCCGGGACAACGAGGAGCTCACCCGCGACGTGCAGGTCGAACCAGGCGAGGAGGCCAAGGTCGTCCACCGCATGGGGGACGGAGCCGGCCCGTGAGCGACCCCGACGACTCCTCCGAAGACGGCGCCCAGGCCCGACTTCCCTCCACCCTCCAGACCCGCAGCCGGGTCGCCCGCCAGCTCGAGGAAGACGACGCCGCGGTCTCGTGGCGCACCCCTCGGCTGCTGGATGCGGGGGAGAAGAGCGACGCCGAAGTCGAACTCCTCACCGACACGAGCGGACGCTACGAGCTGGGCGACGAGCTGGGCCGGGGGGCGATGGGCAAGGTCCACCTCGCCACGGACCGGGACCTCCGCCGGGAGGTCGCCCTCAAGACGCTGCTGCCCGAGGAAGCCAAGCGGCCCGGCGCACTCGGGAGCCTCCTGCGGGAGGCTCGCCTCGCGGGGAGCCTAGAGCACCCCAACATCGTGCCGGTGCACGAGCTCGGCACGTTGGAGGACGGGCAGCCGTTCTTCACGATGCGCAAGCTGCGGGGCCGCTCGCTGGCCGCGATCCTCAAGGGGCTCCGGGCGGGCGAAGAGGACACGGCCGAGGACTTCGGCCGGGTGCGCCTGCTGTCGGTCTTCATCCAGATCGGCCTGGCGATCGAGTTCGCCCACGCCGCCGGCATCGTGCACCGGGACCTGAAGCCCGGGAACATCATGCTCGGTGACTTCGGCGAGGTGCAGCTGCTGGACTGGGGCATCGCGCGGCGGGTCGACGAGCTCATCCCGTTCGAGGACCGGGTGATGACGCTGACGGGCACGCCCGGCTACATGGCGCCCGAACAGATCATGACCCAGGACGCACCCGCGTCCCCGCTCAGTGACATCTACGCCCTCGGCGCGATCCTGTACGAGATCCTCACCCTCCACCGGCCCTTCGAGGAGCTCGATCCCGAGGAGGTGATGGTCCGCTGCTGCAGCGAGGATCCGCCCGCCCCCAGCGACCGCGCCCCAACGCGAAGCATCCCGCGGGAGCTGGACGAGGTCTGCCTCAAGGCGCTGGCCCGCACGCCCGAGGAGCGCACCCCCTCGGCTCGCGCGCTCGCCCGCGAGGTCGAGCAGTTCCTCGAGGGTGTGCGGCAGCGCGCCCGCCTCATGCAGGAGGCCGAGGAGAAGGTGTTGGAGGGCCAGTCGCTGACGGCTCGGTACGAAGCCCTCCGCCAGGAGCTCGCCTACGCCCGCCGCGAGGCGCGCGAACTGCGGGGCGAGATTCGGCCCTGGAGCCCGGTCGAGCACAAGCGCCCGATGTGGGAGCTGGAGGACCGCGCCAAGGAGCTGCAGGAGGAGGTCATCGACTCCTTCTCGGAGGCCTCCAAGACGTTCGCTGCGGCCATGGACCGCATGCCCGAACACGCCGAGGCGCGGCTCGGGCTGGCCCACCTGTGGTGGTCCCGGTTCCTCGACGATGAGCGCGCGGGAGAAGCGATCGCGGCCCGCCAGAGCCGGTCGATGGTCGAGCAGTACGACGATGGCAGCTTCCGCGAGCGCCTGCGGGGGCACGGCCGGCTGACCCTGCTGACCTCACCCGCTCAGGCCGAGGTCTGGCTCCATCCGTACGTGGAGAAGGACCGCGTGATGGAACGGGGCGAGGGGCGCTGCCTGGGCAAGACCCCGCTGCGCGACGTGCCGCTGCCGATGGGCAGCCACCTGCTGATCCTGAAGCACCCCGCCTACCCCGACGTGCGCTACCCCGTGGCGATCGGGCGGTCGGAGCACCACGAGGGCTACGTGCGCTTCTACACCGCCGAGGAGATCGGGGAGGACTTCGTCTACATCCCCGGCGGCCGGTTCCTCGGGCGCGGGGGAACCACCGAGTTCGGCGACACCGAGGACCTGCGCGAGGTCATCCTCCCAGACTACGCGATCGGCCGGCTCCCGGTGTCGATGCGGCAGTACCTGGAGTTCATCAACCACCTGCAGTCCAAGGACCCCGAGGAGGCCAAGGCCCGGGTGCCCCGCACCGCGATCGACGGCGCGCTGTGCCACCAGGAGGAGGACGGGACCTGGGTCCCGACGTACGAGATCCTGATCGAGGGCGGGCTTCAGGAGGTCTACCCCGATCCCGAAATCGTCTGGGACCTGCCCGCCATCGCGCTGTCCTGGGACGACGCCAACGAGTGGTGCGCGTGGGCCACGGAGCGGTACGGCGCCGAACTCCGCCTCCCCACCGAGAACGAATGGGAGAAGGCCGCCCGCGGAGTCGACGGCCGAAGCTACCCCTGGGGCAACGCCTACGACGCCACGTTCGCCAACTGGCGGGGCTCGCGGAAGTCCTACTCGCAGTTGGAACCGCCCGGCGCCTACCCGACGGACGTCTCTCCCTACGGCGTCGTCGACATGTGCGGAGGGTCCTCGAACTGGTGCGCCGGTTGGTACAAGCGCGACCTGGGTCTGCGTCCCCACCGAGGGAACAACTGGGCTACCAGCAGCGCCCGCTCGGTCGCCGAGCGCGGGGGCTTCTTCCCCAAGATCTGCACCGCGTCGCTGGGGATTCGCGTCGCCCGCACGCTCAAGCAGAGCTGACGCGTCAGTCGCGTCCCTCGAAGAACCGAGCCTTGCGGAATAGGTCGATCGGACCGAGGGTTCGTTCAACAGGCGAAGGAGAGCGCGGATTGTTCCCCGTGTCCCCTCCAAACTTCGCGGGTAGAGCCTCTTGATCCGTGCCGTCGCAGACGGTCCCCCCGCAATGCGGGTCTGCGGTGGCGTCCTTCGCTGACGGCGGCGTCGGGAAACCGGCGCCGCCGTCCCTGTTCTCGCTAGTTGCTGAGGATCTGCGAGATGACCGACAGCAGCTGCTCGCTGCGGAACGGCTTGGGCAGCAACGCCTGGATCTGGTTCTCCTTGAGGCGGGTCGGCGGAATGTCGGCCGCCCAGCCCGTCATCAACACGATCGGCACGTCGGCGTACGTCTCCCGGATGCGGGCCGCCACCTCCCAGCCGGAGATGTCGGGCATGCCCAGGTCCGTGAGGATGATCGAGTACCGCTGAGCCATCGCCGCAGCGACGCCCTCGCGGCCGTTCGCCGCAGTGTCCACGTCGTACCCGCGGCCCTCCAGGATCGTACGCACCACCTGGAGCAGATCGGCCTGATCGTCGATCAGGAGCACGCTGCGACCGTGGCGGGTCGGAGGCCGCTCGACCTCGGGCACCGTCGGCTCGTGGCTGCGCTGGAGCAGGTCCGAGCGTGGCGCCGGAGCGGGCTCGATGGGAGCCTCCTCGGCCGGCGGAACGATGACCGCGAACGACGAACCGTGGCCCAGCCGGGAGTCGACCTCGAGCCGCCCCCCGTGCTGCTGAAGCACCGACTGCACCAGGTGCAGGCCCAGGCCCATCTGGCGGTCGCGGCGGGTCGTGAACATCGCGTCGGTGAGCTGGCCGAGGTGGCCTTCCTGGATGCCGTCCCCCGTGTCGCGCACGGTGACGAGCACCTCTCCGTTGTTCGTCTCGCCGGTCTTGATCGCCAGGGTGCCGCCGTCGGGCATGGCCTCGACCGCGTTGAACACCAACGCCACCAGTGCGGCGCGCAGGTCCGAGGGCGAGCCGACCACCGCTGGGGGCTCCCCGGGCATCCACTGGACGTCGTAGCTGATGCCCTTGGACTCGGCCTCGTCCTGCCACCGGGCCCGCGTCAGGTCGAGCACGTCCTCGACGACCGGGTTGATGTGGAGCGGCCGGAACTCCTGGGTGGGCGCGCGGTGCCCCGCCATCTGCTGAATCTGGCGGACCTTGTCGGAGCCGCGCTGCACGGCGGCTTCGATCCGCTCGACGGCGTTCTCCAGATCGCCGGAGCCGTCACCGAATCGGCGGGCCACGTCGGCGCTGCTCTGGATCACCGCGAGCAGGTTGTTGAAGTCGTGCGCGAGGCCGCTGGCGAGCCGGGAGACCACCGAGGTCCGCTCCATCCGCTCCAACGTCTCTTCCATCTTCCGGCGGGCGGTGATGTCGCGAATGATGCCGTGCAGGCCCGAGCGACCGTCCCACTTGAGGGGGGCGGCGTGGACCTCGATCGGGAACGTGGTGCCGTCTTTGCGACGGACGAGGTACTGGGCGGCGCCGCGGAGCACACCGGAGGCGCGCAGGGCCATGTTGCGGAGCGCGCGCTCGTGCTCGCTGGGGTGGAGCACGTCCACGACCCGCAACTCCGTCGGGTCCGAGCCGTCGAAGCTGAACATCTTGGCGGCGGCGGAGTTCAGGTAGACGAAGGTGCCGTCGACCACGACGAACTGGCCGTCGGGCGACTGTTCCACGAGGAACTTGAAGATTGGATCGTCCGTCGAGTGCATCCCCACCGGGGGTTTCTACCCCACCGGCACCCTGCGCGCTATCCTCCGGCGCTCCTCGGAGAGCCCATGTTCGATCGCATCCTCATCGCCAACCGGGGCGAGATCGCCCGCCGCGTCTCGCGCACCTGCCGTCGGCTCGGCATCGAGACCGTCGCCGTGCACTCGGACGCAGACGCCGACGCCCTGTTCGTTCGCGAGATGGACGCCGCCGTCCGCATCGGTGAAGCCCCCGTGGCCGCCAGCTACCTGAAGGTCGACGCGATCCTGGAAGCGGCACGCCAGACCGGCGCCCAGGCGGTGCATCCCGGCTACGGGCTGCTGAGCGAGAACGCCGCCTTCGCGCGCGCCGTAACCGACGCTGGACTCGTCTGGATCGGTCCCCCCGCCGAGGTGATCGATCTCATGGGCGACAAGCTCCGCTCTCGGCAGCTCGCCACGTCCGCCGACGTCCCCGTGCTCCCCGCTTCGGGCTCCGTCTCCATCGACGACCCCGACGCCCTGGAGGCGGCCGGAGCGGCGGTGGGGTTCCCCTTGCTGGTCAAACTCAGCGCGGGCGGGGGCGGCATCGGCATGACCCGCGTCGAGGAGCCCGGCAAGCCGCTGCGCAAGGCGCTCAAGAAAGCCGTCCGCCGCGGCGAATCGGCGTTTGGCGACTCCACGGCGTACCTGGAGCGGGCCGTCGATCGTCCCCGGCACGTCGAGGTTCAGGTCCTCAGCGACGCCCACGGCGCCCACCTGCACCTGCTCGAGCGCGACTGCTCGATGCAGCGACGCCACCAGAAGGTGGTGGAGGAGGCCCCCGCGCCGGGGTTGTCCGACGAGCTGCGGCAGGCGCTGTGGGGCGCCGCCACGAAGCTGGCCCGCGCGGTCGGCTACCGGTCCGCGGGCACCGTCGAGTTCCTCGTCGACGGCGACGACTACTACTTCTTGGAGATGAACACCCGCATCCAGGTGGAGCACCCGGTCACCGAGCAGATCACCGGCATCGATCTGATCGAGCAGCAGCTCCGCATCGCCGCGGGCGAGGCGTTGGCCTTCGGCCAGGACGACATCGCCGGGGCGGGCCACGCGATCGAGCTGCGGCTGTACGCCGAGGACCCCATCCGGCACATGCCCCAGCCCGGCACCATCGAGCGCTGGGAGCCCCCCACCGGCGAGGGGCTGCGGGTCGATCACGCGTTGGAGACCGGCGCCGACGTGACCCCGTTCTACGACCCGATGCTCGCCAAGATCATCGCCCATGGCCCCGACCGCGCCACCGCCCTGGCCCGCGCCGCCGCCGCCGTCGACAGCCTCGTGCTGGACGGGCTGACCCACAACGCGCCGCTGCACCGCGCCATCCTCAGCGACGACGCCTTCGCCGCCGGCGACGTGCATACCGGGCTGCTGGCCGACGTCGTTGCCGCTATGGTCGCCGACTGATGTTGGACCTCCCCGATCGCGCCTCGGTCTACGAGGTCGGGCCCCGCGACGGGCTGCAGAACGAGCCGTCGCCGGTCCCCACCGCCACCAAGGTCGATCTGATCCAGCGGCTCGCCGCCACCGGGCTCCCCTACGTCGAAGCGAGCTCGTTCGTGCACCCCCGCTGGATCCCCCAGTTGGGCGACGCTGAAGATGTCTTCGCGCAGATCGAACGACGGGACGGCGTCCGCTACGCCGCCCTCGTCCCCAACATGCGCGGCCTGGACCGGGCCCAGGAGGCCGGACTCAAGGACGTGGCGGTCTTCATCTCCGCCAGCGAAACCCACAACCAGCGGAACCTGAACCGGTCGATCGAAGAGAGCCTGGAGAACATCCGCCAGATCATGGAGGCGCTCCAGGGCACGGGCGCGTGGGTGCGGGGCTACGTCAGCATGGTCTTCGGCTGCCCCTACGAGGGGCACATCCCGCTGGAGAACGTGCGGCACGTCGCCGCCGAGCTTCTGAAGCTGGGCGTCGACCAGATCTCCCTGGGCGACACCGTCGGCCACGGCACCCCCCGCAGCGTCAACGAACGCACCCGGGACCTCGCCACCGACCTGCCGGTGGAGCAGCTGGCGCTGCACTTCCACGACACCCGGGGCACCGCCCTGGCCAACGTGGTCGCCGGCCTGGACGCCGGGGTGCGCATCTTCGACGGCTCGATCGGCGGACTGGGCGGCTGCCCGTACGCCCCCGGAGCGTCCGGGAACGTCGCCACCGAGGACCTCGTGCAGATGCTGCACGGGATGGGCATCGACACCGGGGTGAACCTCGAGGCGCTCGTGGACGTGGCGCTGTTCGTCGAAGGTCGGCTCCGCAAGCGGCTCCCCGGCCGCTACCTGCGCGCCGCGCGTGGACTCTACGAAGGCTAGGAACCCCCGATGACTGATGTGCTGCTGGTCGAGCGACGCGACCACGTCGAGATCTGGACCCTGAACCGCCCCGAGGCGCTCAACGCCTTCAACAAGGCGCTGCTTCTGGCGCTGAACGCCGAACTGGACCGCCTCGCCGCGGCCGCGCCCGAGGACCTTCCCCGCGCCGTGGTGCTCGCGGGCGCTGGGGGCCGGGCCTTCTCCGCCGGCGCGGACCTGAAGGAGCGCAAGACCATGCCCCCCGCGGAGGTGCCGGCGTTCGTGGATCTGATCAGCGGCACGATGACCCGGATCGCGGAGGCGGTCGTCCCGTTCGTCGCCGCCGTCGGCGGGTTTGCGTTCGGAGGCGGCATGGAGGCGGCCCTGGGATGCGACCTCCGGGTCGTCGGCCCCAACGCCAAGCTGGGGCTGACGGAGACGCGGCTGGGGATCATCCCCGGCGCCGGAGGCACCCAGCGCTTGAGCCGGCTGGTGGGCACGGGCCGGGCTCGGTCCTTGATCCTGACCGGTCGACGCATCGGCGCCGACGAGGCGTTGCAAATGGGGGTGGCGGAGCACCGCGCGGACGACGCCCTGGAGGGGGCCCTCGCGATCGCGGGCGAAATCGCCAAGTGCGGACCCCAGGCGGTTCGAGCCGCCAAGCAGGCCATCGACGGGGGGTTCGATCTGCCCATGACAGAGGCTCTCGCCCACGAACGTGCCTGCTACGACACGACCCTCGAATCGGAGGATCGATTCGAGGCGCTCCGCGCCTTCGCCGAGAAGCGTCCCCCCGTCTTCACCGGGCGGTAGCCAGCCGTTGTATCATTCGGCACTGGGAGGACCCTGTTGTCGTCGGACCTCGTCGCCTGTCCTAAGTGCGGCCTCAACCAGTCCGCGCGGCACGCGTTTTGTGCCCGCTGCGACTGGTCGTTCGACGATCCCGTGCCTCCAGCGGCAGCCGAAGCTGAGCCGCCCCCGCCTCCGCCGCCCGCCGCGTCCCCCGAGCCGGAGTTCGAACCGGGCGCGGTGCCGCTTTCGACGCCCCCTCCGGCGGCGGTGGAGCGGCCCTCCAGCCGACCGGCGCGGGGACCGGTCACGGGACCGGGTCGCGCCGGCGCGGTGGCCTGGACCAAACCGGTAGGCAAGCCCTCAGTCACGCGAACCCAGCCGAGCATGCCGCCGGACACGGTCGAGGAGGCGCTGCCCGAGGCACCCTCGGGCAGCATGCCGGGGCGCGCCCTCGAGGAGAGGGACACGGGCCGCGGCTGGGGCGAGAACACGGGCCGGCTCACCCGCCGCAAGCCGGGCCTGGGGCAGGACCGAGGCTCGCTCAAGCGGCCCAAGGGGGACACTCCCACCGGGTCGTCCCCGCGGCCGGGCTCCGGCGCGGGGCGGACACCGGTCGACGAGCGCGAGCCCACGGCCCGGTCGCGCGCTCCCCGGACCTCCCGGCCCGGAAGCCCGGACGCGCGTTCGAACCCGGGCATGCCGGGCAGCGAGCTCCGCGGCCGCCCGCCCGGGAGCCTGTACGCCGACGAGGCGTCATCGCCGCCCGGCGATCCGTTGATGGCGGCGCTGGTCTCCGGCGAAGAAAAGGCCGCGGCCGAGCCGCCGCCGGTCCACCCGCTGTATCCGCACGGGATGCCGTCCGACTCCGAGTTCCGGGCCGTCGACGCCGTGCCCCCCGCACGCCCGACGCTCGATGATGACTCCGGCGGGACCACCCGGGGCCCCGCGGGCCCCCGGGTGGTCCCGCCGAGCACGGGACGTCGCACCTCGACCATCGGCGGACGGCGTGGCGGCTCGGTGGCGGGCAAGCGCGATCCTCGCGGCAACCGCGTCGCCAGCCCACCGTCTGCGCCCGGGGGGATCCTCCCGGACTCGCCGCGACCCGAGGCCCACGAGACATCCACCCCCACACCGCTGGATCGAAACACCCAGCCGCCGGGGACGGGGCTGTCAGCCGGCGCCGCCGAGATCGGGCCTCCGTCCGAGGATCCGCTCGCGGACCTGCTCCCCGACCTTCCGCTGCCTCCCCCTCCCGACCTGGAGAAGCAGTTCGGGCGGTCGCGAGACGACACCCGCAAGACGATCCGCACGGTCCTGATCGCTGTCTTTGTCGTGGTGCTCCTCGTCGCCGCCCACGACAGCTGGAGGATGCTCGGCCACATCGGGAGCTTGAACGCCGTGCTCGAGACCGGCCAGGCGACCCCCGCCCTCAAGCGAAAGCTGGACGCGGAAGTGTCGCGCCTGGGGCTGACCTCCTCGTTGGAGCGCGGCTGGGCCACGATCGAGGGCGCCAACGACCGATTCCACATCGGGGTCGAGGTGCAACACCGCATCGTTGGCGTGCCGATGACGTACGAGGCCTCCAAGTCGGGCCCGTTCCGGGTCAAGAGCAAGCTCCCCACCCTGGAGTACTTCACCGACGGCGGGTGGCAGCTGGACGATCCCGCCAAGCAAGCGCTGCGGGAGTACCAGGCGTCTCGACGCAGGTAGAGGCT
Organism: Pseudomonadota bacterium; assembly: GCA_024229515.1. Classification (GTDB taxonomy): domain Bacteria; phylum Myxococcota_A; class UBA796; order UBA9615; family UBA9615; genus JAAESI01. The sequence continues at coordinate 165,733 of JAAESI010000030.1, read as the reverse complement.
CCACGTCGAACGGCGGCCGGAGCGGCGTGCTTCGTCGTGCTCGCGCTGCTGTGCAACGGGTACGAGTACGGCGTCGCCGATCACGGAACCCACGTCGCATTCCTGGACCCCGGGCCCTGGGTCGGCGACCTCCTCGCCCACGCCGCCCGCGCGCACCCCAGCCTGCTGTGGATGCTCCCCGCCCCCGGACCGCGGGCCGCGGGCCTGCTCCACCTCGCGGTCCTGTTCGCCACCGGATGGGCCCTCATGCGGCTCATGGCAGCGCTGGAGGCCGACGAGGCCGCCCCGCTCGTCCTGCTGGTCGGCGCCGTGGCGTGGCCCGTGGTCGGGGGCGTCGACACGTTGGACCCGCTGCTGCTGCCCCGCGGCGTGGCGCTCCCGATGGAGCTGCTCGCGGTCAGCTGGCTGCTCGCGGGTCGATCGACGGCCGCGTTCGCCCTGGTGGGTGCGGCGCTCTGTGTTCACGCTCCGTCGGCGGTGGCGTGCGCTGCCGGGATGGCGGCCGCAGCAGCCCCGGAACGAGACCCTCGGCAAGCGACGCGGAACACGGGCGCGTTCCTCCTCGGCGCGAGCCCCGTCGTCCTCCTCTGGATCGCGACCGGGGGACCCTCGCAGCCGATCGTGGACGAGCTCTGGGCGCGGCTCATCTACCTGCGGGCGGGCCACCACCTGGACCCCGCGGTGTGGCCAATCCGCGACTTCGTCGTGACGGGCGTCTTCCTCGCGGCCGGGTTCGCCTTCGCACGACGAGCCGAGGTCCGCTGGTTCCTCGTCGGGACCGTCGTGTACGGGACCGTCGGCGTGGCCCTCGGCCTCGCGGGCTCCTCCCTCGCGCTGCAGCTGGAGCCGGCGCAGGCCGCCCGCCTCGTCGTCGTCGTAGGCGGGGCCGCCGCAGTGGCTCGGATTCGCCGCCCGTGCAACGTCGGGGTCGGTTTGGCGTGCCTGCTAGCGGCTGCTGCTATCGGCCGCTGGTCCCCGGACGGAGACCGCGCCCACTTCCACCCCACGGGTTCGCCGGGGCCGGAGCAAGAGCTCGCCCGAGAGCTCGCGAACCTGCCCGTGGACAGCCTCGTGATGGTGCCGCCCCACCGGTTCGATTCGGTCCGGGTCGTGGCCCGACGCGCGATCTTCGTGACGTGGAAGGACGGGGGCGAAGGGCTGTTCGATCGCAGCGTCGCGCTGGAGTGGAAGCGACGGATCGAGGTGGCCTGTGCGTGCCTGCCGCTGGACGAACCGCTCATTGCGGACCGGCGCCCAGGGGCCCGCGGCGCGGAACTGCGGCGGCGGATGGAGGCGGGGATTCGAGCGGCCTCCCCCGAGCAGTTGATCGCGGCGGCACGGAGCGAAGGGGTGACCCACGTGGTCTTCGAACGAGGCGACGGCTTCGAGGTCGTGCCGGTCGACTAGCGCCTACTCCCCCACGCGACGGAAGCGCGTGATGACGCGAGCGCAGGCGGCCTCGCTGGTCCAGTTCGCGTCGAGCAGATCGACCTGGTGCCGCACCTCGCGGTCCTCGGGGCCGGGCAGGGGGACGACGCGCACGATCCGCCGGGTCTCGAACGGCGGGCTCCCGCCCCCCACCGCTTCTTCCACCCGCGCGAGGCAGTCCTCCAGGTCGTGGGTCGTTCGTGCTCGAGCAGCCGGAAGACCCGCCAGCCTTCGTCCAGGAGCCGACGGGTCTGCTCCCGATCGCGCCGCACGTTCCGCTCCAGCTTGGCCGTCCAGTACTCCGGCGGCTCCGCGGAAAGACGTAGTGGGTGGGGCAGCCGTGCCAGAAGCAGCCGTCGACGAAGACGACCAACCGCGCTCCCACGAAGGTCAGGTCAGGCCTGAACCCGAGCACCTTGCGCTGCTTGCGGTACCGCAGGCCGCGCGCCCAGAGGCGGGTGCGCAGGAGCTGCTCGGGACGCGTGTTGGTGCTCTTGACGCGCGCCATCTGCTGGCTGCGGGACAGCGCCATGTCAGCCCAGAATCCGGTCGACCCAGGCGGTCAGCGGCGCGGTGTTCGACGGGGTCAGCGGAATGGCCCCCAGACCCGCGCCCGAGATGGCGGCGAAGTGGGGCGACGCCAGGAAGTCAGCGTTCCGGTCGGCGTTCATCGGGAAGAGGATCACGGCCTCGACCGTCTCGCGCTCCGCGTTGGGACCGAGCATCAGCGCATCTCGGTAGCGGTGCAGCACCTGGTAGCTGTCCGACGGGGGCGCCGCGCCTCCCTTGGCCACGCGGTACTTCGCGTCCAGGGCGTAGACGGTGCGCGAGCCGTCCGGACGCTCGATCTCGATCACGTAGTCCGGATGCTGGTCCACGAGGATCCAACGCCGGTGCGCCAGTTTGCGCTGGCTGGCGAGCTTCTTGAGGTACGGGTTGAAGTGCAGCGTCGCGACGCCACCCCCGCGGCGAGCCAGCGAGAAGCGGAAGGTCTGGCCGTCGACGAACCGGATCACGGCCGTCCCCACACCGTCGATCGCGACCGCATCGTCGGGCCCGATGGGGTCGGCCTCGGCCTCCTCCAGCGCCTCCAACAGGAAGAGCAGCCCCCACGCCTCGTACAGGGTGCTGAGCCGCTTGATCGGCAGGTGCAGCGACGAGCCATCGAACCGGAGCCCCCGGTCCACCGCCATCAGGGCGCCGTAGGCCGCGCGGTACCCCGGGGTCCGGAGCAGGCGGAGCGACGAGAACCCCACCGGTACGGGGCCGGAGACCCCGCGCAACGGGGCGCGGTTCAGCAGCGCCGCCAGCCGCTCCTCCATCTGCTCCAGTTCGGCGGCGCGGGCCTGACGTCGGGGCCCCGGGGTGCGCACCGGCGTGGCAGCGGCGGCCTCGTCGAGGGCCCGTCGCTCCGCCGCGACGATCGGTGCGAGGCGGCGCAGCAGCGCGAGAATGCGGAGGCGCAGCCAGCGGTGCTCGGGCACGTCGGAGGACGGCTCGACGACCGTCGTGGGCAACGTGGATGCCCCCCGTCCACGCCGTCGTACGGCCGCGCGGGTGGCTGCCGTCACCCGGCGGATGCGATGGGGAGCCAGCTCGGTGGGCTCGGGCCGGAGCATCCGAAGAGGCCGACGGGCCGCTTGGGCCAGCCCCCGCTCGAGGCGCGGAAGCAAGCGTCGGAGCACGTGGAGCCAGCCCGGTCCCTCGCCTCGCTCGGGGCGGCCCTCGACCCCCGCGAGCGTCGGCGCGAGCCAGGACCAGGCGACCCCTTCCGCTATCTCGTCGAGCGAATCGCGCATGGCGTGGTAGTCGGCGCGGTAGTCGAGCTTGCTGGGAAAGACCTCCACGTCGACCGTCAGTCCCGGCGCGTCCCTCACCTCGACGACGAAGCGGCTGAGGCCGGCCCAGGACTTGAAGTTGACGGGCCCGGAGACCTCGCCGGGGGCTTTGCGCAGGAGCTTGCGACGCAGCTCCGGATCTTCGTGCCAAAGCGTCAACCGACGACCGGGAATCAGTGACCGGGCATCGACCCGGTACTTCGTCTCCTCGAACAGGCGGGGCTGGGCCGACGGCTCTCCGATGCTCGCGGTGACGGTGCCCCCTGCCCCCCGATCCGGTCCGTACCAGCGGAACCAGACCGCGGCGGTGCGAACCTCGAACAGCGGGGCGTCAGTCACAGCCAGTACGAGGTGAAGCCTTCGCTCTCCAGCCGGTCCCACATGAGGCAGAGGCGGGCGGTAGTGCGCGGGTAGGCGAGGCCGGCAGTGGGATGCACCTCGGGGTGTCCCGCGTCCCTCCAGGCGGCGACGAGCTCATCCCGGGTGAGGGTCTCGTCATCGCCGTCCGAGCACCAACCCAGGAGGTCGGTGAGCAACCGGGAGATCGCCGCTGAGCCACCCTCGATGCGGGGAAGGATCTTCATCAAGAGGCCGAGATCCAGCGGGTCGACGGCGTTGCCGTCACCGTCCTCGAACAGCGACGTCAGGGGCAGGGCGTGGACCAGGAAGAGCGACAGCTCGTCACGCACCCGAAGCCCCACCTGCAGCGACGCCTTGCGCAGGAGCCGGTTGATCTCCTTGAGGACCTCGATCGCGCGGTCGATGACCAGGTTCTGCTCGTCCGAGAAGCCGGCATCCAGCGCGACCCGTCGCGCCACCGGGGCCCAGGCCGCGCTGCCCAGATCGGCCACGTCCCCGGGGGTCTTCAGCGAGCCGAGACGTTTGGCGAGGTCCGGGCTCGACATCTCGATGGTGAACGCGCGGTCCAGCACCTTCCGACTGAAGCCGTGGGTGCTCTCGTCCATGTTGACGGTGCCCACCACGAGGAGGTTCGGCGGCAGGGTCACCCCACCCCACTCGTCGGCCGCCGCGTCCGGGAGCACGCCTTGGACCAGGGGGTTGCTGCGCTCCTCCATGCCGCTGAGGGCCTCGGCGAAGTAGTGCTCCACGCGGGCGAGGTTCATCTCGTCCAGGAGGAAGAAGTGCTCCCGCTGATCGGACGCCGCGGCGTCGCGCGCGGCCTTCAGGAACGGGCCCGGGCGGAAGGTCCCCTCCAGATCCGTGTAGCCGATCAGCTCACTGGAATCGGTCCACGCGGGCGTCACCGCCGCGACCGCTCGCGAAGCGCCCGTGACCGATGCGACCCGGGTGGGGAGCAGGGACTTCCCCGTGCCCGAGATGCCCGCGAGGATCAGGAACGGCTTGGTGCGCGCAGCGGCCACGAACGCCGCCAACAGCCAGGGCTCGAGTTGGAACCCCGTGTCGGTCAGTTCGCGGAGCACCCGCTGGAGCACCTCCGCGGACGGTCCCGTCGGCATCCCGTCGCTGCCCCCGCCGGGCTTCGGCGGACGGTCCGGAACTGGCGGTACGTAGTGCGTGTAGGGCTGAAACGGAACGATCGCCGCCAGTGCCTGGCGGGTCCCCGGCGCGGCCCGCTCCAGCGTCTCAATCAACGCCGAGGGCGACTGCCCGGGACCGGTCTTGAGCTCCTGGATCGTCTGGTTCGCGAACGACTCGATCCCCAGGACGGGCATGCGCGCGACGTGCTCGTACAGCGCCGGCGCGGTCTTGATGAGGCCCAGACGAGTGAGGCTGCGGGGGAGGGTGTACTCCACCTGCACCGTGACGGCGGACTCGTCGGCCCAGGACTCCACCTCCGCCTTGTAGACGGTGCCGATGGCCCGCAGCCCTTGCTTCCACTCCGTCGGCGCACCCTTGTTGTTGTCCGAACCCAGCCAGACGAGCACGCCGTCCCCCTCCTTCAGGTGGCCGGGGACCTGCTTGCAGGAGGCGTCGATGAGGAAGGGAAGCTCGCGGCCCTCGTGGATGTCGAGCGCGTCCTGGGGGACGTCCTTGCCGATCCGAACGACGAAGACCGCCACTCAGCCCTCCTTCTGGGCGAGCTTCTCCAGCGCGTCGTGCAGGGGGCCGAACAGCGTTCGGTTCTGACTCTTGACCCGCCGGAGGATCCCCTCGGCGGCGTTGGGGCTGAGGAAGTAGCGGTCGCGGACCTTGCCGCGCTGGATGATGTCGCCGAGCGTCGCCATCACTGGCTCGGCCGGCGCCGCGCTGGGCCGACCCTGCACGCCGCTGGTGGCGAACGCGACCCCGCCGGTGGCCCACTTGTACTTGGCCTCCTGGTCGATGACGCCGTGCAGCCGGGTCAGCTGCAGGGGCTGGGCCTTCTTGGTGCGGAACGCGGGCTCGGCCTTGGACAGGCTCTCCACGTAGCGGCGGGCGCGCTCGGTTGCGTCGATCGCCAGGGCCGTCTGCATCGGGGTGATGCGGGGCGGCGCCTCCTCCAGGCTCTGCTTCAGGCGGGCCGCGACCCAGCGCACAACGTCCACGGTCACGGCGTTGCCGAGGGCGTGGTAGCGCGCGGTGTCGATCTCGTCGGGGTCGAGCTTGGCGTCGCCCGGCAGCAGCGTCCAGCCGACCGGGAAGCCCTGCAGCCCCTCGCACTCGGTCGGGGTCAAACGACGGACACGGTCCTTGTAGCTGACGTAGGAGCGGCTCCAGTCGGTGCCCGTGTGGCGGCCCGACGTGGCGGCCAGGCAGTAGCCCACCCGGGGCACGACAGGGAAGCCGGTGTGCTGGTCGTCGGGGGTGATGAAGCCGGCGCGGGAGCCCGCGGGTGTCTTGGAGCCTTCGGGCTCGAACAACGCGTGGGCGGCGATGTCGGCGGTGCCGTACGAGGCGACGATGAACGTGCGGGGGCGCGACTGGGGAGCCCCGAAGTAGCGGCTGTTGACGACGCGCCAGGCGACGCCGTAGCCGAGCCCCAGGAGGCGGTCGAGCACGAGGCGGAAGTCCCGCCCCTCGTTGGAGTTCAGCAGTCCCTGGACGTTCTCCAGGAGGATCGCGCGCGGGAGGCGCTCTTCGACCAGCTCGGCGAAGCGGAAGAAGAGCCCCGAGCGGGCGCCGTCGAGCCCCGCACGCCCCTTGGCGCCGCGGGCGACGGAGACGTCCTGGCAGGGGAACCCCGCGGCCCAGACGTCGGCGTTGGGGATCTCCGCGGCGGTCACGTCATTGACGATGTCGCCGCGCAGCATGGAGTCGGGCCAGTGCCGCTCCAGCACCTTCTGGCAGAAGGGGTTGATCTCGCAATGGAAGACCGACTCAAAGCCTGCGCGTTCGAAGCCGAGGTCGAACCCGCCGATCCCCGCAAAGAAGGAAGCGAGCCGGAAGGGGCGCGGTGCTACAGCGGCGCCAGCGGCGGCGCCTGCGCCGCTGACGGGGACCTGGATCGTCATGGCCCCGGAGTGTACCGGGGTCAGCCAGATCGGCGACCGCTAGTTGTTCTGCGCGCCGTCCTCGATCCACTCGCGGATGTTGTCGCGCGTGCCCTCGTCCAGGCAGCAGCCCGTCAGCGGCATCTGGCTACCGCTTCCGCCCACGCCCTCGTGGGTGCCGTCGAGCTTGTTCATCACGTAGCTGTTGGCTGCGTCGCTGGGCTCCACGCGAGCCATCGTGGGGAGCTCGCTGGAGGCGACTCCAACCCACACGTCGTACAGGGTCTGCTGGTCGCCGTTGAAGGCGAAGCCGGTGCTGTGCTCGGTGCCGGCGTGGCAGCTGCAGTTGGTGCTGACCACGTTGTCGAAGACCCAGCTGAAGGTCGTCAGCTCGACCGCGTCGTCGTCGTCGCCCGCGCTGGAGTCGTCGTCGTCATCACCGGCGCTGTCGTCGTCGTCCGTCGCGTCGTCGTCGTCCGTCGCGTCGTCGTCGTCCGTCGCGTCGTCGTCGTCCGTCGCGTCGTCGTCGTCCGTCGCGTCGTCGTCGTCGGCGACGGCAGAGTCATCGTCGTCGTCGGGGCAGCCGGTCAGGACGAACCCGAGGCAGAGGAAACTGAGGGCGAGCAAGCAGCGCAGATCGGACATGAATGAGGGCTCCTCCGGGGTACCAGAAGCGTGAAGTCTAGCGGGGGCATCTGCCCAGGGCCAACCGACGCCCGGCGGGCCGCCCAGGTCCCTCAGCGATCGAGCAGCCGCTCCCCGAGGGGGACCAGAATCCAGAAGGCCAGTCCCGCGCACCCCGCCTGCACCAGGAGGGTGGACAGCTCGACGGCGGCGTTGGTCTCGGTGCCGTACGCCCAGTTCGCGCTCGCCCACTCCACGACGGTCTCCCGGCCCAGTTCCATCAGACCCAGAGGGATGCCCGCGAGGCCGCCCCCGATCGCACCCCCAAGGCCGCGGCGAAACTCCCCGGGCATGGACGATCCGCCCAGCAGCGCGCAGATCACCACCGAGCTCAGCAGCTGCACCACGATCGCATCGGGCAGCAGCAGCAGCCCCGTCGCCGAGAGCGCCACCGCGAGCAACGACGCGGCCGCGGCCGATACCTGCGCGGTGACGTCCTCCAGCCCCCGACCGCCCACCGCCAACCCCAGGTAGGCGGGCCAGGAGGCGGCCGCGAATCCGAACACAATCCACGGGTTCGTCGGGTCCAGCGCCTGCCCACGGCCGTTGTAGATGAAGGTCGCGAGGGCCGAGCTGCAGAGGAAAGCGACGACGTACCCCGCCATCGTGACCGCCGTTCCGACCACGACGGTGTGGAGCAACTCGGGGCGTTGAGCGACCTTCACCCCTTCACCGTGCCAGACTTGGGGCATGTCGGACTACGACCTCTGCGTCATCGGCGCCGGACCGAGCGGGTACGCCGCCGCCGTTCGCGCCTGGGACTTTGGCAAGAAGGTGGCGCTCGTGGACAAGGGTCCGCTGGGCGGCGCGGGCATCCACCACGGGGCGCTCAGCAGCAAGACGCTGTGGGAGCTCAGCAAGGACTACCGCAAGGCGCTGCACCGCGACCGCGGCTTCGTCGCCGAGTCCGTTTCGTTGGACTGGGGCCAGGTCCTGCACTGCGTCGAGCAGGCCGTCGACGAGAAGGTCGAGCAGCTGCAGCGGCAGTTGGATGCGCTGTCGAGGCCCGGGCACGACCACCCCGGCAGCATCGAGTTCATCCACGGCGCCGCCCACTTCGAGTCGGCCTCCCGGGTCCGCATCGAGGGCGGCGACCAGGGGATGCGCACGCTGACGGCGGACCACTTCGCCGTGGCCACGGGGAGCCGCCCGCGGGAGCTGCCGGAGATCCCCGTCGACGGCCGCACCATCATCACGTCCGACCACATCGGCGGGCTCAAGGAGTTCCCCCGCAGCCTCGTGATCCTGGGCGCGGGCGTGGTCGGCTGCGAGTTCGCGACGATCTTCGCCAACTACGGCCAGACCAAAGTCTACGTCATCGACCGCGCCGACCGGATCCTCCCCTTCGAGGACGAGGACGTGGCCCGCGTCTGCTCCCGCAACCTCGAGAACAAGGGCGTCACGGTTCACCACCGCTGCCGGCTGGTGTCGATGGAGGTGGTGGGGCCTCAGGTCGAGTACACGATCGAGCACCACACCGGCGGCCGCGAAGCCATCCGGGTCGACAAGGCGCTCATCTCCATCGGACGCGTGCCCAACACCGGCGGCATGGGGCTGGAGGAGATCGGCGTCAAACTCGACGACCGCGGCTACATCGCCGACGATGACGGGCAGACCACCGTCCCCGGCATCTGGGCGGTCGGCGACATCACCCGCGACCTCGCCCTCGTCAGCGTCGGCGAAGAAGAGGGGCGCCACGCCATCGAGCGCATCTGGGGAGGCCGCACGGTCCCGATGAGCAAGGACAACTTCTCGACGATCTACTTCCTCGACCCCGAGGTCGCGACCGTCGGCCTGTCCGAACAGGAAGCCCAGAAGCAACGCATCCCCTACAAGGTCGCCGTCTACGGCTACGGGCTGGTGAACCGGGCCATCGCGATGCGGGCCAGGTCCGGCTTCGTGAAGATCCTCACCACCGACTGCGATGACATGAAGATCCTCGGGATGCGGGCGCTGGGCGTGCACGCCTCGACCACCATCGAGGCCGTCGCGCTGGTGATGCAGCACGGCCGATCGGTGCGCGAGCTGGCCAACCTGCTGCACCCGCACCCCGCCGTCACCGAGTGCGTGCAGGACTGCGTGCGCATGCTCCTGGGGACGTCGATCCACAAGCCCCACGTCTTCCAGTCGGAGCTGCGCCTCAGCCAGGTCAGCTACGAGGCGGACGGCACCACCAGCCAACTGGCCCTCCGACCGGTGGCCTCGAAGTGACCTCCCCCGACCAGCTCGGACCGGGGGAGTTCCCGGTCCAGTTCGGTCGGTACACGCTGCTCGGCCTGCTCGGTGAGGGGGGCATGGCGCGCGTCTTCAAGGCAGAGATCAACGGACTGCAGGGCTTCCGCAAGCCGGCCGCGGTCAAGGTCGTGCGGAGCACGCTGGGCTCGGGCGACGAGTCCCGCCGCAAGTCCCTGGTGTGCGAGGCTCGGCTCGGGGGGCTGCTGCACCACCCCGCGATCGTCGAGACGTACGACTTCGGGGAGGTGGACGGCCACCTCTTCATCGCCATGGAGTTGGTCCGGGGGGCGCCCCTGGATCGCCTGCTCGCGGAGGCGGGCCGGTTCCCGCCGTCGATCGCGCTGCAGGTGGCGATCGCGATGTGCGACGCGCTGGAGCACGCCCACAAGGCGAAGCTGGACGGCAAGCTCGTCAACCTCGTCCACCGCGATCTGAAGCCGGGCAACGTGTTGGTCTCCACCACCGGCGACGCCGTACTACATGTCCCCGGAGCAGGCCTCCGGCGAGCCGGTGGACGCGCGCAGCGACCTGTTCGCCCTCGGCACGATGCTGCACGAGATGGTGATGGGGCAGCGGCTGCACCAGGGCGACTCGCTCCCGGCCATCGCCATGGCGCTGATCCTCGTGGACGAGCGCATGGCCAGCCAGGACCTGCTGGGTCCGGTCGATCAGTTCGTGCCCGGCCTCGCCCCCATCGTGGGCAAGTGCGTGCGCCGCCAACCGGACGAGCGGTACGCCACCGCCGCGGAGGTCGCGAAGGAGCTGCGGGCGCTGCTGAAGACCGTTCCGGAGGTCCCCATGGTGGAGTTCCTGGAGGCCTGCGGGGTCGGCCAGGAAGAGGACCAACCGGCCATCGTCGACCGGGAGACCCTCCCGCCGCCGCCGGTGGTGGGCGCGACCCGTCGGGTGCCCGTCTCGCGGCCGGCGGAGCCGGTGCCCGCGCCGCCGGTCAACACCCAGACCCTGGACCAACGCCGCAGCGCCGCGCCCCCGGACGACGAAGACGACGACAGCGGCGGGCGCGGGCTGCTGATCGGGGTCGGCGCCCTCGGCGTGCTCGCGATCCTCGCACTCATCGCGGCGTTCGCGACGTTCACGTTCAACCTGGGCCCCGGGTCCATCCCCGAGGAGGTCCCGGAGGTCCCGCCGACGGAGGTCGCGAGCGACGAGCCGACCCCCGAACCGCGGCGGCCCGAGCCGACCCCCGAACCGCGGCGGCCCGAGCCGACCCCCCGCGCCGTCGAGCCCGAGCCGACCCCGGCAGCCGTGGCCGAACCGGAGCCGGAGCCCGAAGAGCCTCCCACCGAGGCGAACCTGCTCGGTCCGCTCGCCGAGGGGCAAAGCCTGGAGGGGCTGCTCGAGGCCGCCCCCGAACCCACCCCCGAGCCGGAACCGGCCGCCCCGTCGCTGCACATCACGTTCGATGACGCCGAGCGGGTCGGAAAGCGGGCGGGGAAGACCGTCGTCGCCTTCGTCGCGGTGGCCGAGTGCCCGGCAAGCTGCTCGCTGAAGGTCTAAACACGGGCCAACAACCAGGACAACTTCTTGATCACGTCGATGAAGACGGTGGGCGGCAACGAGTACCGCGCCGAGGTGAAGTTCACGGCCTCCGCCGTGCGCCACGTGAAGTACTACGTCGAAGCGATGGCGACCGACGGTCAGCGGGCGCTGGCCGGGTCCTCGTCCCGTCCCCGGGACTACGTGCTCCGCTAGACCATCAAGACGACGCCGTCGGCGGGGGCGCCGGTGGCGGTCGAGACCGCCCGCACATACCAACGCAGCTGCTCCTCGGCGGCGGCGCGCTCCTCGGGCGTGTTCAGCGAGGTCTTGAGCTCGACCACGGTCCAGCGACCGCCGTCCAAGAAGCAGAGATCCAGCGTGCCTTCGACGAGCTCGCCGTCGGCGACGACCGTCAGCGACTCCTCGCGGCGCAGCTCCTCGGCCCCGAAGGCCTGGACCATGAGGGGGTGGGTCAGTGCCGCCGTCACCGCTTCGACCGCGGCTGAAGCCTCCTCGTCGGGGGCGCCCACGAGGCGCGCGTTCACCGCCACGGCGGCTTCGATCGCGGCGGCGTCGGCGTTCAGCGGGACCGTCGCGATGGCGCCATGGACCAGCGCACCGAAGCGCTTGCCGGAGGGGCGTCCGGCCCGCACCACGGTGGTCTGCTCGAGGGGCATGGGAGCCAGGCCGGCGGTGGGGGTCTCGGCCTTCTCCCGGGAGGTGAAGACGGTCAACGTCGGCTTGCTGGCGCCGGTGATCCGCTCCCGTCGGGCGGTCTCCCAGGCCTCGTGGTCGCGGATGCCGCGCTCGGCCCGACCGGTGTCGGGGTCGGGGGACAGCAGCCAGTGGCGGCGCAGCCCGTGCGCGGACTGGCCCGAGGTGGGGAGCACCGTCGGATCCCACCAGACCACCGCCGAGCCGACCTGCGAGGTGTGCAGACCCGGGCGCACGCTGGCGCTGGGGGCTCGCGCGTTCCCCCGATCGGCGACGGTGTCGCTGCCGAAGGCCGGGCAGCCGGGGGCGTCGGTCGACTTCTGGCCGGCGTTGCGACCCGGGTAGATGGCGGGGTTCAGGAGCGAGACCCAGCCGTCCCGGGCCTCATCGCCGACCCCGGGGACCACCAGCACGTCCCGCGCCCGGGTAGCGGCGACGTACAGCAATCGGTGGGACTCCTCCCGGTCGCGATCCAGCACCTCGCTGGCGGCTTCGAGCAACTCGATGGGCACGCAGCCGGCGATCGGCGCGTACCAGGCGTTGAGGTCCGGATCCGCATGCCGCGACGGGTTCCGGCCCACCTCCAGGGCGGTCATGTCGCACAGCACGACCACGGGGAACTGCAGCCCCTTGGCCTTGTGCACGGTCATCAGCCGCACGCCTTCGGTCCCCTCTTCGACGACCAGCGCCTGCGCGCTCGCCCCCGACTCCGCCTCTTCGGTGAGGTGCTCGACGAACGCCCGGAACGAGGTCGCGTGGTGCGACGACTCGAAGCGCCGGCCGAGCTCCGTCATGCGCAGGACGTTGGCGAGCACCTGATCGCCGGCGGTCCAGTTGGCCAGCCCGGCGTGGGCCCGGGTCGACTCCAGCAGGAGCCCGATGGTGTCGGCGATGGGGCGCCGGTTGCGGCCGCGGTGCAGTTGCTTGAGCACCATCATCGCCTCGCCGACCTCGCGCAGCACCGCGCTGAGGGAGCCGACGTCGTCGGGCACCAGCAGCGGGTTGATCGGCCCGATCGCGGCCTTCCACGCCAGCAGCGCATCGTCGGGAACGGCGAACAGCGGCCCCTTCAGGGTCGCGAACACGGACAGCTGGTCGTTCGGCCACTCGATCGCCGTCAGCGCGTTGCGGACCGCCAGGACCTCCTCGCGGTCGTGCAGCGTGCGTCCGCCGACGAGCACGTGGGGGATGTCGCGCGCCTCCAGGGAACGGGCGTAAGGCGTCGTCGCCTGCTCCCCGAACCACTTGTTGAAGCGCTTGAACAGCAGGCAGACATCCGAGCTGCGCACGCCGCGCTGCTCGCCGGTGTCGATGTCCTGCACCTCCCAGCCGGACTCGCGCAGCAGCCAGTCGATCCAGCCCGCAACGGCGCCTGGGAGCGACTTGTCGATGGCGTTGTTCCAGACCTTGCCGAACTTCCCGTAGGGCGCCGGCACCGGGACCGTGACGACGGCCGGCCGACGCTCGTCCGCCTCCCGGAACGGCCGCAAGGGCACGTACGAGGCCTGGGTCCCCCCCTGCATGGCGGGGGTGAACGCACCGTTGACGGCCTCCTGGATGCGCGGGTCGGAGCGGAAGCTGGTGGACAGCTCGAGTACGTCGGCGCCTTCGTCGACGAACCGCTGCTTGGCGGCCTCGTAGATGGCGATGTCGGCGCGGCGGAAGCGGTAGATCGACTGCTTCGGATCGCCGACCACGAACGCTTTGCCGGGCACCCCCGAGGTCAGCATCATCACGAGCTCGACCTGGAGCGGATCGGTGTCCTGGAACTCGTCCACGAGCACGTGGCTGAACCGCTCCCGCAGCTCCGCCCGCACCCCTTCGTCGTCGCGCAGCAGGTCCCGGGCGCGGCAGAGCAGATCGATGAAGTCGAGCTTGCCGGCGCGCTTCTTGAGCGCTTCGTACTCGGCCACCAGGGGGCGCAGTTCGCGGTGCAGGCAGGCGGCCAGGTCGGCGTCGCAGGCGTCCACGACCCGATCGAGGATCTCCTTGAGCCCGTCGCGCCGCTCCAGCACGTCGTCGCGCGACAGCCCGGGAGCCAACTCCTTCACGTTGTAGCCGCGCCAGTTCCACTCGTTCCACCGCCGCGCGGACCGCAGCGACGCCTCGATCGCGTCGTGGTCTCGATCGAAGGCGGTCTCCTTCAGCCGGAGGTCCTCGACGAAGCGGCCGATGCGCCCGATGCAGCGGGTGAGGTGGTGGTCCCGATCGGTGATCTGGTCGTCCAGGGCGACCAGATCGCCCATCTGGTCCAGCAGGTCGTCGATCGCGTCCGCCCGGGCGAAGTGATCCCGCCGCCACGTCCCGGTGAAGTCGCGGTGCTCCGCCAGCCGCCAGCCGGCCCCCCGGAGCTGGTCGCGGGCGCTGGAGTAGCGACCCGACGGCCGACGCATGATGCGGCGCACGCCCTCGGGGGGGTCCTCCAGGACCTCGGGGAACCAGCGCTCGAACGCCTCGGAGAACAGCGCCTCCGCCTCGCCCTCGGCGGCGACGTCGAACATGGGGTCGATGCCAGCCTCCACGGGACGCTCGCGGAGGATGTCCGAGCAGAGCCCGTGGATGGTCCCGATCCGGGCCGCCTCGAGCTCCTTGAGGGCCACGTCGAGCCGGGCCGCTTCGTCGCCGGAGGCCTCCTGGCGCGCTGCCTCGATCTCGGTCCGCATCCGGATCTTCATCTCGCCCGCGGCCTTCTCCGTGAAGGTCACGGCGACGACCTTGGCCAACCGCGTGCGGCCGGTGCGCACCAGCCCGAGGATCCGCCCCACCAGGGCCGTGGTCTTGCCGGTGCCGGCGGCCGCTTCGACGACCAGGGTCGTGTCCAGGTCGTGGGCGATCCGCTCGCGCGCGTCGTGGTCGGCCAGCTGCGTCATCGCAGGTTCCTCAGCGTGATCAGATCCTCGACGGCCCCCGGCGACTTGCCCTTGTTGCGCACCTCCTCGTGGGGTCCGCAGACCGGCACGTAGTCACACCAGCGGCAGGCGCCCTCGCGGGGAGCGGCGGGGAAATCGACGGCTTCGAGCCGCTTGTCGAGCGTGTCGGCCAGCACTTGCGCGGACCGCCGGGCGGCCTCGTCCAGGTCGACGGTCGTCTCCTTGTAGCCACCCGAGGAGGTGCAGTACCAAAGGCGGCCGGACACGACCTCCTGGTTCTCGAACAGCTTCTCCGCGGCGAGGGCGTACAGCACGGGCTGGAGGGCGGCGCCGCCGGAGACGATGGTCCCGGGGGCGACCCGCGCCTTGCCGGTCTTGAAGTCGGTGACGCGGATGGTGCCGTCGGCGGCCTGCTCCACCAGGTCGATGGCGCCGCGCAGGTGGATGCCGCAGTCCAAAGGCACGGGCTCGTCGATGCTGTGCTCGTCGCGCCCGTCGTCGCCGCGCAGGCCGAAGGCGAGCTCGAAGCGGTGCGGGGTCCAGTCGGTGTCTTCGGAGACGAGGCGGAGCCACTCCCGAAGATCCGTGCGCATCGCGGCGATGCCGTCGTTCCAGACGCGCGGGATCGCGGGGCACAGGTCGTCCTCGTAGCGCGCGGCGACCGCGTCCAGGGTCGCGTCGAGGATCTCCCTCGCCTCCGGCAGCGTCGCTTCCGTCAGGGGGAGCTTGCCGCTGGCCCGCAGCTCGGTCAGGAACTCGTACTGCGTGTCGTGGATCAGTGAGCCGCGGCTCAACGGATCGAGGTACTCGATCGCCTCGGGCTCCTCGCGCGGCTGCAGCTTGAAGAAGGAGCGGAGGGCGAACCGGTAGGGGCAGCTGGCGAAGTCCTGGAGCGCGGTTGCGCTGAAGCTCCGCTCGCTCAGCTGGTGCCCCGCCATGGCTGCCTTGGCGTCCTCGCGCACGGCCGCGAGTCCATCGAACGGGGTGAACTTCGCCATGGACCACCGGGCGTACCGGGCCCGCAGGGACCGGGCGAGGAACCGGTTGGTCGACAGCAGGTAGCGCATCGTGCCGGCGGCTTCTTCTTGCGTCTTGCGGCGCACGCGACGGAACAGCGCGAGGTCGTGCTCGGCCGCATCGATCGCCTCGATCGGCTCCTCCGGGGCGGGCCACGCGATGCGCGCCGACGCCTCCTGATCGGCACGGTCGCCGAGCTCGCCGAAGCCGGGGAGCGTGCCCTCGGCCGCGCGCACGATCTCCAGTCCGTAGAACGACGGCACGCGAGGACGCGAACGCGCGGCGTCGAGGCGCGGCCACGACAGCACCACCTGCTTGTTGGCAGCGCCCACGGCGAGCCGCAGCCGGGTCCGTTCGGCGTGCACCCGGTGGTCGTGGGTCTCCAGGTGGTCGGACAGCTCGCGGCGCTGCGCGTCCAGCAGCATCGGGTCCTCGACCAGCTTGGGCGGGAACAGCCGCTCGCTGACCCCGGGTACGAAGACGAGGTCGAAGCTGCGACCGCGGGCCGACTCCGGCGGACCGATGAACACGCTGCCGAACCGCCGTCCGGTGGGGTACTCGACCAGATCGGTGAGCCGGCGCTCCAGGACCATGCGCACTTCGGCGAGGTCCACGGGGCCGACGTCCGCCATCGGGGTGAGCGCCCCCAGCAGCGCGAGGATGCGGTCGGGGTGGCGCACGGCGCGGGTGGCCAGGCCCCCAAGGAGATCGATCCAGGTGCCCCAGGGAGCACGCGGGGGGAGCTCGGACAGGTCCGTCAGCAGCGGCAGGGCGAAGGTCTCGAGGTGATCCAGTTCGGTCAGCCGACGCTCGAGCCAGCCCACCTTGGGGTCGCCGGTCTCCAACGACTCCAGCTGCGTCTCGGTCTCGGACCGCAGCCCGGCGAGGCGGTTGCGCCAGCGATCCAGGCCTCCGATGACCGCCGCCTCGACCAGCAGCTTCTCCCACCGGCGCGGCGCCCGGAGGGTGCCCCGGTAGACCGGCTTGGCGCCCGCGTCGGCCGCATCCGGGGCGTCCTCGACCGCGTTCGGAGCCTCGTCGGGATCGTCGTCGTCGCCCTCGGCGGGGGTCCACCGAGCTTCGGCGGGGGTGGGCTCCGGCGGCTCACCCTCGACCGTGGCGTCGGGAACCTCGCCCAGGGACAGGTACTCGGCGAAGCGGCGCACGCTCAGTCCTTCCCCGACGCACGCCAGAAGCGCGAGCAGGGCTCGGCCTCCGAGGTCGGGGCGGCGGGCGCCGCGGTCGAACCAGGCGGGCACCCCGGCGCGGCGCAGCGCCTCTTCCAGGTGGGGGCGGTACAACTCGGGCGTGCGGGTGAAGACGGCGACGCGGTCGAACACAGTGCCGAGGTCGGCGGCGCGGTGGATGCGGCGGGCGATCTCGACGGCTTCCCGCCCCTCGCCGGGCGCGGACATCAACACCACGGAGCCGTCCGGATCCGCGGTCGAAGGAGCGTCGTCCGAGAAGAGGTGACGCTGCAGCCGGCGGAGCGAGTCCTCACCCTCCTCCGTGAGCGGCTCGGGCTCGACCTCCAACGCTCCGGTCAGGTACCGCGCCGAGCGTTCGTCGCCTTCGGGCAGGGTCGCCAGGACCGACGGCGCGGACGCGGCCAGGGCGGCCAGGAGCCGCTCCTCCAAGGGACTGGTGGGGGCGAGATCCAGGAGCAGGAGCGAAGGACCGGACTCCACCGACGCAGCGGCAGTTCCGGCCGCTTGCAGCACGGTCGCGCGGTCCGCGAGCCCGCAGTCGGTCAGCGCCTCGGCGAAGCCGGTCGCGAGGGTGCCCAGCTCCGGAGGCAGCACCGTGCTTGGCAGCTGGGCCAGGCGGACCTCCTGGAGCGTGCGGGCCAGCGCCTTGGGCAGGCCGGGGGTGTCGCCCACCGGGGCGAAGCGGCCGAGCTCATCGGTGCCGGCGACCACCCGTGCACAGACCGCTTCAACCGCGAGGTTGGACGCGGACGCGAGGCCGGCGGTGGCGAGGGTCGGGCCGGCGAGCTCGTGGGCCAGCGCCATCAGCGTGATCGGGCGCCAACCAAAGGTGGCTCCCATGCGCGAGCCGACTAGGCGGATGACGTCGGCGGCGGCGTCCCGCTGGGGGGCGATCACGAGCACACGCGAGGCCTTGCCCTGCTCCGCCAGCCAGCGGGCGGCGGCGACGAGGCGGAGACGAGCTCGGGGGGACCGGACGAGGCGCGCGACCATGCGCCGGTGAGACTACTTGTTCGTGAGTTTCATTCCAGCGATGTAGACGGCCATCGCGATGAAGAGGCCCACGAACCATGCGTAGGGGTAGATCGAGTCGAAGACGTTCGGCTCGGCCGGCTTGGCGACGCCGATGGCGTGCAGGAAGCCGGGCAGGTTCGGCAGCACCGCGAGCAGGAGCGCGAGCAGGGCGACCGGGTTCCAGCCGCCGGAGTAGGTGTACTCGCCGTTCTTGCGGAACAGGTCGTTGATGTTCAGCTCCGTCTTGCGGATGACGAAGTAGTCCGCGATGAGGATGCCGGCGATCGGCCCCAGCAGCGCCGAGTAGCCGATGAGCCAGGTGAACACGTAGTTCTGGGAGTTCT
This sequence comes from Pseudomonadota bacterium, assembly GCA_024229515.1. Lineage (GTDB taxonomy): Bacteria > Myxococcota_A > UBA796 > UBA9615 > UBA9615 > JAAESI01. The sequence goes on along the minus strand of JAAESI010000030.1, from coordinate 147,489 downwards.
CCCAGAGGTTCCAGGGGAAGATCAGCACGCCGACGATGGCGGTGATGTAGCCGCCCATCTTGAAGCTGATCTTCTCGGGCCGGATGTTGCTGAAGCCGTTGGCGGGGGCGACCACGTTGGCCGCCAGGTTCGTCGTCAGCGTCGCCACCGCGAGCACGAACAGGGCGATGACGACGGTGGCGCCGCCCATCTCGCCGAGCAGCTCGACGGGGTCGGAGATCGGCCGCTCGAAGATGACCACCGTGGCGGAGGTGACGGCTACGCCGATGAAGGCGAACAGCACCATCGTCGGGGGGAGCCCGATCGCCTGACCGAGCACCTGATCCCGCTGCGTTTTGCAGTACCGGGTGAAGTCCGGGATGTTCAGCGCCAACGTCGCCCAGAAGCCGACCATCGCGGTGAGGCTGGGGAAGAAGACGGCTCCGAACTGCCCCTCCTTGGCGGCCCCGGGGCCGAACTGGGACTCGGCCACGAGCATCACGCTGAAGCCGCCCGCCTCCGACCACGCCCACGCCAGGAGCGCGAGCCCCATCGCGATGAGGAACGGCGCGGCGTAGGTCTCGAGCCAACGGATCGACTCGGTTCCCTTGGCGATGAACCAGACGTGGATGGACCAGAAGCCCATGAAGCAGACGAACTGCCAGAAGTTGATGCCGAGCACGGGCAGCGCGTCGCCGACGAACCAGTCGCCCGAGATGGCGTTCAGCAGCGTGTAGATCGCCTTGCCGCCGACCCACGTCTGGATGCCGAACCAGCCGCACGCCACGAGGCCGCGAAGGATGGCGGGCACGTTGGCGCCGGCGGTGCCGAACGACGACCGCAGCAGCACCGGGAACGGAATCCCGTGCTTCGTGCCGGCGTGGCCGACGAGCATCATCGGCAGGAGCACGATCACCTGGCCCAGGAGCACGGTGAGGATCGCCTGCCACCACGCCATGCCCGCTTCGATCATGAAGCCGGCGAGGGTGTAGGTCGGGACGCAGACCACCATGCCGACCCACAAGGCGGCGATGGACGTCCACTTCCAGGTGCGTCCCTCGGGCGCCGTGGGCGCGAGATCCTCGTTGTACAAGCCGGGGTCAGCGCCCTCGATCTTCACTGCTGCAGCGTGTCCGCTCATGCCGAACTCCTCCGGTCGGCGACGCTATTCGGGGCCGCCATCCCTGTCAAAGTTCGCGATCGAACGTCACGCATGGAATCATCCCCGGACTGTAGGGTTCCAGACCCTCAACGGGAGTCATCATGTTCAAGAGCCTCATCGCCTTCGCGTCCGCCAAGCCCATCGCCTCTGCCGTCATCGGCCTGACCCTGTTGGTCGGCACGGGCGTCGGCATCGCGCTCAACTGCGAGTGTTCGGGCGAATCCGTCGATACCCTCGCCGCCGTCGATTCGCCGGCCTCGATCCTCGTCGGCACCGCCCACGCGGGTGACGCCCCCGCCGACGCGTCCGACAAGGACTGCGACAAGCCCTGCCCCTACAGCAAGGGCGCCGAAGCCACGACGACCGCGAGCGCCGATGCCGCGGACGCGCCCAAGGACGCCTCCGACAAGGACTGCTCCGGCGGCTGCAAGGGCGCTGCCTACGAGGGCACCTACGCCGCCTCGGACGTGAAGGCCGCCAAGGACGCCGAGGTGGGCGACCTGACCACCTGCGCCGCCAGCGGCGTCGTCTTCAAGGTCACCGACTCCAGCCCGCGCGTCACCGTCGACGGCGTCGAGCAGTACGCCTGCTGCGCCACCTGCGGCGAGAAGCTGGCCGCCAAGGACGCCTAGAGCCAGAGGCTCAGGCCGGCACCACCGTGAAACCTTCGCGGTAGGCAGCGCCCCCCAGACGTTCATCGAACGTCGCAAAGCGGATCCCCCGGGTCTGCCCCTCACACCAGCGAACCGCCGCCGAGAGCTGCAAGGCATCGGCCGCGCGCAGGTCGTACCTCCGGAGCATGATCTCGGCGCCGTCGCGCACGGCGTCCGTCGGCACGACCTCGATCCACTGCTCCTGCAGCGCTGAAAGCAGGAACTCAGCCTCTTCGAGCGACTGCAGCGGGACTGCTCGGAGCCGAGCCCACCGGGCCAACGCCGAGCGCGCCTCGACCGGCGTGCCCCACCAGACGACCATCTCGAGGTCCCCCTCCGCCAGGTCCAAAGCAGCATCCGAGTGCGGCTCCGGGATCAACAACGGCGCCAACGCGGACGTATCCCAGAAGATCACCAGCCGCTCTCCCGCTCATCCAGGACCGCTTGCCGAAGCTTGCCATCGGGATCCTCCAGCGTGCGCGGTTGCTCCCGGAACCAGGTCCAGAAGCCCTCACGGGGAGCCTTCGGCGCACGCAACACACCCGCCTCCACGAGACGCTGGGTCCGCGCTTCCTGTGAGGCCTCGGCCGGCAGCGGCTCCAACCTCGCGATCGGAACCCCCCGGTCCGTCACGATCACCCGCCCCCCGTCGCGAACGATTCGAAGGTGCTCACTGAGGCGCGCCTTCAGCTGGGAGACGGCTACTGTTCTATCTGGTCGTTCCATCATGACCAGAGTAGTCACGACGCTCCTGAAGGCAAGGTCAGGGGTGCGGCTAGTAGAGGTTCCCGCCGCGGAAGCCGCCGCTGTAGTCGATGTAGACCGTCTTCCACTCGGTGTAGAACTCGATGGCCGTCTTGCCCATCTCCCGAGGGCCGACGCCAGTCTTCTTCATGCCGCCAAAGGGAAGCTGGGCCTCGCCCCCGATGGTCGGCGAGTTCACGTGGAGCATCCCCGTCTCGATCTTGTCGATGTACCGGAACACCCGGTTGACGTCGGCGGTGTAGACCGACGAGGTGAGGCCGAACTCGACGTCGTTGGCGACGTCCAGCGCCTCCTCGATGCCGTCGACCTCCAGCACGGACAGCACCGGTCCGAAGATCTCCTCCCGCGCGACGCGCATGTCCCGGGTGACGCCGGTGTAGAGCGTCGGCTCCGTGAAGAGCCCGTACTCCAGGGCGCCATCCGTGGCGCGGCGGCCGCCGCAGATCACCTCGACGCCCTCGGCGGCGCCGATCTCGAGGTACTCCTGCACCTTCCCGAACTGCTCCTTGTCGACCGACGGTCCCATGGTCGTGCGCGGGTCCAGGCCGTTGCCCGGAATCACCTGCGCGGCGGCCTTGGCGAGCTCCTCGACGAACTGGTCGTGCACCCGACGGTCCACGATGGCGCGCGACGTCGCCGTGCAGCGCTGACCGGTGCTCCCGAAGGCGCCCTTGGCGGTCGCGGCCACAGCCAACGCCACGTCAGCGTCGTCCAGCACGATGATCGGGTTCTTGCCCCCGAGCTCGCACTGCACGGGCTTGCCCAGGCTGGCGCCGCGGGCCCAGATGTGGCGCCCGATCTCGGTGCTACCGGTGAAGCTGATCGCGGCCACGTCCGGGTGGTCGACCAACGCCGCCCCCGCGGTGGCCCCGCGTCCCTGGACGATGTTCAGGACCCCCGGCGGCACACCCGCGTCGATGAACGCCTGGACCACCAACTGCGTCGTCCAAGGGGTCTGCTCGGCGCCCTTGAGCACGACAGTGTTGCCGGCCACGAGGGCGGGCGCGATCTTCCAGGCGGGGATCGCCATGGGGAAGTTCCACGGCGTGATCAGCCCGACCACCCCGAGGGGGCAGCGAACCGTGTACGCGAACGTGTTGGGGATCTCCGAGGGGACCGTCTCGCCGTTGAGGCGGCGAGCTTCTCCGCTGAGGAAGTCGACCAGGTTGGCGCCCTTCTGCACCTCGCCCTTGGCCTCGGCGAGGATCTTCCCCTCTTCCCGGGTCAGGACCTCGCCGATCTCCGCGGCCCGCTGCTCGTAGAGCCGGCCTGCGGCCTGCACGATCTTGCCGCGCGACGGCGGCGTCATCGAGCGCCAGTCTTCGAACGCCTCCTTCGCCGCCGCGACCGCCGCGTCGACGTCCTGGGCCTGCGAATCGGTGGCGTGGCCGATGACCTCGCGGGTGTCGGCGGGGTTGATGTCGGGGATCGGGTCCGTGCCGGAGCCCTCGACCCATTCCCCGCCGATGTAGTTCAAAAACTGGTGGTCGCTCATGGGGGCGGAGCCTATCGCGGGCACCGCCAAGCGCAAACCCCGCGCCGGCGGGGACCGACACGGGGCTCGCTGCAGGCCCACGGGGATGGGCCCTGGGGGGCTAGTGGATGTGGATGACCTCCTCGTAGTCGTGGTCGTCGTCGTCGGACTCGGTGTGCTCGGGCGCGGGGTCCGTCTCGCCGGCCGGCTCGGCGCTCGGCGGGTTCGGGCTGCCGCCGCCGTCGCCGGCGGGGGGCTCCTCGGTGGTGGGCTCGTCGGTCTCGTCGCCGTCGTGGGTCTCGAGCACCTCGGGGAGATCCGAGACGTCGTCGTCATCGGGGGCGGTGCCGTCGGCCACGTCGTCCGCGGCGGTGTCGCCGGAGTCGCCCTCGGGCTCCTCATGGTCCTCGACCACGGGGCCGACGACCCACTCGATCCAGGAGTCGGACTCCAGGTTGCTGGCGATCTCGCAGCTGTCGGTGCGGGAGCCGTCGCATGCCAACCCGAGGTAGTCCTCGGAGTCGTACGCGTGGGCGATGGAGTCGAGCGCAGCAACGCGCACCAACTCGGGCACGAGGAACTGAACGCCGGGCACGCGGGCGATGCTGACGGTGTCGCGGTCGACGTCCTTGGCGACGCTCACGAGCGCGGCGGTGTCCTCGGAGTCGAGGGCCTCGAGCATGTCGGGGTGGACGAACTGGGGATCGACGATCCCGCGCACATCGTCGGAATCCAGCCCGATGGCCCTCATCAGCAGATCGCGGTCACGGCGGTCGGTGACGAGCGCGGGGACGCGGTCGTAGCCTCGGTCCAGCACGGCCAACTCAGGCACGCCGCTGAGCACGGAGTCGCCGCGCAGGTCGTGGTCGAAGCGGAGCCAATAGTCGGTGACGCCGTCGTCCAGGCCGGCGACGTGGGCGACGATGACGGGACCGTCGTAGTCCCACAGGTTCATGGAGTCGATGAGGGCGTTGGGGAGGTCGAGCGCGTCGACGACGGCAACCGCCTCGACGTCATCGGCGATGCTCGCCATGCCCACAGCGGGCGTGCAGAGCACGGTCAGGAAAGCGCTGGCGCGCCACAGGGAAGTCTTCAAGGGGAACTCTCCAGTTCGGGAGCTCTTCAAACCGTGGCGCGAACAGGCGCTGTAGGTCAGGAGCTTTGCGAGCCCGGCTTTCGCACGGGGGTGCCGTTTCGTTGGTCTTGCGATCGGAGGGCTCATCGTCGAGATCGGCAGAGCCTTGAGGAATCGGCCTAACGTGAAGGGGTGAGCCCGACCCGAGAACGGCTGCTGCTGGTTGTCGCGTTGAGCGCGGTGTACTCGCTGTATTGGCCCGTCAACAAGCTCTCCGCGACGCTTCCGACCCACACCCTGGAGCTCCCGATCGACGTCGCGACGCCGCTGGCGCCGACGTGGTTGTACGTCTACGGGCTGCTGTTCTTCACCAGCTACCTGCCCGTGCTGGTCGTTCGCGATCGGCAGCTGTTCCAACGGATCGCGATCGCGGCCCTGGCCCTCGAGGCCATTTCGTGACGACGTTCCTGGTCTTTCCCGTTCGGTACGAACTGCGCGCCAGCGACCTCGCCCCGCCGGACACGCTGACCGCCTGGGGCATGCACTTCATGTACTGGCTGGACGAGCCCACCAACTGCTTCCCGTCCCTGCACGTGGGCGCCGCCGCGCTCGCCGCCGCGGCCTGCTGGAAGGCCGACCGCCCCATGGCCCAACTGGCGCTGGTGAACCTCGTGCTCGTGGGCGCCTCCACGATGCTCGTGAAGCAGCACTACTTCGCCGACGTGCTCGCCGCCTGCCTCATCGTCGGGGTGCTCTACGCCACGATCATCGGGCCTCTGGACGTGTCCGATCGCACCGAGCAGGAACTCCGGTACAGCCGTCGGTGGCTGCTCGTCGTGCCGGCCCTGTACAGCGTCTTCATCGTCACGTTCTACGCGCTCTACGTCTCGGGTTGGGCCCCGTGGGTGGAGGGAGGGTAGACTCGCCGACTCCCGAGGAGGAACGATGGCGAGCACCCTGGCTGGTTTCGACGGCCCCCACCCGGATCTGCCGGCCGATCGGGCCGAAACCAAGTTCGACGACGGCAAGCCGCGGTACAGCCGCGCGCAAGCGATGGCCGAGGCTGCGCGGTGTCTGTACTGCTACGACGCCCCCTGCATCGAAGCCTGTCCGACGTCCATCAACATCCCGGAGTTCATCCGGAAGATCGCGACGGACAACGTCAAGGGCAGCGCCCGCACGATCTTCGACAGCAACATCCTGGGCATGTCCTGCGCCCGCGTCTGCCCCGTCGAGGTGCTCTGCGTCGGCCAGTGCGTCTACAACCACGAGGACATTCCGCCGGTCCAGATCGGCCGACTGCAGCGCTACTCCACGGACACGGCGTACGACAAGGGCTGGTCCTTGTACGAGCCCGGCCCCGACAGCGGCAAGACCGTCGCCCTCGTCGGCGCGGGCCCGGCGTCGCTGGCCTGCGCGCACGAGCTCCGCAAGGAGGGCCACAAGACGGTCCTGCTGGAGAAGCGCAGCCTGCCGGGCGGCCTGAACACCACCGGGGTCGCCCCCTACAAGATGATCGCGGACGCCTCCCTGGCGGAGGTCGCCTGGATCGTCGACTCGATGGGGGTCGAAGTGCAGACCGGCGTCGAGGTCGGCAAAGACGTCAGCTGGGAGAAGCTCCTGGCCGACCACGACGCTGTGTTCGTCGGCGTCGGCCTGGGTCCCGACAGCAGCCTGGGAGTCCCCGGCGAAGACCTCGGTGGCGTCTTCGGCGGGGTGGAGATCATCGAGCGCTGGAAGAACGGCGGCGATCCGGCGACCTCCGGCGTGACCCACGCGGCCGTGGTCGGAGGCGGCAACACCGCGTTGGACGTGGTCCGCGAACTGCTGGTCCTCGGCATCCCCTGCGTGACCATGATCTACCGCCGCAACGAAGCCTCGATGACGGGCTACGAGCACGAGTGGGACTACGCCAAGAAGGGCGGCGCGGGCGCGTCGTGGCACAGCCAGCCGGTCGCCTACGTGGGCGAAGGCGGCAAGGTCACCGGCGTGGAGTGCCACGCGATGGAGATCGACCCCGACGACCCGAAGGGCCGCAAGCTGCGACGCAAGGGCGATCACAGCTTCGTCGTACCGGCTGAGCTGGTCGTCGTGGCGGCAGGTCAGGGCAAGCTCAGCGGTCTGCTCGAGGGCATGCCGGGCGTCGACCTGGACTGGGGGCGCATCGTGGTCGACGACGACGGGCGCACATCCAACCCCAAGATCTTCGCGGGCGGCGACGTCGCCAACGGCGGCAAGGAAGTCGTCAACGCGGCCGCTGAAGGCAAGCGCGCGGCGCAGGCCATCCACGCAGCGCTGAGTCAGTAGGGAGCATCACGATGGTCGATATCAGCACCAACACCGGCGGCATCCACTCCCCCAACCCCTTCTGGCTCGCCTCGGCGCCGCCGTCGAACACGGGCGATCAGGTCCAGCGGGCGTTCGACGCCGGCTGGGGCGGCGCGGTCTGGAAGACGCTCGGTACGCCGATCGTGAACGTGTCGTCGCGGTACGGCGCGATCCACCACTTCGACCGGCGGATCATCGGGCTCAACAACATCGAGCTCATCACGGACCGCCCCCTCGAGGTCAACTTCAAGGAGATCTACGAGACCAAGAAGAAGTACCCGAAGCACGCCGTCATCGCCTCGCTCATGGTCGAGACCAAGGAGGAGTGGCAGGACATCATCAAGCGCTCCATCGACGCTGGAGCGGATGGGCTGGAGCTGAACTTCGGCTGCCCCCACGGTATGTGCGAGCGCGGCATGGGCAGCGCGGTCGGCCAGGAGCCGGCGGTGAACGAGGAGATCACCTCGTGGGCCAAGGAGTACTCCACGGTCCCGGTGCTCGTGAAGCTGACCCCGAACGTGGGCGACATCGTGCCCCACGGCCTCGCCAGCCAGCGCGGCGGCGCCGACGGCGTCTCCCTGATCAACACGATCAAGTCGATCATCTCGGTGGACATCGACCGCATGGTCCCCGAGCCGCGTGTCGGCGACCGGGCCACCAACGGCGGCTACTGCGGCCCCGCGGTGCGTCCCATCGCGCTGCACATGTGCGCCGCCCTGGCCCGCGACCCCCGCTTCCAGCTGCCGATCTCCGGCATCGGCGGCGTCGGCACGTGGCGCGACGCGGTGGAGTTCTTCCTCCTCGGAGCGAGCACCGTCCAGGTCTGCACCGCGGTCATGCACCACGGCTTCCGGATCGTGGAGGACATGATCGAGGGGCTCGAGACCTACATGGAGGATAAGGGCCTCGCGACGATGCCCGACCTCATCGGCAAGGCGATCCCACACTACACCGCGTGGGGCGACCTCGACCTGAACTACAAGGTCGTCGCCAAGATCGACGAGGACTCCTGCATCGGGTGCCAGAAGTGCTACGTCGCCTGCTACGATGGTAGCCACCAGTGCATCCACCTGCGCGAAGGCGCCGTGCGGCTCGACCCCGTCACCGCCGCCAAGCTCAAGGCCCGCGACCACATGGGCGTGGACTGGGAAGCCCGCATCCCGTTCGTCGACGAGCAGGAGTGCGTCGGCTGCAACCTGTGCCAGATGGTCTGCCCGGTGCCGAACTGCGTCACGATGGTGGAGGTCGACAAGGACGAGTCCAAGCCGTTGCTGACGTACAAGGACTTCCAGCGTCAGGAAGCCGAGCGGAAGGCCGCGCGCAAGGGCTGAGGACGGCCAAGCCTCCCGATCCGGAGGCCCCCAGAACGGAAGACGGCGCGCCGGGGGGGCCGAAGCCCACTCCCGACACGCCGTCCGGCGGGGTTGGTTGGAGGTGGTTACTGAACGGCGCCCGAGTCCGGTCCGGTCCACGACGCGCAGAGGTCGCCGAAGCAGGCGTCCACCGTCGCGAAGTTGTCGGCGTGGATCGTGGGGGCGGCCCAGCCGGTGCTCCAGTCCGGGGAGATGCCGTGCACCGGGGTGCCATCGGCGGTGCGGCCGACGGCGCACAGCAGCGACTCGTTGGTCATGCCGTGCTTCTCGGGGATGTCGGCGATCTCGATGGAGACGATCTCTTCGACGGACGCGGTCTTGATGTCGAAGTCGTGCTGCTCGCCGTCGACGGTGAAGCTGACGGTGAAGTCACCGCTGCCGACCGTCATGTCGACGTAGCCGCCGCCCCAGTCCTCCACGTCGATGCCCGTGCTGGAGGTGGTGAAGTCGAAGTGACCGACCAGCTGGTCGCCGTTGGCGTCCACGGGGGCCGGCGCGACCATCACCCAGCTGTCCTCGAGCATGGTGGGCTGCTCCTTGAAGACGAGGTCGGGGAACTCCGGGCAGTCGTCCAGGACCACGCCGAGGGCGTAGTCATCGGGCTCGGCGGCCGTCAGGGTCAGGCGCTCCAACTCCTTGCCGCGACCGGTCTTGACCACGAGGTCGAACTCACCCGCCTCTTCGACCGTCGCCGAGGAGTACGTGTACGAGTAGCCGCCGCCACCCCACATGAGGTCCCACGGGCCCATCAGCTCGGGGCCGCTGTTCCAGTTGTCGGTCGCGATGACGGCGCCATCCTCGGACTCGTACACGACGTCCAGGGTGCGCCCGGAGGCGTTCACGGAGACGTCGAGATCCATGCGGGAACCGACGGCCCAGCCGCGGTTGTCGACGACGTGTCCGTAGGTGGTCATCAGCTCGGGATCGAGCTGCGGGGAGTTGGTCTCGCAGGCCGTCAGGGCGACGGCCGCGGTCAGCGTCAGGCTCAGGAGGGGGAGGGTTCTCATGGACATCCGGGGTGCTCCAGGGTGTGCGGGGTGGTTCCGCTCTCTTGCACGGACCACAAAGCAATCTTTGGCACCTTCTGACGGGCAAGATCCTGCCCGACAAACGAGCCGGCCCGATTCGTGAAGGTGCCGAGAGTGCTTTGACGCGTCCCGATCCCATCGCGGCCCCCGCCCGCCCTGCCACACCCCTCAACTGGGGCGACGTCCTGCGTGCAGGGATCCGCGGAGCGCGCGCCATGGGCGCGTCCCTGGAAGAAGCCGAAGACCTCGTGGCTGACGCGATTGTCGTGCTCCGGAGCCGACCGGACCGCTACGACCTGTCGACTTCGCCCATCGGTCTCATCCGCACCATCGTGCGCAACGCCTACATCGACCGGTACCGGGTGCGGACCAACCGGGCACGCCTGCACCTGCGTCTGGTCGAGCCCGACTCCACCGTGTTCGGCGATCGCGAGCTCGTGCGGCAGACCGCCCACGCCAACCGGCAGCGCCTCCTGGACGCCCTGGAGCCGGCCGAGCGCATCGTCTGGGACGCGTGGGTGCGCCAGCGTGAACGGGAACTGGACGGCCCGCAGGCCGCCGCCGTCGTGGGGGTCACCTACGGCGAGTACGAGAACCGCAAGCGCAAGCTGCGACGCCGCGTGCACTCCGTCATGGAGATGCTGGATCTCCGTTTCGACGACCTCCTCGATCCGCCGGAGGGCTCGCGATGACGGCGCCCGACCGCTTCGACGACCTGCTGGACGCCACCGGCGATGACCTCGCCGTCGAGGGCGCCGTGGATTCGCTCCTGGACCGCCTCGGCGTGGACGCCGACGCCACCTTCGCGGTGGACGTCGAGCCACCAGCGGCTGCGCCTCCCCCGCCCCGACGCCGGCCCTGGCTGCTCGCGCTCGGATCCGCCGCGGCCGCCCTCCTCGTGGGCGCGCTGCTGATGGATCGGCCCGCGCCACCGGAGCCCGGAGTCGAGGCCGTGCCCCTGCGCCGGGTGTCGATGGTCCCGCAGCCGCGCATCGACACCCGCCCGTCCGCTCCCTCCGCGGCCGAGCCGACACCGCTTCCGCCGGCGATCGCCCCCGCAGCACCGACCCGGGCCGAAGCCGCCCTGCTGGTGACCGAACTCGAGCCCGAGCCCCTCCAGGCCCCCGAGCCGATGCTGGCCGCCGGCCTCATCCCGGCCCCCGGCAGCCGCCTCCACGTCGACGGGCGGGCCGCGGTGCTGTCCGCAGGCGTGGTGACCTTCGTCCGCAACGGAACCCTGGACCCGGGCGTGGACGTCGTCGCGCTGGACGCGCTGGCGCTGACGATCGTCCCCGTGGGGACCACCTTCGTGGCGGGGACCGCCGGCGACATCGCCGCCGTGATGGTCACCGACGGCAACGTCTCGATCCGCAGCAACGAGGACGAAGTGACCGGCGTCGCCGCCGACGAGGCGGTGCTCGTGGCGCGGTCCGCCGACGGCCGCATGCTCTGGCGCTCCGCCGACGGCGTGCCTCTGACCGAGCTGGTTCAGTGGCTCACCGACGAGGGCACGACCGACCCCCACCTGGCGATCGACCTGGTGGGCCAGATGCGCCTCGCGCGGGTGCCCGCGGTGGCCATGGAGACCGTGCGGAGCTTCGAGTGAGGTGGCTCGCCCTCGCGGCGGTCCTGCTTCTGCCCACGACGGCCGCGGCGGATGACGCCTGGCTGACCGATCTGGCCCAGGCCCGCGCTTCGGCCGAAGGCGTCATCGGAGGCTGCAAGCAGGCGCCCGACAGCTGCTACGCCGACGCCGCCCAGGAGCGCCTCGCGGAGGCGTTCGTCGTCTGCATCACCTGGTCCGAGGTCGTCGACGGCGCCGCCGCGGCCCAGGACGTCGCCAACCTGCACTTCCTCGCCCCCGATCGGGCGGCTCCCTGGCACACGGAGGAGGAGCAGGAAGCCGAGCCCTGGCTGGTCTCCCTCGTCCTTCGCATGCCGATCGTCGAGGACGAGCCGGAGGCGCCGACCGAGGATCCGAAGCGGACCCCGACCCGAGGCCCCGATCCGGATGTCGTCGAGCTCGCGCTGCATGGCGGCGTGGGCGTCGCCGGCCAGGACTTCGGCCTCGGCACCGAGACCTACGCGGACGACCCGGGGGTCGGGATCGAGTTGCTGCTCCTCAAGGTCGGGGGCCTGCGCGACGCGGTCCCGCCGCTGACGATCGGGCTCGACATCGAGGCACGCTTCGGCCCCGATCACGCGACCCAGACCGCCGATCCCGAGCTGGGCGGCTTCTACCCGCAGGTCTACGCCTCCCAACGCCGCGGCGGCAGCGCCGCGATCACCGTCAACGCCCGCCTGGGCGACCTGCGCCGCAACGAGGTCCTCCTCGGCGGGGGCGTGCAGGCCGGGTTCGACCATGTGGTCGCCGAAAGCTACGGGGGGCGCACCCTCGGCGCCGTCGGCGGACGCTTCGGCGTGCGCGGGCTCCACGGGCTGGGGAAGACGCAGCGCTTCTCCCTGGTGTGGCAGGCGCGGTTCGACCTCCTCGCCCGGGACACGCTCGTCGCCGCCGGGGATGGGCTCCTGTACGTCGTCCAGCTCGGCGGGTTTTCGGCCCCGATAGTCACCGTCACCCCTGGGGAGACGGACTCCACCTACGTCGCGACCAGCGCGTACGCGGAGATCAACATCGACCACTCCCTCGGCCTCCGGGTCGATCTCGGCGCATCCGCGTTCGGCGAAGTCACGGTCGGAGTCGGCATTCCCCTGGACCTGGGTCGAGGCGCGGGCGGCGTGTCGTTCCTGGGGGCGGCCCGGTTCGGGCTGCGGATCGGCCGGGTCCGTCAGGGACGGGTGAACCAGGCGACCTCGGCCTCGAGCCCGTCGCGCAGCGACGTCGACGGCGCGTAGCCCAACAAGCGGCGCGCCTTGGCGATCGACGCCGACGTCCGCATCTGATCGCCGGGACGGCGCGGCTTCATGTCGAAGCGGGCCTCCTGGCCCATCAGCTCCTGGACGATATCGATGCCCTCGGTGGTCCGGTAGCAGGCCTCGGTGCCGAGGTTGACGACCTCGCCGGTGACGGCCTCCCGTCGCTCCCACGCCGCCACGCAGCCCTCCACGATGTCGCCCACGTAGGTGAACGACCGCTCGTGCTCCCGCGCTCCTTCGAACAGGGGGAAGGGGCGGTCTTCGGTGATGGATCGGATCAGCAGCGGGAACAGCTTCTCGGGCCGCTCGCGGGGGCCGAAGACGCTGAAGATGCGGAGCGAGCAGGCCGCCAGCCCGCGCTGGGAATGGGCCGCCATCGCCAGGTGCTCGGCGGCCAGCTTGGTGATCCCGTAGTGCGAAGTGGGCGCCGGCAGGACCGTCTCCGGCTCCGTCGCCATCGCCCCGTACACCGACGAGGTGGCGATGTTCACGAAGAACGCCTGGGACGCCGTCGCCTCCACCGCCGCCAACAGCCGCTCCGTCGCGGTGATGTTGTTCCGCACGTAGGAAGCCAGCGGGGTCGAGGCCGACAGCCCCGGCTGCCCCGCGAAGTGGAAGATCACGTCGGCCCCCGCGACGACGTCGTGGAGGTCGGCGGTCGCCAGATCCAACTCGCGCACGGTGGCGCCCGCGGCGGTCACTGCGGCGGCGTTGCGGTCCTTCAGGGCCCGGTCGTAGTAGTCCGTGAACGCGTCGATGCCGACCACGTCGTGGCCCGCCCGAGCGAGCGATTCAGACAGATGGGACCCGATGAATCCGGCGGCCCCGGTGACGATTGCTCGCACGAGCCGATGATAGCCCGGTCTGATGGTCCCTGACCTGCTCTACAATGCGCGACGGAGTTGGGTCGGAGAAGCGGATGGTTCGTACGTTCGGAATGGTGTTGATCGGAGCTGCGCTCGCCGTTGCGGGCTGCAGTGGCGTGACGATCAATTCGGCCAACAACCGGCCTGAAGCGGTGATCCAACAGCCCGTGGACGGCTCGGTGCACGCCGCCGATGACGGGATCGAGCTGCGCGGACGGGCGATCGACGTCGGCGCCGGCGGCGGGATCGACGAGATCGCCTGGACCAGCAACGTCGACGGCGTGATCTTCGAAGGGCTTCCCGACGACGACGAGGGCAACACCCTGGTTCAGTGGGACGACCCCTCCGGCGGCGACCACAGCATCACCCTGCGCGTCACCGACATCGACGGCGCCACGGTCGAAGTCAGCGTCGAAGTCACTGTCGTCGACGACCAGCCGCCGCTGTGCACCATCACCTCGCCGACCGGCAAAGCCGTGCTCGACTCGACCCAGCCGCTGCTGCTGCAAGGCCAGGTCGACGACGACAAGGACGACCTCGACACCCTCGCCATCGAGTGGGCCAGCGACGTCGACGGCGTGCTGGACACGACCCCTGCGAATGAGGTCGGTGTGGTCGGCGCCGAGGTCGCGATCAGCGCCTCGAACCACGAACTCAGCCTCACCGTCACGGACAGCTCGGGCCTGGAGTGCACCGACGTCGTCTACATCGTGACCAACGGCGCCCCGTCGGTGCCCGGCATCGCGCTCGAGCCCAACCCGCCGTCCATCGACAGCGACCTGCGCGTCATCATCACCACCGAGTCGGTCGATCCCGAGGGCGAGACCGTGGAGTACGGCTACCGCTGGTTCGTCGACGAGGTCGGCGTGTTCTTCCCCGAGGAGGCGGACACCTCCCTCATCCCCATGGCCGACCTCGCGCGCGATCAGGTGTGGCGGGTGGAGGTGTACGGCGTGGACCCGCTCGAGGTCTCCTCGCTGCCCGCCGAGGCTGAGACGGTCGTCCCCGACACCGCCCCCTCGGCGCCCGGCGTCGAGGTCACCCCCGCCGAACCCAACCAGGCACAAGACCTGGCCTGCGCCGTCGTCGCCGATAGCGTGGACCCCGACTCCGGCGACATCATCGACTACGGCTTCGGCTGGCTCGTCGACGGCAGCCCCACCTCGCACGTGGGCGCGCTGCTGCCCTGGTCCGAGACCGAGATCGGCCAGAACTGGACCTGCGAGGTGACCCCCACCGACGGCACGCTCTTCGGCGAGCCCGGCATCTCGACGGTCGCGGTCGAAGCCGGCTGCTTCAGCTTCTCCGGCAACGGCGGCGGCTCGCATGCCTACGTCACGGACGACTCGTCCTTGCGGCTGGGCGGCGGCGACTTCACCGTGGAAGCGTGGCTCCGCCCGGACACGTTCAGCCCCGACGCCGCGGTGGTCAGCAAGCGCGACCCGGGCTCGGACAACGGCTGGCACCTGGCCGTCAACAGCGACGGCGAGCCCTTCTTCCAGGTCTCGATCGGCGCCAACCCCCTCGTAACCGCCGAGAGCGCCCTGACGCTGGGCCAGTGGCACCACGTCGCCCTCGTCTACGAGGCCAGCAGCGGCATCGGGACCTTCTTCGTGGACGGCCAACCGGACTCCAGCGGCACGCTTCCGTCGCCGAACGCCGCCGCCACCGCGGACCTGCTCATCGGCGGGGACGGGGCCGGCCTGGGGGACGCCTGGGACGGCCTCATCGACGATGTGCGGCTCTCCTCGGTCGCCCGCTACGGCATCACCTTCATCCCCGACACGAGCCTCGGCTCGGACGCTGACACCCTCGCGTTGTGGGGCTTCGAGGAAGGCTCCGGCAGCACCGTCCACGACGGAAGCCTCAACGGGCACGACGGCTTCATGATCGGAGGCAGCTTCTCGTCGGATTCGACCTGCACGCTGGACCTCCCTCCGACCGCCCCGCTGCTGAGCCTGGATGCGCTCTACCCCGACGACGGCGACGACCTCATCTGCGACCTCGCCGCCGTGTCTGTCGATCCCGAGGGACTGCCGGTGACCTACAGCGGCGAGTGGCTCAAGGACGGCGCCCCCACCGGCCCGACCTTCACGACCCTGCCGAATACGCTGTCGTCGTCCGAGACCTCCGAAGGGGAGCTGTGGGCCTGCGAGGTCGTGGCCAGCGACGGCCTCCAGGACTCGACCGCGGCTTCGGTCCAGGTCTACGTCGGCTCGATGCCGGTCTGCGAGCTGGCGATCCTGGACCCGACGTCGGCGGGCTCGGTGGTGTGCGCGTTCGAGGCCCCGATCGATGGACTGCTCCGATTCAACGTCGACAACCCGGACGGCAGCGCCGACGGCCACTTCCTCGTGGACCTCGGCACGCTCGGCACCACCTGGCTGTTCACCGGCTTCAAGGACTGGGCCTACGACGGCACCACCACGCTCCCGTGGGCGGCGATGGACATCGAGATGAACGTGCAGCCGGCCCTCGGTCCGATGGCGGTGACGATGTCGTACGACCCCTCGGCGGGGACCGCGAACTCGGGCGAGGACACGCTGTCGGTGGACTTCGTGTTCAACGACCAGTTGACGACCTCCGGCGCGGTCGAGATCGGCGGCAACGAGGTCAGTTCGGCCGACGCCTCCGATGACACCCCGACCGCCACCAACGTCAGCGCCACCCTCGGCGCGGGCGAGCGGCTCCTCATCGAAGCGGACCCCTGCGGCTCGGCGGGGCTGGGCGCCCACGGCGTGTACGCGAGCAACGACGGCACGCCCAACAACGACGGACTGCTCCGGGTCGACACCGGGAGCGGGACGACGTGCGCGATTCCCCTGCGGTCGATGAGCCTGCCGGCGGACAGCTGGGACTTCTCGATCGTGCACGAGGACGACTTCTGGTCCGACAACACCGGGGACCGGGGCCTGACGCTGTACCGCTACTCGCCCTGAGGCTCCCGGACGTCGAAGGTCCAGCGGGCCTGCATCTCAGTCCTTGTCCTTCCGCTCGTCGCGGCGCTCCTTGCGATCTTCGCGACGATCCTCCCGATCTTCGCGACGATCCTCCCGGCGCTCGCTGCGATCCTCCCGCCGATCCGCGCGACGGAACTGCCGCGCGTCCTTGGCGCGGTCCCGCTCGCCGGCCTTCCGGAGCCAGCGAATCACCGCCTTCTGCGCTTTGCGGTCGCCCTGCGCGAGGATCGCCTTCAGCACCGGCTCGGCCTCGGGGGCGGAGCTCTCGCACAGCGCGCGGATCGCTTCGCGGGCGGCGTCCGAATCGCCGGACAGCGCGATCCGGCCCAGCACCGGCAGCGCGCGTCCGGAGCGCATCGTGCGCAACGCGGTGACGACCTCGGCCTGCAGGTCTTCGTCCAGTCCCGCCCACTGCTCCGAGCGGGCGATCTCCAGGAGCATCTCCTCGCCGGCGGGCACGCCGTAGGCGGCGAGCTCGCCCACGGCGACCAGGGGGAGCAGCGGGTCTTCGGCGTACAGGCTCGTCCGGAGGGTGCCGGCGACGTCCGTTTCCAACGCGGGACCGCCCTCGTAGAGCACCCACTCGCCCGTCGCGGGACGGTCGGGATCGAGGGACATCGCCCAGGCGGCGAGATCGAAGGGAGCGTCCGCGGCGTTCGCGGGAGCGGCGGCCAGGAGCAGCAGGGCTCCGGCGATCGCCCAGCGCATCAGATCGGATCGCCCGTGGGCTCGGGGGTCGGCTCGGCCGTGACGATCAGGATTTCGACGCGTTGGTTGAGCTTGCGCCCGGACGCGGTGCGATTCGTCGAGATCGGCTGGGCGTCGCCGTAGCCGGCGTGCTGCATGCGCTCCTCCTCCACGCCCTGCTGGACGAGGAAGTCGAACACGGATTTGGCGCGGCCTTCGCTGAGCTTCTGGAGGGCGTCGACTTCGCCGCGGTTGTCCGTGTGGCCTCCGATCGCGATCCTGATCTCCGGCTCCGCCTTGAGCAGCATCGCGACCTCGCGCAGCGCGGGGTGCGACAGGCCCAGGAGCACCGGCATCTTGTCGAGGAAGACCAGCGGCTTCTTGAACGCGATGCGGTCCGCGAGCACATCCACGTGCTCCGGCTTGAAGTCGGGGCAGCCGTCGTCGTCCTCGAAGCCGTTCATCGTCTCGGCGGCCTGCGGGCAGTAATCGCTGTCGTCGGGGACGCCGTCCTCGTCGTTGTCGAACTCGGGGCAGCCGTCGGCGTCCTTGAAGCCGTCGATGTCCTCGGCGTCCATCGGGCACTGGTCCTGCGCGTCGAGCACGCCGTCCTGGTCGTTGTCGGGCTCGGGGCAGCCGTCCAGGTCTTCGAAGCCGTCGCGGTCCTCGATGGCGTACGGGCACTCATCGTCGACGGTGGGGACCTCGTCGCCGTCGGCGTCGGGCCAGGGGTCGGCGAGCAGGTCCTTGGGGCGGGCCCCTTCGGCGGGGCAGGCGGTGCCCGCGGCGATGGCGGCGTCGGCGTGGTCGAGGCCCACCTCGACGTGCCACTCGGCGCGGTTGGGGTCGCCCTGGCTGAGCTCCAGGGTGGCGAATCGGAAGTGCGCCTGGGCCGAGGCCAGATCCGCGGGAGCGCACTCGATGCCGCCGAGGGACTTGGCCCGGTGGATGCGCTCGCGGAGCGTGTCGTGGTGGCCGCGGACGGCGGGGAGCGAGGCGCTGCAGCCGACGAGGAACAGCACAGCGCTCAGCAGGGGGAGGCGGAGGGCGGTCACTCGGACGGCTCGGGTTCTGGGTCGGCGGGCGCTTCGGGGGCCGGCTCGGGCACGGGCTCGGGGGCGCCGGCCTCTGTGGCTAGCGCCTCCTCGGCCATCGTCTTGGCCTCCTTCGCGTACAACCACGACTGGTAGTACTGCGCGTACCCCTGCTCCTCGATCGCCTTGGCGTACAGCGATTCAGCCAACTGGAAGGGGTAGGGAGCCCAGGTCTCAGCGCCGGCCTCTCGGGCCTGCTTGATGACCTGATCGGCCTGGATGATGCCGACGGTCGAGCGGATCGGACCGCAGCCGACGGCGAACAAGAGGAGCAAGACGGGGAGTGCGAATCGGGTCACGGCTCGACCGCGGATCCTACCCGAGCCGGCACCTCCAAGGTCACCTCGACCCGTCCGCCGGTGCCGGAGAACGCCACTTGCCACGTGTGCTCGCCCGCGCGCACCGGCGGCGTCGCGCCCTCGGAGGCTTCCCCGGCGGTCATCGCCCAACCTCTGGGGAGGTCGATCCGCCAGGGGATCAACGTCCCTTCATTGGCCGGCTTGTCCTCCAGCACGAGCACGTGGGTGCCCGGGAGCACCACGACGTCGACGGCCGTGACCGACCGCAGCTTGAACCCGTCGCCCGCGAGCGTGCCGCTGTCCCGTTCGAGGGTGAGCTTCCGCTCCCGGCGCTCCATGCGCACGGGCACGTCGTCCAGGGTGAGCCGGAGGTGCGGCCGCGCCTTGCGGTCGAGCCACTCCGCGAGCCCTTCCTGTTCGTCGTCGCTGAGCGCGCCGTTGCTGTCCATATCGAACTGGCTGCGCATGCGCCCGGCGGCCGGCCCGGCGTGCTGGGTCACCCCCACGGCGACCGCGATCTGCTCGGGCTGCACCTGCACGTGCACGATCCGGGGGAAGCGGTTCACGTGCGCCCCCGTCGATGCTGGGAGGACCAGCATCAATAAGGCAACAGCGGCGATCGACCCCGTTCCACGTGACACGAACGCACTATGCGGCAGACTAGAGAGCCGGCCAATGGTTGCGACGAGAAGCGGCCGAGTCGTGAAGTGAGAAGGAACTCGCAAGATGCGCGCCCTCTTCGTGATGGATCCGCTGTCCACAGTCCACGTCGACAAGGACAGCAGCTACGTATTGATGCTCGAGTGGCAGGCCCGTGGGGGCGAGGTCTGGCACTGCCTGTGGCAGGACTGCTGGGTCGAGGGCGGCGAGTTTTGCGCCCAGGCCTCCCGACTGCAGGTCGGCCCCCGGCCCAAGGTCGCGGACGTGCTGGAGACGGCCACGATCCGCGGATCGACCCTGGACGCGGTCTTCAAGCGCACCGACCCGCCCTTCGACATGGGCTACGTCTTCAGCACCTACATGCTGGACGCCGCGGCGCAGCATGCCGTCGTGGTCAACGACCCGTCGGGGCTGCGGGACGCCAACGAGAAGATGTTCATCCTGCGGTACGCGGACCTGATCCCGCCGACGCTGGTCACCCGCGACATGAACAAGATCAAGGCGTTCGTGGCAGACGTGGGGGGCAAGGCCGTAATCAAGCCATGGGATGGCAACGGCGGGCGTGGGATCTTCGTGGCGCAGATCGGGGATCGGAACTTCAACTCGATCCTCGAGACGTCGACGGTGCAAGGCACCGAGCACGTCATGATCCAGGCGTTCGTCCCCGAAGTGGACTCCACCGGGGACAAGAGAATCATCCTCGTAAACGGTGTACCGAAAGGCGTCTTCGCAAGAATCCCGCCCGCGGACGACTACCGAGGAAATATGCACGTAGGCGCATCCGTCGAAGCTTGCGAGATGACACCGCAAGACGTGCACATTTGCGAACGCCTGGCGCCGTATCTATTCAACCGGGGAATGATCTTCACCGGCATCGATGTGATCGGCGGGAGCCTGACCGAGGTCAACGTGACCTCACCCACGGGCATTCAAGAGTGCACCTCGCTGTACGGAACCCGCATCGACGTCGACATCATCGACGCGGTGCTCGCCCGACGGAGTGCCTGATGCACCTTCGCCTGACCCTGATCGTCCTGCTCGCCGCCACCCTCGTGCCGATGGCCGCGTTCGCCGGACCCAAGAGCCCCAGCGGCAAGAACTTCTCCGGTGAGAACCCGCTGGGCGTCTCGCGCCCCGAGTTCGCCGCGACCCAGGAGGGCATGGACCTCATCTACCAGCGCCGCTACCCCGAGGCGCTCGAGGTCTTCGAGGAGATGGGCATCGACTTCGTCGACTCCCCCGTCGGGCCGATCGGACGCAGCCTCGTGTGGCAGGCGTGGATGTTCGAGAACTACGACTTCAAGTACGAGCGCGCCTACCTGGGCGAGTACAGCGAAGCCGCCGCGCGCCTGAAGCGAGCCGACAAGAGCGGCGACCAGAAGGCGTGGATCTACTTCCTCACCGCCGTGCACCTCGGCATTGACGCGATGTACGACATCCGCAAGGAGCGCTACCTGCCGGCCTTCGACAAGGCCTGGGACGCGCTGGAGTACGTCAAGAAGGTCGAGAAGCTCGAGCCCGAGTTCCAGGACATCCAGCTCGCCCTCGGTCTGTACAACTACTGGCGCTCCGCCATCACCGATCAGGTCGATGCGCTGCCGGACTTCGGCGACCACCGCGCCGAGGGGCTCGCCCAGATGCGCCTCGCCAAGGAGAACGGGCTGCTCGCCCGCGGTCCCGCCAGCCTGGTGCTCGTCTACAGCTACATGGAGGCCAAGGACTGGGACAAGGCCATCGAAGAGGCGAAGTGGGCGCGCGAGCAGTACCCCGACAACCTGCTGGTCGAGATGACCGTCGGTCGGGTCTACCGCCAGTCCAAGAAGTACGACGACGCCCTGGCGGCGTTCGAGCGAGCGCGGATCATCGACCCGGACAACGACCGGCTCTGGTTCCAGATCGGTGAGGTCCACTACAAGCGCCGCAAGGGCGCCGACGACGCCCGCGCGGCCTACCGCAAGTACCTCGACAGCAAGCCCCTGCCCGTCTACGAGGCCCACACCTGGTACCGGCTGGGCATGCTCGAGAAGCGCGCGCGGCGCTACGACGCGGCCATCGCCTTGTTCGAGAAGTCGCTGGCCGCCTACCCGAAGTTCAAGCGGGCCAGCGAGCGGATCGAGCAGGTCCGCAAGCAGCAGGCGGACGCGCCCAAGCCGGCTCCAGCCCGGGGTCGCACGACCACCAAGGGCTGATGCTCAGCGCTTGAAGAGGCGACGGAAGATGCCCGAGGAGCTCTCGGGGTTCTTCGCCGAGACCACGTCCGTCGTCGTCATCGGGTTGTCCCAACGGGAGTCCGTGGGCTTGTCCGGGTCGGCCGCGAGCGCAGGCTCCGAACCCGAGTCCATCTTCTTCCAGCCCAACTTCAGCTGCTCGCGCAGCAGCATGTCGAGCTTCTTGATGGTCACGCCGCGGGGCATGTAGCGGTCCGGTCCGTAGCGGGCGCGGATGTCGCCTTCGAGCACGTCGTCGGCCAGGTCGGGGGCGGTGCCGTAGACCAGGATGAAGGCCCGGCGGTCGCCCTGGCCCTCCCGCAGCTTCTTGCACAGGTCCAGGCCGTGGCCGTCCGTCTGCTTCATCGCGATGAGCACGGCGGCGGGGCGGTGCCGCTGGAAGCCAAGCATGGTTCCATTGGCCGTCCCCGAGGGGAGGATCTCGAACACGTCGCTGAGGGCTTCCTCGAGGGCTTCGCGCAGCTGCTTGTGGGGCTCCGCAAGGAGTACCTTCAGTCTCGTCAAAGCTGCCGACACCGGCTTCTCCCTTGCCCCCCTCGGACTCCCCGTTCGTGGGCCAAAGTCCCCCAGACCGCAATTGCTGTCAAGGTCACAAGAATGAGACCGGGTCCCGGTCGATGGCGACCCGCGCACCCCCGCCGCCCTTGCCCACCTCGTCCCGCAGCGAGGTTGGCTGCAGCCTATGCAGCAATTGGCTCGCAGCCTTGTGATCGGGGCTCTTGAACAGCACCTGCCAGCGGAACCGGCCGCGAAGCTTGTACATGGGTGATGGCGCGGGTCCGAGCACCCTCACGTCCATCAGGCCGCGACCCGCCTGATCCACCCTCGTACGCACGTGCCGGGCGGCCCGCTCGGCAGCCCGCTCGTTGGTGGCGGAGACGCGGAACATCGTGAGCCTGGAGAAAGGTGGGTAGGCCAGACCCCGGCGCAGTCGCGTCTCGCGCTCCGCGAAGCCCTCGAAGTCGTGAGACAGCGCCAACCGGATGGCGTGGTGGTCGGGGTGCCAGGTCTGCACCAGCACACGCCCCGGGCGGTCGCCCCGTCCCGCCCGCCCCGCGACCTGGGAGACGAGCTGAAACGTGCGCTCGCTGGCGCGGAAGTCGGGCAGGTGCAGGGCGGCGTCGGCGTGCACGACCCCCACGAGGGTGACCCCGGGAAAGTCGTGCCCCTTGGCGACCATCTGCGTGCCGATGAGCACGTCGACATCGCCGGCCCCGAAGCGGTCGAGGATGCGGCGGTGCCCCGATCGGGAGCGGGTCGTATCGGCGTCCATCCGGTCGACCCGCAGGTCCGGCCAGAGGGCCAGCATCTCCTCCTCCAGGCGCTCGGTCCCCCGCCCCACGGCCTTGAGGGACTGGGCGTCGTTGCAGGTCGGGCAGCGGTCCGGGAGGCCCGAGGACGCACCGCACCAGTGACAGACCACCGAGTGCCGACGGGCGTGGTACGTCATCGAGACGTCGCACTCGTCGCAGCGGAAGTGCACCCCGCAGGAGGTGCACAGAACGGTGGTCGCGAAGCCGCGCCGGTTCAGCAGCAAGATGGTCTGCCCGCCGCTGGCGTGGTTCGTCTCCAGCGCCTCCTTCAACGGAGGGGACAGGGCCGCTGCGGGGGAGTCCGGATCGTCGACGGGGAACTCGCGGAGGTCCACGAGTTCGATCTCGGGCATCGCCCGTCCGCCTGCCCGGGCGGGAAGCTTCAACATCCCGTGGCGGCCCGACTCGGCGGCCCGGTAGCTCTCCATCGATGGCGTCGCGCTGCCGAGCACGGCCACGGCGGAGGCCCGTTGGGCGCGCACCAGGGCGACGTCGCGGGCGTTGTAGCGGAGCCCCTCCTCCTGCTTGTACGAGCCGTCGTGCTCCTCATCGATGACGACGAGCCGCAGGTCGTTCACGGGGGCGAAGACGGCGGACCGCGGGCCGACCACGAGGCGGGCGACGCCGGACCGGATGCGGAGCCATTCGTCGAACCGCTCGCGGTCGGTGAGGCCGGAGTGGAGCACGCCGACGGCCTCGTCCCCGAAGCGGGCGCGGAACCGGGCGAGGAACTGCGGGGTGAGGCCGATCTCGGGCACCAGCAGGATCGCGCTGCCGCCGTCTTCCAGCACCTCGGCGGCGAGCCGCAGGTAGACCTCGGTCTTGCCCGAGCCGGTGACGCCGTGGAGCAAGAACGAGGCGAAGGTGCGGGCCGCCAGCACCGGGCTGATCGCATCCAGCGCGCCCTGCTGCGCTTCTGTGGGCGGATGGGGCACGCGGTCCTTGTCGAGGATGGTCACGCGCTCGGCCGCGAGGGGGTCCAGGCGGCGCTCCTCGACGATCACCAACTCCTTGTCGATCAACTGCCGCAGCGGCGCGGAGTAGGTCGGGAACGCCTCCGCCACGGCCTCGCGGGAGACCGGCCCGAACCGCTCCAGCCAGTCGATGAGGCGGTCGCGCACGGGACCCTTGCGGGAGAACCCTTCGCGGGTGGCGCGGGCGTTGTCCTTCAGCGCGTACCAGGGCTCCGTGCGGACCTGGGCGAGCACCTCGCCGGCTTCCTGAACGACCTCGACGAGGCCCTGACGCTGAGCCCGCTTGATGGTCGCGGGGGTGACGCTGTCGCGACGCTTCAAGGAGTTCTGGGTCAGCGCGTGCGACGGCGACGAGGTCAGCCGGGACAGCAACGCGGCGATCTCGGCGTCGTGCAGCAAGGAGGGCTGGGCACCCTCGGGGAGGAGCTTGACCATCGTCCGGCTGGCGGTCCGCGTCGCCCCCGGGAGCGCCGCTCGAACGACCTCCCCGAGGGGGTGGGCGTAGTAGCGGGCGATCCAGCGGAACAGCGGCACGACGTCCGCCCCGAACAGCGGATCGGGTTGGGCGATGGCCTTGATCGGTCGGAGCTTGAAGTCGGCCTCGGGGGCCTCGTCCAACAGCGCGAGCACGTACCCCGTCAGGCGGCGGCTCCCGAACGGAACATGCACGACGTGGCCGACCTGCACCTGGCCGGCGAGCTCAGGTCCGATGGCGTAGTGAAAGCTGCCGGGAGCCGGCAGCGGGATCGCGAGTTCGGCGACGGAGGCCGTCACCGGGGGGCGTCCGGCCTACAGGCCGCGGACGCGCTCCTGCTGCTCGGCTTCGGTCTTGCAGTCGATGCAGTGAGTGGTCACGGGTCGGGCCAGCATGCGGCCTTCGCTGATGTCCTCACCGCAGACGACGCACTCACCGTACTCGCCCTCTTCGATGCGGCCGATGGCCTCGCGGATCTTGTAGATGAGCTTGCGCTCCCGATCGCGCATTCGAAGCGTGAAATCACGGTTCGACTCCTGCGTCGCGAGGTCGATCGAGTCCGGAAGGTTCTCCTTCTCGGACACCAGATCACCAACGCCGCTCTCGGCGTCCTTGATCAGGGCCTCGAGTCGTTCGTTGAGGAGGTTGCGGAAGAACTCCTGACGCTCGGGCTTCATGACGTTCCCTCTCTCCGGGTTGCCGCCCAAGGGGGCGAAAGCGGGCGAGTATATAGGTCACAGACCCCCCTCGAAGCAAGCGACGGTCGTACCATTTCGTGGTGCGAAGTCCCATTGTCCTAGCGCTGATCGTGCTCCTAAGCGCGGCTGGTGCGGTCGCAGAGCCGATTCTGAGCCGGGCGCCGACCCTCGTTGAGGAGGTGCTCCCGACCTACCCGCCCGAGGCGATCGACGAGGGCATCGAGGGTGAAGTCGTCCTCACGATCACCATCGACGAGGACGGCGTTCCGACCGCCGTCGAGGTGCTGAAGTCCCTCACCCCGGCGTTCGACGAAACCGCGATCGAGGCGGCCGGGCGCATGTTGTTTGTGCCCGCCCTGGTGGACGGTGAGCCCACCGCGATCGACATCCGCTACCGGTTCGTTTTCCGCCTCGACGACATCGAGCGGCCCGAGGAGCCGCCGCCGACATCGACGCTGGCGGGAACCGTGGGCGACCGCACCGACGGTCGGCCGCTGGCGGACGTCACTGTCTCCATCAGCGGCACCGAGGCCGAAACCGTCACCGCGCGAGACGGCTCCTTCGAGCTGGCTGAGCTCGTGCCCGGCGAGGTCCGGGTCGTGCTGTACCACCCGGACTTCCAGCGGCAGGTCCAGACGCTCGAGCTGATCGCGGGCGAGCGCATGACGGTGGAGTCGTTCCTGACCCGCCTGGACACCCCCCAACACGAGACGATCGTGACGGGGCGCAAGCCCTGGCGGGAGGTCGAGCGGGCGCCGCTCCAGTCGGACACCTCCGCGGTCAGCGGGGCGTGGGAGCTGACCCGGCGGGACATCGAGCTGGCGCCCGGCGCGATGGGGGATCTGGCCAAGGTCGTGGGGCAGCTGCCGGGGGTCGTCAGCGACACCGACATGTTCGCGCTCTTCCACGTGCGCGGCGGGGACGCGACCGAGACCGCCTTCTACCTGGACGACATCCAGCTGCTGAACCCGAACCACCTCGGCGGCACGTTCACGATGTTCAACCCCAAGCTGGTCGACAAGGTGACGCTGTACGCCGATGCGCCGCCGGCCCCGTGGACCGAGAGCCTCGCGGGAGCGCTGGACGTCCACTACATCGACGGCGACAACACGCAGTTCGACGGCCTCATCGACGTGAACATGGCGATGGGGTCGGCTCACCTGTCCGGTCCGCTGGGGCCGAAGGGCTCGCCCGCGACGTTCCTGATCTCCGCCCGCCGCAGCTTCTTCGAGGCGTACTTCGCCCTGCTCAAGGCGGTCGGGCTGTTCAGCGATCAGTTCGTCGGCATGGCCTTCGGCGAGTACCTGGGACGCGGCACGGTCGGCGGGGACCGGCACCGGCTGCGGGTCACCCTGCTGCACGCCCACGACCACATGACGCTGGAAGGCGGCGACCCGGAGTCGGACGCGATCGTCACGCTGGAGAACGGGATCGAGACCCGGGCGCGCACCACGGTGCTGTCGGTGGACTCGCGCTGGAAGCTCCACGATCGCGTGACGTGGAGGAACCTCGCGTACTTCACCCACGACTTCGAGAACCGCGCTCAGGAGGCCGACTTCCAGGTCACCCGCGAGGTCCGAACCTGGCGGCCGGGCTTCCGCAGCGACCTCGAACTGACGGTCGGGGAGAACCACTTCGTGCGGGCCGGCGCGGACCTCGCCTACTTCAGCCTCGGCGGCGACGGGACCATCAAGGATCCCCGCACCACCCCGACGTGGGCCGCCCTGCCGTGGGCCAACCTGGGGGCGGGGAGCCTGACGTTCGACAGCAGCCGGTCGTGGACCGAGCTGGCGCTGTACCTCGAGGACGACTGGCGGCAGCTGTTCGGCACGCCGATCAACGTCCGCTCGGGGGTGCGGGTCACGCCGATGCACAACACCGGCGAGGTGCTGGTGTCCCCGCGCATGGGGCTGTCGGTGACGGCGCCGACCATGACGACGTTCAAGGCGAGCTGGGCGCTGGTGCATCAGCCGCTGCGCGAGCCGTTGCTGTTCGACCCGGCCGCCGGCGCGGTGGACCTGAAGGCCGAGCGGGCGCTGCACCTGACCACCGGGATCCAGCAGCTGCTGCCGTTCGGCGGCCTGATCCGGATCGAGGCGTACCACAAGAAGCTGGACCGGCTGCTGGTCAACCCCGACACCGCCGCGGCCACCGAGCGGGGCCCCGGGTACACCTCCACGGGCACCGGCACAGCCACCGGGTTGGACGTCTACTTCGCCATGCGGAAGGGGCGCGTCGGGCTGGCGGTGACCTACTCGCTCCTGAACACGGAGCGGACCAACCCGCTGAACGAGGCGGGCCCCCAGACCTTCGCGCCGGCGTGGGACCAGCGGCACGGGCTGCGGGTGATGGGCGAGGTCAAGTTGGGGACGAAGAAGAACTGGCTGATCGCGGGCATGTGGGAGCTGCGCACGGGGCGGCCGCGCACGCCGGTGACGCCGGTGCGGACCCCCGACGGGGACCGCTGGGTGCTCGCCCCGCACGACTACAACAGCCGGTCCTACGGCCCGTGGACGGAGCTTTCGCTGCGCGTCGAGCACTTCCGCATCATCAAGGAGCGGGTGAAGCTGGCCTTCTACATCGACGTGCTCAACGCGACCTACGCGCAGGGGCAGTTCGTCTGGATCTACGGACCCGGCACGGCCGATACGGCGCCCGAGCCGTTCGTGTTCCGGCAACTCCCCATCCGACCCTGGTTCGGGGTCAGGGCCGAGTTCTAGAAGAAGCAGGCCTCGGAGTCGTCTTCGACCTGGATCGCACCAATACACACTCGGGGGTGCGAATCACCAGATCGGCGTGTGACATACTGCCCTCTCCATGGGCGTGAAACGCATCAACATCACGATCGACGAGAGCGAGCTCGCAGCGGCGCAGGCCAGCGGTGAGTCGGTCTCCGGCTACATCCGCAGGCTCATCCGCGAGGACGCCGAGCCGACCATCATCAAGCTCGGGATCGAGCCCAATCTGGCGGATGCTTTGGGCCGCTCGGGCATGCTCAAGAACCTCGAGTCGCCGGTCCTTCGGGCTCGGATCTCGAATGCGATCGTGGCCTGGGCGGACGAGGAGTTGCTGCGCTCACGCGAGCGCATCCGCGCGATCTCCATCGACATGGACGCGACGAGCGATCCCGCCGCCGAGCGGATGAACCGGCACAGCAAGTAGCCGCTGCGGCGCAGCGCCCCCCACTCCCCGCTGATGCGATGCCAGGCGCCGGTGGCGTCTCCCTCCCAGAGGTCCACGAGGAGCTCGGAGGCGACCAGCGACAGGGACTGCACGTTGTAGGCGCTCTGCACCCAACCCGCGTCCTGCGGCCCGAGGGTGCGGCGGGCGTCGGTCAGAAGTTCGCGCACCTGGGCCTCCCGGCCGACTGCGAGCAGAGCGATCGTCGCCTCCCCGAGCCAGTAGTTGGCCTTGGCCCACTGGTCGTCCCGCCGAGCGGCTTCGGCGATGCCGGCTTCGATCACGGTCCGCGCCGTGCCCAGTTCGCCGTGCCACGTGTAGCCCAGCGCGCTCCACGACCGACCGAGGGCGACGTACCACTGCTCGCCGATGCACTCGGTCTCCCACACCGTGGCGGCCCGGTCGGCGTGCTCGGCGAGGCGGCGCCAGCGGGAGGTGCACATGCCGACGACGCCGCTGTTGATCCGGACGAGGGCCCGGTCGTGGGGGTCGCCGGAGGCCTCCGCCAGCTCCTCGAGGGTGGCGAGGCGATCTTCCACGCCCCCCAGGTACCGCTCGCTTCCCAGCATGGAGCCGTAGCCAACCTCCTGGCAGAACGCCCGGGCCAGCGCCGACGGGTCGCCGGTGGGGAGCGCCCGCAGCACGTACCGAAGGCCGAGCACGTCGGCGAGCAGGGGATTGACCAGCGACAGGATGCGGAAGACCCGCCACAGCGCCGCGAGCTCACGCTTCTGCTCGGGGGTCGCGCGGTCCACGGAGGCGTCGTGCCGCATGCCCCGGAAGCGGACCCAGGCGCGGAGGACCAGGCCCATGGCGATGCGGCCCGAGGTCGAGGCGGGCACCCGGATGCGAACGGCCCGGAGCACCTCCCGCAGGGGGGTCCCCGCGCCGCGGAGGTCCATCCAGCGGAGGCGGAACTCGCACGCGAGGCTGCGCAGGCGGAGGAGGTCGGCGGACGCCGGGTCGGCAGCCTGGATGTCCGTCGCCGCGGCTTCCCACTGGCCGGCTGCTTCGAGGCCCAGTCCAGCGTTGGCGAGGCTGCAGGCCCGGCCGTCGCGAAGCTCCCAGAGGTTCGAGCCGGGGGGCTCCAGTTCGATGCACCGCGCGTAGAGGGCGGCGGCCCGCTCGAACGCGAGCTGCTCCTCGGCCCGGTGCGCCGCGATGGTGGCGGCGGCGCCGGCGCGAGCCCGGTCGCCCGCGCCCAGCCAGTGCTCCAGCAGCGCTTCGGGATCGGCATCGTCTTCGGTCGACATGGCGTGGGCGATCGATGCGTGCACCGCCACCAGCCGGTCCGACGGGAGGGTGTCCAGGAGCGTCTCGCGGATCTTGTCGTGGTACGCGTCCAAGAGCCGCCCCGAAGGCCCCTCGGAGACCCGCAGCTGCTGCGGCGCCGCCGACCTCGTCCAGGCGGCCCGTCACCGCGTTGGCCAGCAGCGCCGGGCCGGTGTCCTCGCTGCGGCCCACGAACCGGGCCATCTCGCCGACCAGGAAGGGGGAGCCGCCGGACTGGGCGGTGATCGCCTCGACGGTCGCGGAGTCGCTGGATCGCATCTGCGCGAGCAACCCCCCTGCGAGCTCGCGAGTGTCCGTCGGGGACAGGGGACCCAGTTCGATGGTCTCGGGCTCGAGGCGGGGGCTCCCGTCCAGCAAGCCCGTGAGCAGCGGGCTGGTGTCGCGATCCTCCGCGCGGAACGACAGCAGCAGCAGCAGGGGCGGCGGATCGGGCTCGCGCAGGATCTCCTGCAGCAACGGCAGCGAATCCACATCGCCCCACTGCAGGTCATCGATCCAGACCGCCAGGGGACGCCGCTCGGCGAGCCGGGCGAGCAGGTCCCGCAACGCGGCGAAGCCCAACCGCTGCACCAGCACCGGATCCGCCGGCAGCCGAGACTTGGGCGCGTCGGCCAGGCCGGCGACCCGCTCGAGCACCGGGAACAGCCGGAACAGGGCGCCGGTGTGGCGGGGGGCGATCTCGCGCTGTTCGCGACCGCGCACGGTCGCGAGGTGGTGGCTGAGGTCATCGACGATGCCGTCCAGCGCCTTGAAGGGGATGTTCTCGGCCGGGTGGCAGCGGCCCCGGAGCACCCACCAGTCGGCCTGGCGCAGCTCGTTGGCGAAGTGCCGCACGAGGTGGGACTTGCCCATGCCCGAGCGGCCGGAGATCAAAACCGCCCGTTGGCGGCCGCGGTGCGCAGCCGGGCCAGCTCCCTGCCCCGACCGACGAACGTCGCGACGGGCGACATCATCACCGTGCGGTCCAACTCGGGGAGCTCGTCGTTGTCGCGGTCGTTGGCGAGCACGAGGCGCGCTTCGTCGGCCGAGGGACGGTCCTCCGGATCGCGTCGCAGCAGCGATTCGGCGAGATCCGCCAGGTCGGCGGGGGCCTCCGGGGCGAGCGCGCGGACCGGCCGGGCGTCGTGCCGGGCCTTGTCCGCGAGGACCTTCATGGCGTTTCCGACGAACGGACGGTGCCCGGTCAGCACCTCGAAGAGGATGACACCCACCGCGTACATGTCGGCGGCGGGGGTCGATCGGGCGCCCGCGGCCTGCTCCGGCGCCATGTACGGGATCGATCCCGTGATCTCCCCCGACTGGCTCGCCTCGAACTCCGCCCGGGTGGTGGCGAAGCCGAAGTCGGACAGCACCACCCTCCCGTACGCGGTGACGAGGACGTTGGCGGGCTTGACGTCGCGGTGGACGACCCCCCCCCCGCTGTGCAGGGCCTGGAGGGCGTCCAGGAGCTGGCCGATCGTGGCCCGCAGGCGGCGGATCTCCCCGGGGTCGGGCCCCGGGCGGGCGGGTGCCAGATCGCCCGGCAGGGCGGTGATGGCACCGAGGCTGACGGTGTCCGCGATGGGCTCGTCGCCGTGGGCGTACCCGGTGATCCACTCGAGCAGGTCGACCGCCTGGTCGACCAACTCCATCGTGAAGAAGCAGTGCTCGCCCTCGATGACGAGGTCGTGGAGCGACACGAGGTTTCGGTGGCGGACCTCGGCGCGGGAGCGGAACTCGCGCTTCAGCGTATACAGCGCCCCCGGGCCCGGCTTGTAGGTCGTCTTGAGCGCCACCTCGCGCCCCGAGCTGCGGTCCAGAACCCGGTACACCACGCCCATGCCGCCCCGCCCGAGCGTGCCGAGCAGGTCGTACCGGTCGGTCCCCCCAAATGTCTCCATGACCACACTGAGATCCTACGCGAGCGGTCTGGCCGTTCACGGTAGGCTCCGGTCATGAGGTGGGTTCATGTTCTGCTCGTCGCGGTCGCGGTCTCCCTGCTTGGGTGCCCGCCGGTCCGCGAGAATCTGCCGCACGCGGACGAGTTCGGAGGCAGCTACGGCGATGCCTTCCTGACCTACCGCTACTACCCCAACAGCGCCGCCTGGGTGGTCTACCTCTTCCTCCCCCGCGAGGAGGAGGACTTCGGCTGCGCCGACGCGACCAACTACGGCTGGAACGACGACGACAACGAGTGGCTGCTCGTCTACATGGTCCGCGGCGAAGACATGCCCTGGGAGGGGGAGTACCCGTCGTACTACACGCCCGAGTGCGAGGCGTACGGGAACTACAACTGGCTGGGCGCGCAGTGCACGTCCTTCTTCAACGGCACCGACCCCGAGGGGAACCCGCTTCCGGACAACCGCGGCGCCGCCGAAATCTCACGCTGGGACGACAACACGGTCACCGGCTCGCTGGAGTACGGCACGGACATCCGGGAGACGTTCCGCGCGACGAACTGCGGCGAGCTGCCGGGCTACTACTACTACGACGGCCGGATCGAGAACCCGCGCCCCGACACCGATCTGGGCGGGGACAAGAAGGCCGCGTCGGCCTGGCGCACGCTTCGCTTCAAGTGATGTCGGTGGTCAACCGCAGCCCGTACTCGCGGTAGCCGGACGCCAAATCCCGGGTCCGAACGACCCGCCCCACCAGCACGATCGGCTTGCCTTCGGCGCGGGGGATCCGGATCTCCATCTCCTGGGCGTCCAGGTGGGCGCGACTGACGACGCGGGCCCCCGTCGGGGAGACATCCAGGGCGATGCCGTCGCGGCGGCCTTCTTCGTCTCCGACCGGCACCAGGACCACCGGCGCGACGCAGGGACGTCGGTCGGCCTCCCGCCGCTCGTCCTGGCCGTCGCGCAGACCGATTCCGAACTCTTCTTCGAGTTGCTGGAGCAATGACTTCATGCGCCGGAAGTCTATCCTCCCGCGATGCGATCTCTGCTGACCCACCTCGAATGCGGCCGCTGCGAAACCTCCCATGACTTCCGCAAGCCTCACCGGGTGTGCACCGAATGCGGAGGACCGTTGTTGGCCCGCTACCGCATCACGCCCGGGGCGGTGTCGATCCAGACGGTGATGAGCCGCCGCCCCGGCCAGCACCGGCTGCCCGAGCTGTCGCCGGTGCAGGGGGCCGAGATGCCGACCCTCGGCGAGGGGGCGACTCCGCTGCTGAAGGCGCATGGACTGGCCGTCGACCTGGACCTCCCCAACCTGCTCATCAAGGACGAAGCCCAGAACCCCACCGGCAGCTTCAAAGCGCGTGGCATGGCGCTGGCGACGGCCCGCGCGAGGGAGCTCGGGATCGGGCGCGTCTGCCTCCCTTCGGCGGGCAACGCGGGCGCCGCGGCGGCGGCCTACGGGGCGCTCCACGGGCTCGATGTCCACGTCTACGTGCCGGAGTCGACGCCGAAGCCGATCCAGGGCGAGGTCGTTGCCATGGGGGCCAACGTGGTCACGGTCGACGGGTCGATCGCCAACGCCGGAGCGGCCCTGAAGCCGGTCGCCGAGAGCAACGGCTGGTTCCCCCTGTCGACCCTCAAGGAGCCCTACCGAATCGAGGGCAAGAAGGTCATGGGCTACGAGCTCTTCTACGACCTGGGCCGGCTCCCCGACGTCATCCTGTACCCCACCGGCGGCGGCACCGGCCTCATCGGCATGTGGAAGGCGTTCGACGAGATGGAGCGGCTCGGCTGGATCGGCCCCGAACGGCCGCGCATGGTCGTCGTCCAGACCACCGGCTGCGCCCCCATCGTGAAGGCGTTCAAGCGCAAGGAGTGGGACGGCGCGACGCCGATCAAGAACCCCAAGAAGACGGCCGCCTTCGGGCTGCGCGTGCCCGGCGCCCTGGGCGACTTCCTGATGCTCCGGTGCCTGCGTGATTCACGTGGAACGGCCATCGCGATCGATGAGATCGACCTGCTCGACGGCGCGAAGGCGATGGCCCAGAAGCTGGGGATTCAGTGCTCCGCCGAGGGCGGCGCGTGCGTCGCGGCGGCCCGGCAGCTGCGCAGCAAGGGCTGGATCGATCGGAACGACATCACCGTGATCTTCAACACCGGGCACGCGCTCAACTACGGCGAATAGAACCGGGATCATGCCGGGACGGGCGCGTACCCCTGAGCGGTGCCGACGCTCGAATCGGACGGTGGGATCATCTGGCGTAACCACGGCCCGATGGAAGTCAAGAACGCACGACGCGATCCCTATTCGCCCTTGGATCGGCCGTGGTGGCGGTGTAAATTTCGGACAGTCTGGTCGGTTCGTCGGCCAGAACGAAAGAAGCCGGATACGAAGCCCGGCTAAATCGTCGGCATCACTGAACGACGCACGAAGGCTCAAGGTGTAAGTAGCCCGATCTTACTGCCGACTCAGCCAGTGTCAACGGCGGAGCTTTGTAAGATGACAGCACTCAACCTCCTTCACTTCCTCGACGACGCCTCCCCCCAAGACCGCGCGGCGTACCGCGCGGTCCTGATGCCGCACGCCCACGAAATCGGCGCACAGGCTGTCGCGAGTCTATTCACATGCTTCCCGACCGCTCGACATGGGACGGACGACCACTCCGTCCGCTCGATCGCACCGGTCAACGACACGCACGCTGTGCCCGCGGGGGTGACGATGACGATCCGCGCCCAGGAACAGCTCGAGTCCTTCATTTCGAAGCACGGCGTTGGCCTTGCTGCGGAGGTCTATGCAGATCTCGCGCGATACGCGGCGGACCCCAACCGCTGGTCTACGCATGCAACCTCAACTATCGGCGTTCCGGTCGGCGACGAGTTTGCTCCGAACCGGCGTCTGTACGCCCGTTGGCACCGGGGCATTACGGGAATCGTCGTCACTCGGCTGAAGCCCCGCTTCTACCGCCTTTGATCGGGCCCACCGATGCTGATTGTCGAGGCGGCGCGGTCGCGTGGTGGACCGTCAGTTGCGGAGCAAGGGCTGGATCGACCGGAACGACGTCGCCGTGATCTTCAATACCGCGCATCCTCTGAACTACGGCGAGTAGGCTGCGATAGTCTCCCGTGGTGAATCGGGGGATAGCTGCGGCGCTGGTGGTCTCCGGGAGCGTGCTCCTTCTGGCTCTCCAGCCCGCGCCCGCGGCCGGCGACGAAGCTGTCCGAAGCACCGGGCAATTCGAACTCGAATCCAGGATCGACCTCGGTCGGGGCTTCAGGCTGACGAAGCTGCGTGTCTGCCGTGATGGTGAGACCATCTTCGACGGCGGAGATCTGTACGACTTGAGCCGCCACGGACTGCGAGGCGACTCCACGGCCACGCTGTACAAAGGCGAAGCGACTGAAGGGGCCCACGTCCTGTCGCTGTTCGCGAAGCTTGATGGACGCGGACCCGGGAGGCGGGGCGATCTCAGATGGGAGGTGTACTCCAGCCACGACGTCAACATCGACGCAAGGAAGCCGGTTCACCTCCACCTTTGGTTCTATCGCGAGATGCACCGCCGGCTGGCCGCGCGACCGACCTTGGGGTTCTTCGCTCCGAGGCCCGATGGCCGGTTCCCGACACGGAAGCCCCGCCCCTCCCCGCACACCGCCCAAACGCGCGACCCAGTCGGGCTCTGCGAGGGCTGAGTTGGTTCAGAGGGCGAGCGCGCGGTCCCAGGCGGCGATGGTGGCGTCGAGCGCCTCATCGTCGTGGACGGTCGAGACGAACGCCGCCTCGTACGCCGAGGGGGCGATCGAGACGCCGCGGTCCAGCAGGCCGTGGAACACGCGCCCGAACCGCTCCAGATCGCAGGTTCGCGCATCCGCCAGGCAACGCACCGGATCGTCGCGGAAGTAGACCGCCATCATCGAGCCGACCCGCTGCACGCGGGCGCCGCCGCCGTTCTTGGCGATGGCGGCGGTGATACCGGCTTCGAGGTGGGCCGCGCTGGCCTCCAGCCGGTCGTAGGTGCCAGGGCCGAGGGCATCGAGCATCGCCTGGCCGGCGGCCACCGCAAGCGGGTTCCCCGACAGGGTTCCGGCCTGATAGATGGGCCCCGCGGGGGCCATCTGGGACATCAACTCGGCCTTGCCGCCGTAGGCTCCGACGGGCAGCCCGCCGCCGATCACCTTGCCGAGGCAGACGAGATCAGCGTCGATGCCGAAGCGCTCGATGGCGCCGCCGGAGGCGACCCGGAACCCGGTCATCACCTCGTCGGCGATCAGCACCGAGCCGTGGGTGCGGCACAGCGACTGCAGCGCGCTGAGGAAGTCGTCCTCGGGGGGCACGCAGCCCATGTTCCCCGCCACCGGCTCGAAGATGACGGCGGCGATGTCGTCGCCGTGGGCCGCGAACGTGGACTCCAGGGCAGCGGCGTCGTTGTAGGGGAGGGACAGCGTCAGGTTGGCGATCGCCGCCGGCACGCCGGGGCTGTCGGGCTGACCGAGCGTCTCCGCGCCGGATCCAGCGGCCACGAGCAGCCCGTCGCTGTGCCCGTGGTAGTTGCCCTCGAACTTGACGATGAGGTCCCGGCCGGTCGCGCCACGGGCCAGCCGAAGCGCCGACATGGTCGCCTCTGTGCCCGAGTTCACGAGGCGCACGAGGTCGCAGCCGGGCACCCGCGCGCAGATGGTCTCGGCGAAGACGACCTCCCGCTCGGTGGGGGCCCCGAAGCTGGTGCCGGACTCCAACACCTCGCGAAGGGCCTCGGTCACGGCGTGCGGGCGGTGGCCCAGGATCAGCGGACCCCATGAGCCGATGTAGTCGATGTACCAGTTGCCGTCGGCGTCGCGGACCCGGCAGCCCTCGCCGGCCTCGATGAACGGCGGCGAACCGCCGACTGCCGACCACGCTCGCACGGGGCTGTTCACGCCCCCGGGGATGCGGGCTTCGGCCCGCTTCATCAACTCCGCGCTTCGCCTGCGATCTGCCATCACCTGCCTCCTATCGATTGAGCTTCACGCCGTGGTCCATGACCGAGGACTCATCCTGCTCGCGACGCTGTCGTCGCTCCCGCACCGAGTCCAGCTTGATCTGCACCGCCCCGGGGTTGGGGTGCACTTCCATCGCCGCCACGAACTTGGCTTCGGCCTCTTCCAGGCGCCCCAACTGCTCGAGCGCTTCGCCCTCGCCGAAGGCCGCCAGGGGGGCCACCGAGTGGGTACTGAAGCGGTCCTGCACGTCCTGGTAGGCCGCCAGCGCGCCCTTGTGATCGCCCTGGAGATCGAACGACCGCGCCATCTCCAGCGCCACGATCGGGGCATGGGCGCTGGTGGGGAAGCGCTGCAGCAGCTCCTCCCACTCCACCCGCGCCTGCTCGGGCTGCCCCAGCGTCAGGTAGGCCCGGCCGGACGACAGCAGGCACTGCTGCAGATGGGCTCCGTTGGGGCGCATCTCCACCGCGGTTCGGTAGGCGCCGATGGCGTCCCGGGGCTCGCCGGAGTCTCGGAGCAGATCGGCGAGGTCCACCTGGCAGGTGTAGCCCCACTCGTCATCGGCCCACGTCTTGGCACACGCCTCGAACGCTTCCCGGGCTCGGGGCAGATCCTGCAATCCGTCGCGGTAGACCACGGCCGCCCGCCACGCGCCGTAGGCACGCCAGCGACCGACTTCCGGGGGAAGGCTCGCGTACGCCGCTGCCGCCTCCTCCCAGTGGCCCTGTCCGAACAGGTGATCGGCTTCACGCACGGCGTCCTCGGGCCGGTCGCCTCCGCAGGCGGCCAGCACGAGGAGCGCCATCAGCGCGAAGCTACTCCGCGTCGGGTTCGTCGCTCGCAGCGTCGTCCGCCTCCGCGTCGTCGGTCTCGGCGGGGGCGTCCGCTTCAGCGTCGGTCGCGGCCTCGGTCTCGCCCGTGGCGGCTTCACCCTCGGTCGCCTCGGCGGCGACGATGGGGTTGCCATCCTCGTCCAGCTTCGGAATCGGGTTGCCGTCTTCGTCCAACTCGACCTCGTCATCGTCGGCGAGGTTGGCCTCGTCGATCTTGCTGAAGCCGATGACCTTCTCGTTCTTGTCGAGCCGGATCATGCGCACGCCCTTGGTGTTGCGTCCGACGATGCGGACGTCGTGCACCCGGGTACGGATGATCTTGCCGGTGTCGGTCACGATCATCAGCTGGTCGCCATCGTTGACCTGCACCGCGCCGACGACTTCGCCGTTGCGGTCATCGGTCTGGATGTCGATGAGCCCGATGCCGCCGCGGTTCTGCTGGCGGTACTCCGAGATCGGCGTGCGCTTGCCGTAGCCGTTCTCCGTCAGGGTCAGCAGGTTCTTGTCGGGCTCGATCACGCTGAAGCCGACGACCTTGTCGCCTTCCACCAGCGTCACACCGCGCACGCCGCTGGCCGTCCGCCCCATCTCCCGCGCCTTCTCAGCGAGGAAGTGGATCGACTTGCCCTGGGCGGTCGAGATGAGCACCGAACCCTCCGGATCCTCGAGCAGCCGCACCGCGAGCACGCGGTCGTCGTCCCGGAGGCTGCAGGCGATGATCCCGCCGGCCCGGATGTTCTTGTAGTCCTCCAGCTTGGTGCGTTTGATGCGCCCCGACTCGGTGACCATGACGAGGCTGCGGTCGTCGAACTCCCGCATCGGCACGACCGTCGCGACGGTCTCGCCTTCGTCCAGGTCGATGAGGTTGACCATCGGCCGGCCGCGCGCCGCCGGTCCACCTTCGGGGACCTCGTAGACCCGCAGCAGATAGACCCGACCGTACGTCGTGAACATCATCAGCTTGTCGTGCGTGCGGGCCATGAACACGTCCTTGACGAAGTCCTCGTCACGCGTGTTCATCCCCTTGCGCCCGACCCCGCCACGACGCTGAGCCCGATACTCGCGAAGCGGGGTGCGCTTCACGTAGCCCAGGTGGCTGAACGTCACGACGACGTCCTCGTCGGCGATCAGGTCCTCGATCGACAGGTCCGCAGAGGACTCGATGATCCTGGTCCGACGATCGTCGGCGTAGCGCTCGCGAATCTGGAGCAGCTCGCCCTTGATCATCTCGCGGACGCGAATCTCGCTGGCGAGGATCTCCTTGAGGTCCGTGATCGTCAGCAGCAGCTGGGCATGCTCCGCCTCGAGCTTGTCGCGCTCCAGACCGGTGAGCCGAGCGAGCCTCATGTCGAGGATCGCCTGCGCCTGCACGTGGGTGAAGTCGAACCGCCCGATCAGCTCGGCCCGCGCGATGTCCACGTTCGCGCTCGCTCGGATGATCGCGATGATCTCGTCGATGACGTCCAGCGCCTTGAGGTAGCCGGCGACGATGTGCTCGCGGGCCTCCGCCTGGGTCAGCTCGAACCGCGTGCGACGGAGCACGACCTCCTTCCGGTGGGCGATGAACTCCGCGAGGATCTCGCGCAGCTGCAGCACCTGCGGACGGCCGTTCACCAGCGCCAGATTGATGGCGCCGAACGTGCTCTGGAGCGCCGTCTGCTTGTACAGGTGGTTCAGCACGATCTGCCCGATGGCGTCGCGCTTCAGGCCGATGTAGATGCGCATGCCGGTCCGGTCGGACTCGTCGCGCATGTCCCGGATGCCGTCGATCTTCTTGTCCCGCACCAGCTTGGCGATGGACTCGACCAGGCGGCTCTTGTTCACCTGGTAGGGGATCTCCGTGATGATGATCGACTTGTCGTCGCCGTTCTCATCCTTCATCACCTCGGCCACGCCGCGCACACGGATGCGACCGCGTCCGGTGGTCGCCGCGTCGAACGGACCCGCCTTGCCGTAGATGACGCCCCCGGTGGGGAAGTCCGGCCCGGGGATGAAGCCCATCAACTCCTCGGAGGTGAGCTCCTTGTCGTCGATCAGCGCGATCGTGCCGTCGATGATCTCGCCCAGGTTGTGGGGCGGGATGTTCGTCGCCATACCGACCGCGATGCCCGAGCTGCCGTTGACCAGCAGGTTCGGGACGCGCGTGGGGAGCACCAGCGGCTCCGGCGTCGTGCCATCGAAGTTGGGCGCGAAGTCGACCGTGCCCTTGTCGATGTCCGACAGCAGGTCCTCGGCCAGCCGCTTGAGCCGGCACTCCGTGTACCGGTAGGCCGCCGCGGAGTCGCCGTCGATGTTGCCGAAGTTGCCCTGGCCGTCGATCAGCGGGTAGCGGAGGTTCCACGGCTGGGCCATGCGGACCAGCGCGTCGTAGACCGCCGAGTCGCCGTGCGGGTGGTACTTCTTGAGCACCTCACCGACGACGCCGGCGCACTTGGAGTAGCGCCGGTTGGACAGCAGTCCCTCGCGGAACATGGCGTACAGAATCCGGCGGTGAACCGGCTTGAGACCATCGCGGGCGGACGGCAACGCGCGCCCCACGATGACGGACATGGAGTAGTCGAGGTAGCTCGATCGCATCTCATCTTCGATGTCGATTCGAACCACGTTCGCGGCAAAAGCACTCATCAGGCAGTCAGCTCCAAATCTCCGAAGAGATGTCGATCGATGGCCAGGAGGCCGTCGAAGTCATAGATGTCTTCCGGCATGCGGGGGATCGTCGCGACGACCGCCCTCGAACCGGCAAAGCCCCGCAGTCCCGCGATGGCGTGCTCGTCATCACGAGCCATCGCGACGCTGCGGTCGAAGTGCGCCTCCAGGCGTTGGGTAAAGGTCCTAATCTTCTTGGGCGAGGCGTGGTCCGTCAGCTCGGTGCGCATGAACGCGCGGTCCGACTCGACCAGGTAGTGGTTCGTCTCCGGGTCCCGCTTGCAGCTTCCGTAGCGGCCCACGCAGTTGACGATGAAGTAGCCCCCGGGCATCCGCCGCTCTTCCAGCTGGCGGTGGAAGTAGCGAGCCTCCTCCATCGACGTGCTCTGCGGCGTGCAGACGATGACGAACTTGGTCAGCGCCGGATCCCGCAGCAACGCCGAGACCGCGTCCGCGCGATCCTTGAAGCCGGCGAGCAGGTCCTTGAAGGCGAGGAAGAACTCCGCGATCTCGTCCAGGAAGTCCGAGCCGAAGACGTTGCCCAGGAGCTTGTAGACCAGCGCGCCGGGCGCCTGCAGCAGGCTGAGTCCGAAGCGGCGCTCGCCCTCGTGGGGCTTGAGGAACCAGCCCACGATCCGGTCGTCCAGGAACCGGCTCAGACGACCGGACGCCTCCAGGAAGTCGATGGCGTTCTTCATCGGGGGGGTGTCCAGCACGACGAGGTCGTACCGCCCGCTGTTGTGCAGGTCGTAGAGCTTCTCGCTCGCCATGTAGTCGTGCGACGCCGACAGCGTGTCCGACAGGTGCATGTAGACGCGGTTCTTGAGGATGCGCTCGCGCGTCTCGTCGTCCGGGGAGACGTCGCGGATGAGCTCGTTGAACGTCGTCTGGGTGTCCAACATCATCGCGTGGAGCGTGCCCTTGGGCTCGACCCCGAACTCGGTGAACTTGCTCAGCGGAATCTGCCGCTCGTCGTTGCCGAGGGCCTCCAGGCCGAGCGAGTTGGCCAGCCGGCGCGCCGGGTCGATGGTGACCACGCAGACGCGGCGTCCCTCGATCGCAGCCTGGATCCCGATGCTGGCGGCGGTCGTCGTCTTGCCCACGCCGCCGCTGCCCACGCAGATGAGCAGACCGCGGTTGCGGATCACGTCCTTGAGGACAGACTGCGCCTCGGTGAGGCCCTGGTGTTTGGTGCTCATGCGACGAACACCCCGAACACGAGGCTGAAGCTCTCGGCCACCTGGTCGTGCGTGCCCGGGACCACCGGGAGGGTGAACGACTCCTCGCGACCGAACTCGTCGTACAGCCGCTCGAGCCCTTCGCTGGCGATGTGCTGCTCACGGCGAACGACCCACGCCGCCTCGGCCGCCTGCGCCACCATTGGCGGCGCCTCGGACTCCACGAGGGCGTCGAGCAGTTCGTTGTCCTTGTCCGTGAAGACCTCGTCTGGGTACCGGTTGAGCAAGAACCCACCCAACGGCGGGAGCCCCAACGCCAGGAGTTGGCTGCGGGTCTCGATGGTCTCGTTGATCGGCATCTCGCCCGGCAGCGACGCGAACAGCAGCGTGGCCACGGCCGGGTCGGAGAACCGCTCCTTCACCTCACCGGCCCGGGTGAACACGGGTCCGCGGGCGAAGGTCTTCTGGGCCAGCGACGGGCACTTGAACAGCGCCACGGCGTGCCCCGACGCCGGAAGATCCACCACGATGTGGTCCCACCGCGGGT
Organism: Pseudomonadota bacterium; assembly: GCA_024229515.1. GTDB lineage: Bacteria > Myxococcota_A > UBA796 > UBA9615 > UBA9615 > JAAESI01. Next base: position 105,987 of record JAAESI010000030.1, on the reverse strand, counting down.
CGAAGCTGTGCTCCCAGATCCGCGACAAGAGCACGAGCTCGCGCGCGCCTGGGGTCGCCGACAGGAAGATCTTCACGACCTTGTTCCGCAGCACCACGCCGACGACCCGCTTCACCGGGACCACCGACTCCACGTAGCTCTGCAGGCAGTTGTCGAAGTCGAGGTTCGCGCCGTCGATCCGGGGCGCCAACACCCGCGGCTGGTACGTCGATTCGCCGCCGAAGTAGCTGGGCAGGTTGGGCCGCGGGGCGTCGATCTCCAGCACGAGCACACGTCGCCCCCGCCGCGCCAGAGTCCTGGCGAGGCCCACGCAAATGGCGGTCTTCCCGGTGCCACCCTTGCCGGTGACGAAGATGACGCGCTTGTCGGCGATCTCGAGGGGGATGGCTGCTCCTTAGATCCGCACCAGCGAGGCCGCCCAGGTGAACCCGCTGCCGAACGCCGCGAGCATCACCAACGAGCCTTCCTGGATGCGCCCATCTTGCTTCGCTTCGTGGAAGGCGATCCCAACGGATGCCGCTGTCGTGTTGCCGTACTTCTGGATGTTGTGGACGACCTTGTCCTGCGGGAAGCCCAACTGCTTGGCGACCATCTCGTTGATGCGCATGTTCGCCTGGTGGGGAACCAGCACATCGATGTCGTCCTGCCCGTAGCCGGTCTTGGCGAGCGCCTCGCCGATGATCTCCGGCAGCTTCGTGCACGCGAACTTGAAGACCGCCCGCCCGTTCATCTGCGGGTACATCGAGCGGTCCTCGTACATCGACTTGGGGGCTCGGTGGGGGAAGTAGCTGGAGCCCGGGGCGGGGATCCAGAGCTGCTTGGCGCCCGAGCCGTCCGCCCGCAGGCAGTGGGTCAGGAACCCCCGCTTGGGGTCGTCCGTGGGGCCGACCACCATGGCAGCGGCGCCGTCCCCGAACAGCACCGTCACGTCGCGACCCTCGTTGCTGAAGTCCAGCCCCGTGGAGTGCACCTCGGTGCCGATGACGAGCACGTGCTTGGCCTGCCCCACGCGGATGAACGCATCCGCCGTGGCGAGGCTGTACAGCAGCCCCGTGCACTGGTTTCGGATGTCGATGCAGGCCGTCCCGGGGAGTCCCAGGCGGTGCTGCACGAAGCACGCGACGCCGGGGAAATCGTGGTCCGGCGACAGCGACGCGACGATGATCGTGTCGATGTCGGAGACCTCGAGTCCGGCGTCCTCGATCGCCTTGCGCGCAGCCTTCTCCCCCATGGCCGCGGGCGTGTCCTCGGCGGTGGAGTAGCGACGCTCCTTGATGCCGGAGCGCTGCTGAATCCACTCGTCCGACGTATCGAACCGCTTCGCCAGATCGTCGTTGGTGACGACCGTGGGCGGGACGTAGAAGCCCGTGCCCCAGATCTTCGTTGCTGCGTCGTGAGCCATTCCGTCCTCCCCTAGACGTCCAGGTTCCGCACCTTCAGCGCGTTGGTCTCGATGAACTCCCTCCGCGGTTCGACCGCGTCCCCCATCAGGATCGAGAAGATGTTCTCCGCCTCGGCCATGTCCTCCAGCCGGACCTGCACCAGGGTGCGAACGTCCGGGTCCATCGTCGTGTCCCACAGCTGGTCGGGGTTCATCTCGCCCAGGCCCTTGTAGCGCTGGATGTCGTAACCCTTGGAGGCCGCCGCTTCGACGAACGTGTAGAGCTCGCGCTCCGTGCGGAAGTCCAGCGGCTCGCCCTTGGGACGAAGCAGCTTGTACGGCGGCTTGCCGTACTCGAAGACCTCGCGGTGCAGCCGTGTCAGCTCGTTCATCTCGCCCGACTTCACGAAGTCCCAGCCGATGTGCGTGTACTTGTCCACGCCCGAGTCGCGCGTTCGCACGTGGATCTCCCAGGCGTCGAACTCCTCGCTGTGCTGCAGATCGAGCTGCGTCAGCCGGAGGTCGTCGGGCTTGTACAGATCGAGCAGGAGCTCGTTCATCTCATCGACGATGGCCTGCATGGCGTCGCGGCTGTGCAGCTTCTCCGCGTCACCGTCGAAGCTCTCGACGAAGCTGTGCACGACCCGCAGATCGCGCTGCCGCGAGGCCTTCTCCAGCAACGTGAGGAGCTCGCGAATCGAGCCCAGGAAGCCGTAGATCTCCGGCGCCGCGACCGGTCCGTCGCTCCGGCCCTTGGCCTCCACCCGCAGCTGGCTGGCACCCGCCTGGAAGAGGAAGTCGGTCAGCGCCGCGTCGTCCTTGAGGTACGTGACCTTCTTGCCCTTCTTGGCTTTGTAGAGCGGCGGCTGGGCGATGTAGAGGTGCCCCTGGGTGACGAGGTCCGTCATCTGGCGGAAGAAGAAGGTCAGAAGAAGGGTGCGGATGTGGGCGCCGTCGACATCGGCGTCGGTCATGATGATGACGCGGTGGTACCGGAGCTTCTCCAGGTCGAACTCGCCCGGCCCGATGCCCGTCCCCAGCGCTGTGATCATCGTGACGATCTCTTCGTTGCCGAGCATGCGGTCGAACCGCGCCTTCTCGACGTTCAGGATCTTGCCGCGCAGCGGGAGGATGGCCTGGAACTTCCGGTCCCGAGCGGACTTGGCGGAGCCGCCGGCGGAATCACCCTCGACCAGATAGATCTCGCACTGAGCGGGGTCCTTCTCCTGGCAGTCGGCGAGCTTGCCGGGGAGGCCGACGCCGTCCAGCACGCTCTTGCGCCGCGCCAGGTCCCGCGCCTTCCGCGCCGCCTCACGCGCCCGGTTCGACTCGATCGCCTTCTCGATGATGGCGCGGCCGACCGCGGGGGTCTCCTCGAGGAAGTGCGACAACTGCTCGTTGACGATCTGCTCGACGATCCCCTTCACGTTGGAGTTGCCGAGCTTCTGCTTCGTCTGGCCCTCGAACTGCGGGTCCGGGATCTTCACGCTGATGATGCAGGTCGCACCTTCGCGGATGTCGTCGCCGGACAGGTTCTCCTTCAGCTTCTTGAACAGCCCCGCGGCCTGGCCCCAGGAGTTGATCGTGCGGGTCAGCGCGGCCTTGTAGCCGGACAGGTGGGTGCCACCGAACTGCGTGTTGATGTTGTTGGCGAAGGTGAAGCAGGTCTCGGAGTAGGCGGTCGTCCACTGGACCGCGATCTCGCACTCGATGCCTTCCTTCTCCCCGTTGAGGTAGACGGGGTGCTCGTGCAGCGCCTGCTTGTTCTCCGTCAGGTACTCGACGAAGGAGACGATGCCGCCCTCGTAGAAGAACTCGTGGTTCCGGTCGTCACGCTCGTCACGCAGCACGATCGTGATGCCCTTGTTCAGGAACGCGAGCTCCCGCAGCCGCTTGCTGAGGATGTCGAACTGGAAGTCGACCGTCTCGAAGATCTGGGTGTCGGGCTTGAAGGTGATCTTCGTGCCGCGCTTGACCGTCTTGCCGACGATCTTCCCCTCGGTCGTCGCGTCGCCGCGCCCGTACTCCTGGGCGAAGTACTTGCCGTCCTGGAAGACCTCCACCCGGAGCCACTCCGACAGCGCGTTCACCACGGACACACCGACGCCGTGGAGGCCACCTGAGACCTTGTAGGAGTCGTTGTCGAACTTGCCGCCGGCGTGGAGCTTCGTCAGCACCACCTGGACCGTCGGAATGCCCTCCTCGGGGTGCATGCCCGTGGGGATGCCGCGGCCGTTGTCCTCGACGCTGACAGAGCCGTCGAGGTGGACGATGACGTCCACCCTGTCGCAGTGGCCCGCGAGCGCTTCGTCGATCGAGTTGTCCACAACCTCGTAGACGCAGTGATGCAGCCCCGTCTCGTGGGTGTCGCCGATGTACATGCCGGGGCGCTTCCGCACGGCTTCGAGTCCTTCGAGGACCTTGATGTTGGCGGCGGTGTACTCGCCCCCACCCTCGGTGGCGGGGGTTTCGGTGATCTCGGTCATGGGTGCCTGACTTTCGCGTGCGTGCGTATACGATCGTGCGCGCGCGTGTAAAATTTCATGGAGGAACCGGGACGCACCCTAGCACCTCGATCAGTCAGGCGACAGCGTCCCCGTACGCACGTTCCAGGACTTGTACGCGCCAGCGTCGAGCCGGAGGTTGTCCCGGTGGGTCGTGGTGATCAAAACCTGGGCCTCCAGGTCGAGCAGCAGGGACATCAAATGGGCGTTTCGGTGGGGGTCCAACTCGCTGCTGACGTCGTCCAGGAGGAAGAGCGGACAGACGCCGCTGACCCGCTTGGCGAGCACCATCTGACCGATCCTCATCGACAGCGCCGCCGAGCGCACCTGGCCCTGACTTCCGAAGCTCCGCAGCGGTTCTCCACCGACCCGAAGCTCCCAATCGTCCCGGTGAGGGCCGGCGACACAAAAGCCCCTCCTCGCCTCCTGTGCCGCCGCAGCCGCAACCTTGGTGCCCAGGGCTGCCTCGATGCTCGAAATCCCGTCTGCGAGCGCCTCAGTGCCCACGCAGCCCCGATATCGGAACTCCGCCCGACCCTTCGCGGCGGCGGTGATGCCCTTGTGAACTTCTCGGAAGACCGGGGCGAATTGGCGGAGGAACTCGGTGCGTCGGTGCACCACTTGCGCGCCGGCTCGCACCAGCTTGTCGTTCCAGATCTCCAGCATCGTCGGGTCGATCGGCCGCCCCATCCGCTTGCTGTCGCGCAGGAGCGCGTTCTTCTGTTTGAGGGCCACCCGGTACTCCCGGGCGATGCCCAGGAAGGTCGGATCGAGCGTGAACGCCGCCCGGTCGAGGAACTCCCGCCGCAGATCGGGCGGTCCGTCGACCATCCGCAGGTCCGACGGCACGAACGCCACCGCTTTGATGAGCGCAAACCAGTCCGGGAGCCCGCGGGGCGACTTACCGTCGATCTTGAACTGCAGGCCCTTCTTGGTCAGCGACACCGCGCAGTCGCGGGGCAGTCCCCCGGCGACCAGGCGGCCCTTCACGGACGCGACCTCGGCGCCCTTGAGGATCATGTCGGGGCCGCGAGCGCGGCGGAAGCTCTTGAGGGTGCCCAGGAGGTACACGGCCTCGAGCAGGTTGGTCTTGCCCTGGCCGTTGTCGCCCCAGAAGACGCAGGGGCCGTCGAACAGCTCCAGATCGACCGCCGCGAGGTTGCGGAAGTCGCGGAGCTCTAAGGTCTTCAGGTGCAGCGGAGATCTACTCCAGCCGCATCGGCATGATGACGAACAGCTCGTCGCTGTTGCCGTCGCCCGGCTTGATCAGGCAGGGGCTCAGCGAGTCACCGATCTCCAGCATCACCACGTCGGTGCTCAGCGCCGCGAGGGCGTCCCGGAAGTAGCGGGCGTTGAAGCCGATCTCCAGGTCCGTACCTTCGACCTGGGCCTCGACCTCTTCGTGGGCCTCGCCGGTCTCGGGCTGACGCGCCGTCACGGTGACGCCGCCGTTGATGATCGCGAAGCGCACCGGGTGCGACTTCTCGCTGGCGAGGATGCTGACGCGACGGAGGGCCGCGATCATCGCGTCCCGCTGCACCATCACGCGGCGCTGCCAGCTGCTCGGCACGACCTGCTCGTAGTCGGGGAAGTCCCCTTCGAGCAGACGCATGGAGAAGCAGATCGACCCGCGGCGGAAGCTCGCCTGGGTGTCGCCGAAGTTCGCGGTCCAGTCGCCGTCACCGTCGTCGATGAGCTTGCGAAGCTCCGCCAGCCCCTTCTTGGGCAGCAGCAGGCTGCGTCCCTCGCCGAAGGAACCCGTGAACGGGCGCCCGCACAGCGACAGGCGATGACCGTCGGTGGCGACGAATCGCATGACGGTGCCGTCCTCCAGCTCCTTGGCCTCCACGTACGCGCCGTTGAGGCCCGTGCGGGTGTCGTCGGAGCTGATGGAGAAGAGCGTCTTGTCGATGAGCTCGCGGATCGAGGCCATCGGAAGCAGCACACCCGCCTCCTCGCCCGGCTCCGGGACCGCCGGGAACTCGTCCGCGGACAGGCCCAGGATCTTGAAGAAGGACTTGCCCGAGGTGATCTCCATCTGGAGCGAACCCTCGGGGAGGTTGAACGACACCGTGTCCGTCGGAACCAGCCGCGCGATGTCGTACAGCTGACGCGCACCGAGGGTCAGACGGCCGGGCCGGGCGGCCTCGCAGGCATACCGACCCACGAAGCTGACCTCGGTGTCGGTCGCCGCGACCTTCATGCCGTCTTCGCCGACTTCCAGGAGCACGTTGGCGATGATCGGGTTGGTCGAACGCTTCTCGACGATTCCCTGCACCCGCGCGAGGGCGCGGATGAGCTCGTCCTTGGCGATGACAAATTCCATTGCGTCGTTGTCCTATGACTAAGAGATCAGGATTTCATCCTGTTCTTCTCGTAGTAGTAAGTGAGGTCCGATTCTGTGGGGAGCGCACCTAAATTCGCGAAATCGCTACCCATTTGCCTGTGTACTGACCGTGGAGTTCCCAAGTGGAAGATCCGTGGACAGCTCGGTCCCGCGGCTGCAGGCGCCAGTTTCTAACATGCTGTCCCTAGGTGCTTCAACAGGCATTCCACCGACCTATCCACAGCGCTCGGCAACCAAAAAAGGGGACGAATCGAAGGCTAGGTGGCGTCCGCGGCGAGCCCGATGGATCGAGCGACCAGCTGCACCTTCGTGCGGAACGCCTGATCTTCCTTCATCTGCCGGTCGATCTTGCGGACCGCGTGGATGACCGTGGTGTGGTCACGTCCACCGAACCGCTTGCCGATCTCCGGCAGCGACAGGCCCGTGTGCTTCCGCGCCAGGAACATGGCGATCTGACGCGGCGTGACGATCTGGCGGGTCCTTCGCGGACCCTTCATCTCGGCCACCTTCACGTTGAAGAACTTGGCGACGCCGGAGGTGATCGACTCGCACGAGGCGGTCGGCTCTTCGACCTGGAGGTAGCCCTCCAGGCAGCGGCGGCTGAACTCCAGCGTGATCGGGGCGGCCTGCAGGCTGCTCATGGCGAGCAAGCGCTTCAGTGCACCCTCGAGGCCGCGGATGTTGTTCGTCGCGTACCGCGCGATGAAGAAGGCGACGTCCTGCGGGAGCTCGATCCCCTCGTCGTCGGCCTTCTTGCGAAGGATCGCGACCTTGGTCTCGGTGTCCGGCGGCTGCACGTCCGCCACCAGGCCCCAGTCGAACCGGCTCCGGAGACGCTCCTCCAGCCCCTTGATGTCCTTGGGGTACCGGTCGGCGGTGACCACGATCTGGCGGCCGCTGCCATGCAGGGCGTTGAACGTGTGGAAGAACTCTTCCTGCGTGCGCAGGCGACCCGCGAGGAACTGGATGTCGTCGACCAGGAGGGCGTCGCAGCGGCGACGGTACTTCTCGCGGAACTCTTCCATCCGCTTGAACCGCAGCGCGTTGATCATCTCGTTGGTGAAGTCCTCGGCCGAGAGGTAGACGATCCGCGCCCGCCGGTCCCGCTCGATGATGCGGTTGCCGATGGCGTTGAGGAGGTGCGTCTTGCCCAGGCCCACCCCGCCGAAGATGAACAGCGGGTTGTAGTTGTTGGCCGGGTTGTCGCCGACCGCCTGACATGCCGCGCTGGCGAAGCTGTTGCCGCTGCCGACGATGAACGAGTGGAACGTCTGTCCCGGGTTCAGGCGGAAGTGGTAGCTCGAGGCGGGGGCCGCGGTGCTGGTGTTGTCGGGGGAGGCGACGGGCACGGGCTCGACGGCGGGGAGATCCGCCTTGGAGTCCGGCCTGACCATTTCCCTGAGCTGGTACGCGATGTGCCAGTCGCGGTGGGTCATGTCGCGCAGATAGCGATTCAGGATCGGGTCGAGATTCTCCTGGATGAACTCCAGGTAGAGCCGGTTCGGAGTGGCCAACACGACGTTGCTTTCGTCGGAGGTCACAAACGCGATTCGGTCGAGCCACGGGTCGTGGAAGAAGGGATCCTCCTCCCGACGCACACGTGCACAGACCTCGTCCCAATCAGAGCGGGCAAGCGCCGTCATCAGTCTCTTTCTTCTCCGCTCGGCGACCGTCGGACAGGCCAGCCCGTCGGTGCGATGCGATGGATGAGTAGTAACGAAGATCTCTCATCCTTGTAAACGGGCGTTGTGGGGCTTTTTCCCCGTTTTATCCACAGTGGTAAAGACCGCCGAACCCGGGGCTCGAAGGGTGGAGAATCCGGGGGTTTGCGAGGGGCCCGCGCCTACCTGCGGTAGGGGGCGATCGGTGCAATCGTACCTTTACCGATCGAAACCCGATCGGGTCATCGGGTGCTCTGCGATCGATTACCGATCGGGACCGAGACGTCCCACGTTCAGGCTAGTCGGGGGCGATGATTGCGGGGTCGTGGAATCGCACGCCGTCCACCACTACGGCGAAGATCAGGTCGTCTCCCGAGAGCACCTCGAACGAGTGCGTCGAGCCCGGAGCCATCGTCACGAGGGTGCCCGGACCGACCACGGATCCGTCGCTGTCGCGGTACCGACCCTGGAGCACGAGCGTCGTTTCTCCACCGTCGTGAGTGTGGACCGGGAAGCTGGTTCCAGCGGCCGCTCGAGTGAACCCGACGTCGGCGTGAGCGACCCGCGGTCCGCCGTCCAGGTGCACCAGGGCGATCCCCTCGGCGATGGCCGCTTCCCAGTGAGCGGGGTCGGCGATGCGGCTGAGGTACTCGCGGGCTGTCGCGGCGGCCACGTCGAACAGGTCGGCGATGCGGTCTCCGAAGGGGGCCCAGCGATCCTGGGGGCTGAGGGCGGAGGCGAGCAGGCGGCTCTTGAGCCCCTCGGCCGGTTCGACCGGCTCCAACGCGTCGGCGAGCAGGAGGAAGTCGCGGAGTTCGTCGCTCATCACACGCTCCCTTCAGCAAGAGTCGCGCGGAGGTTCGTGAGCCCGGCGGCGGTTCGAGATTTGACCGTGCCGATCGGCAGGCCGAGGCGGGCGGCAACTTCGCTGCCGGACAGCCCCTGGAAGTAGGCGAGTTCGAGGACTTCGCGCTGAGGCTTGGGCAGTTCGCTCACGATGCGACGCAGGTAGAGCCGGTCGTGCAGTCCGCTGGGACCGTCCGACTTGCGGTCCCGGTCGGTCTCGGGGAGGTCGATGCCTCCGTGATCGACCCAGCGGGAGACGGCGGCGGAGCGGACCTTGTCGAGGGCGCGGCTGCGGAGCCGGACCAGGAGCCAGGTCTTCACCGTGCCGCGACTGCGGTCGTAGCTTCCCACTGCCCTCCAGGCTTCCAGGAGCACGTCGTGGAGCAGATCCTCCGCCATGGCGCGGTCCCGGAGGACCTTGAGGCTGACGGCCATCATGAGCGAGGAGTAGCGGTCGTACAGTTCTGCCAGAGCCTGCCCGTCACCACGCGCCATCGCCGCGACAAGGTCGGCATCGGAGGTCGGTTCGTTGGCGGGGGGCTGACTCACGAGGTCGAATCTAGCGACCCGGTCCCGAAGCGTCGTGGCAGGGAGAGCATTCATGTCGGAGGGGGTACGGGGCAGTCGCAAGAACGGATCGATTCGGTGTAACCGGGGTCAAAAACCGGCCGTATTGGCTTGTCGCGCGCGCGTGAGGAGATCAATGGACGGCAAGCCTGTGGAAAGCCCGCCTTGACACCCCGCGGACCGACCCGTATTTTTTCGCGCCTTTTCAGCCCCCCCATCGAGAGACAGGTCTCATGAAGCGCACTTTCCAGCCCTCGAACGTTTCGCGTAAGCGCACCCACGGCTTCCGCATCCGCATGGCCACCAAGAACGGACGTGCCGTTTTGCGGCGACGTCGCCTCCGCGGACGCAAGTCCCTCGCCGCCACGATCGCCAAGAAGTAGTTCTGCCCGACTCGCGTACGTTCCCCAAGCGGCTGCGGATTCGCACGTCGCGTGACTATCGGGAACATCGCCGGCGGTCGCGGACCTTCCGTACCCGCCGGTTCATCGTCGCCTGGGCCTCGGCCCGCCACGACGATGGGCGTCTGGGGATGGCCGTCAGCCGCAAGGTCGGCAAGGCCGTGACCCGGAACCGGGTGAAGCGACTGCTGCGAGAGTGGTACCGCCTCAACCGGCACGAGCTCAACGCAAGCTGGGATCTGGTCATCATCGCCCGGCCGCAAGCGGCTCAGGTCGAGGGACTGGCGGACGTCACTTCGGAGTTGTCTGAGGTGATCGACTGGCTCAATGGACGGAGGAAGGCATGAAGTGGCTGATCCTGCTCGTCCTCCGGGGCTACAAGCGGTTCCTGTCGCCGCTTCTGCCGCCCGCCTGCCGCTTCGAGCCGACCTGTTCGATTTACATGATGCAAGCCGTGGAGCGGTTCGGCCCCGTCCGCGGAACCTGGATGGGGACGAAGCGGCTGTGCCGCTGTCAGCCGTTCCACCCGGGCGGGCACGACCCCGTCCCTGAGCTGCCGGAGCCACAGAGCTGATGGAGCCCCAGACCCCCGATCCCGATCAGGAACGCCGCATTCTGACGGCGGTCGTTCTGTCGATCGCGGTCCTGTGGATCTTCAACACCTTCGTCTTCGAGCCGCCGGTGCCTCCGCCTCCGGTCGAGGAGACCCCGGCCCTGGCCGCCGAGGAGACGCCCCCCGCGGCCACGCCTGCCCCCGTCGCCTCGGACGACGACGATTCGGCGGGCGGTGACGCGGTTGCGTCGGCACCGGTGCCGGTCATCCCCTCTGCCCCCGCGGTGACGCTCGATCGCAGCTGGGACGGCGTTGGCGCGCAGTGGTCGAGCTTCGGCGGGAGCCCCAACCGCTTCCAGATCGAGGCCTGGAGCTCCGCGTACGAACTGGACTGGCTCCCCACCTGGTTGATCAGCGGGTTCAGCAACGGGTTCAAGTGGGAGGCCTTCGACATGGCCTGCCCCGACCCGCAGCCGGTCGATCTCGTGCAGGACCCCGATGGGGTGCTGCTCCCGGTCGGCATGGATGCCGAGGGGATCGCCGGCGATGTGGGCCACTACCGCGTCGTGCGCGACGAGGGCGGCACGGTCGAGTTTGCGACCACGCGCGGCTCGCTGGAGATCAGCAAGGTCTTCGCCACGCCGGAGACCGGATACAAGACCGACTACATCGTTCGGGTGAAGAACACGGGCCGGGACGCGCAGCAGATCACGCCGTCGTTCGGCGTCGCGGACTTCGTCGTCGTGCCCGAGGGGAGCCGCTACGGACCCCAGCCGGAGCTGTGGGCCGACGCCGACGGAGACGTCGAGCACTGGGCCCGCCGCAAGCTCGACAAGAAGATCGAGGGGCAGTGGGACGGCACGCTGAACTGGGTCGCCGCGGGCGACAAGTACTTCGTCGTCGGCATCGAGCCGGAGCAGCCGGTCCTGGGCACGGCGCGGTTCATGCCGATGCCCGGCGAGGACCGTTTCGCCGCGGCCATGGAGCTGCCCACCACGACGCTCGCCCCCGGCGAGGTCAAGAGCTGGACGTTCCGGCTGTGGGCGGGTCCCAAGGAGCTGGACGGGCTGAACGAAGCCGGCATGCGCATGAAGACGGCCGTCGATTTCGGCTTCTTCGGGCTCATCGCGCTGCCGATCCTGGCGTTCCTGAAGTGGATCTACAGCTTCGTGGGCAGCTGGGGCATCTCCATCATCCTGCTGACCGTCGCGATCAAGCTGGCGATGTACCCGCTGTCGCAGAAGTCGTTCAAGTCGATGAAGGCGATGCAGTCGCTGCAGCCTGAGATCGCCGCCCTCAAGGAGAAGCACGGCGACGACCGTGAAGGCTTGAACAAGGAGATGATGGGCCTCTGGAAGGAGCACGGGGTCAACCCCGCGGGCGGCTGCCTGCCGATGCTCGTCCAGATGCCGATCTGGTTCGCCCTCTACCGAGTTCTCTGGAACAGCGTCGAGCTGTACCAGACCCCGTTCCTGTACTTCTGCGACCTGTCGCTGCGGGACCCGCTTGGGGTCTTCCCGTTGGTGCTGGGAGTCACGATGTGGCTGCAGCAGAAGTTCAACCCGAACACTGCGACCGATCCGGCGCAGCAGATGATGATCAAGGTGATGCCGCTGTTCTTCAGCGTCATCATGTTCACGCTGCCCGCTGGACTCGTGGTGTATATCCTCGTCAACAACATTCTGAGCATCGCCCAACAGTGGGTGATCCACCGCCAGCACGACGACCCCAAGAAGCCGAAACCCGCTGGCGCGGCGTCCGGGAGTAAGTAGCAATGACCGATCGAATTACCGCCGAAGGCGCGACCCTGAACGAGACCCTGGCCAACGCGGCCCAGCTTCTGGGTGCTCAGTCCCTCGATGAGATCGCCTACCAGTTCGACAAGGAGCACTTCCGCAAGGGAGCCGCCACCGTGAAGGTCGAGGCCTGGGTCAAGGGCGAGGAGGACCTCGCCGTGCTCCGCGCCGGCCGCAAGGTCGTCGACGATGCCAAGGCCTGGATGACCGACGCGATGAAGGCGTTCGGCTCCGAGTGCCGCGTTTCGGCCCGCAAGGGCGGCGACGGGCGGCTCTACGTCCAGGTCCTCGCCAAGGAGGACGCGCGGCTGCTCATCGGCCGTCAGGGCACCAACATCCGCGCCCTGCAGGCCCTCCTGGAGGAGGCGCTCAAGAAGGCGGGCAACGAGGACGTGCAACTCAAGCTCGACGTCGAGTCCCCCGAGGACGGCGACCGCCGTGACTCGCGCGACCGGGGCGACCGGGGCGACCGGGGCGGTCGTGACCGCGGCCGGGGCCGTGGCGATCGGGGCGACCGGGGCGACCGCGGTGGACGCGGCCGGGGCCGTGACCGGGGCGAGCGGGACGGCGGACGTCGTTCGCGCGGCCGTGACCGCGATCGCGATCCGGAGCGTGACGAGGAGGTCCGCGGGGCCGCTCGCTCCGCCGCCACCAAGGTGCTCGACGGCGCCGATCCCATCGTGCTGGACGACATGAACAGCTACGAGCGCCACCTTGCGCACGCGACGGTCAAGGACATCGACGGCGTCGACAGCCGCTCGGTCGGCTCCGGCAGCCAGCGCAACGTCGAGATCTTCGCGGCCGAGTAGCGCCCTGCGCGAGCACCTGCTCCGCGGCGCCGCCGCGCTTCTGCAAGACACCATCGTCGCTGTCTCGACGCCCTCCGGACGGGGGGCGATCGGGACGGTGCGCCTGTCCGGACCCGCCGAGGCGATGGACGGCGTGGTGCGGACCCTGCTGGGCACCGACCTCGCCCCCCGGCGCGCGACCCTCGTGACGGTCACCGACCCGCGGGACGGCGGCTCCATCGACCGAGGAGTGGCGACCCGGTTCGTGGGGCCTGCGTCCTACACCGGCGACGACGTGCTCGAGCTCGACCTCCACGGAAGCCCGGCCATCCTCGAGGCGGCGGTGGCGGCCGCGATCATGGCGGGAGCCCGGCCTGCCGGACCCGGCGAATTCACGCGTCGCGCCGTGCTGAACGGCAAGCTCGACCTGGTTGAGGCCGAGGCGGTCGACGCCCTCATCCAGGCGGACAGCCTGGCGGCCGCGCGGGCGGTGGGCCGTCACCTCGAGGGCGAGCTCAGCGGACGGTTGAACGAGCTCCGGGCTTCGATGATGGATGCTGCCTCCAGCATCGAAGCGCTGGTCGACTTCCCCGAGGAGGTGGACGACGCCGACGTCGCCCCGGACCTGGAGCGGCTCGCCTCGCTGGCCCTCGCCATGGAGGAGTTGGCGTCCACCTTCGAAGCCGGCGCCCGCCTCACCCGGGGACTCCACGTCGTGCTCGCGGGACCCACCAACGCGGGCAAGTCCACGCTCTTCAACCTGCTCCTGGGGCACGACCGGGCGATCACGGCGCCCACACCGGGGACCACCCGCGACGTGGTCAGCGAGTCAGTCACGTGGAGCGGGCAGACCGTTCGGTTGGAGGACACCGCGGGCCGGCGCGACGCGGTTGATCCCATCGAGGCCGAAGGCATCGCCCGAACCGCCGGCGCCGCCGCCCGGGCCGACCTCGTGGTCGAGGTCCGGGACGGACGAAGCGCTGATGAGCCGCCCGCCGCGTTGGCGGTCGCGACCCGCGCGGACCTGCTCGATGAAGCGGGGCGGAGCCGGTTGCAGGAGGCCGGATGGCACCTGGTCGGGGCCCCTGGCGGCGAGGGCGTGGCGGAGCTTCGGGTCGCGATCGGTGCTCAGGTCGAAGTCCCCTCTGGGCTCCTCCTCCACACCGCCCGCCAGCACGACGCGGTTGCGCGCGCGGCGTCGGCCCTGCGAGCGGCTCAGGCGGCCGGGATCGACGAGCCCGTGCTCGCCGCCGTCTCGGTGCGGTCCGCGGGGCGCGCGCTCGAGGAGTTGGTCGGCGGGTGGACCGACGAGCAGGTGCTGGACGCCCTCTTCGAGCGGTTCTGCATCGGGAAGTAGGTCCGCGAGCAATGCATCGGGTGCGCAACGCGTACCGTTCAGCCAGGAGGACTCGCCATGGGCCGCCAGGTCTTGATCGCTCACGATGCGGACGACGACGATGCGTTGGCCCAGTGGCTCGAACGCCGCGGGGACTTCGCCTGCCTGCCACGCTGGTCCGAGCCTCCGCTGCCGTCGCCTGTCGCGATCTCAGAGCGGTCTGCCGAAGACCTCATCGTCTTCAATCGCGAGGACACGGACCAGATCTTCGAGGGAAGGCACGGGGGTGTCTTCTCGGCTCCGGGCAACGATGGCTTGATGTTCGAGTGGAGTCGGACCGAGGTGGCGCCTCTACGTGCGGGATCCGGACATCGAGACGGTCGCGAGCGACGAGATGGCGCGGACGACCGCCGCGCTCTTCCGCTGGGTTCGACGCAGCCATCCCTGGCGGGGCGAGGGCGCGGCGGGTCCGTACGTCGGCCCCTCGCTGGGGGCGCCGGTGCTTCGGGGAGAGTGCCGATTCGGCTTCGGGTCCGGCAGCCCGCGGGGCCTCGTCCCGAACTCCGCCTACCGGGGGCCCGACTCGATGATAGCCAAATGATAGCCACGAATGATATCCGCGGATAGCAACCGCTATCGTGCGTCGGGGTGGGTCACGGTGACGACGGTGCGAGCGGGAACGTCGGGGATCGAACTGAGGGTGCCGTCGGGCCAGACGACGGTCAGCCGCTCCGCCTGGGGGTCGGCGCCGAGGCCCAGGTGCAGTCGCGACCAGGACTGGCCGGTAGCGCGCACGCTGTAGAGCTCGCGGATCTGGGTGCCGCGGCTGTCGGTCAGGTGAACGATCGCGCCGTAGCCGGCGGTGTTGGCGGGGGGCCCGACGAAGTCGACCGAGATCCATCCGCCGTCGTCGTTGCAGCGGTTCATGTAGAGCTCCGGCCGGATCCCCGGGCCCACCGTCACGATGTCCAGGCTCCCGTCGCCGTCGAAGTCGGCGGTGGCGAGCCCGAAGCGGGCTTCGGTGGTGCCGTAGCCGGCGTCTTCGGTGACCTCCACGAAGGTGCCGTCGCCCACGCCCCGCCACATCAGGTCGGGCCACTGCACGAAGCCCTGGTCCCGCAGTCCGCTGCCGTGGTCGGGGGCGCCCGTCTGGACCGCGTCCACGAAGCCGTCGCTGTCGAGGTCGGCAAAGTCGAAGGACCAGCCGATCGAGGGCACGTGGGCGGCGTCCTCGTAGGCGGGTTCGTCGGGCCTCAGCCCCGCGGCGGCGGTCGCGTCGAGCCACGTGGGGGTGTCGCTGTCGACGCTGTAGAAGCAGGCGGTGGGGCCCGAGTCGGTCACGCAGTAGTCCAGCCAGCCGTCCCTGTTGAGGTCCGCGCTGTCCACGCCCATCCCCGCCATGCCTTCGTCCACGCCGACCTCGGCGCCGTCATCGACGTAGGTGGGGGCGCCTCCCGGGGGCGTCTCGTTGCGCCAGAACATGGAGCGGGTCTTGGTGGCGTTGCCGGTGTTGTTCGGCTCCAGGATGTCCTGATCGCCGTCGAAGTCGCGGTCCGTGAAGACCGGAACGAGGCTGCTGATGCCGTGTCCGTCGCCGTTCAGGAGGCGCTCGCCCCGGGTCAGCGAACCAGTGCCGTCTCCCAGGAAGAACCAGTCGCCGGGGGGGATGACCTCATCGGGTCCGTCGGAGCCGTTGGCGGCGAGCACGTCTAGGTCGCCGTCGCCGTCGGGATCGCCGATCGTCATCGCGGAGAAGTAGCGCCCGTCCTCCGGGTCGTACAGGGCCGGGGGTCCGAAGCTGCCGTCGCCCAGGTTCGGCCAGACCGTGACCACGTCGTCGACCGTCACGAGCTCGGGGAGGCGGTCGCCGTCCAAATCGGCAGCCGCCAGCAGCGCGCTGCGGAAGTAGCCGCCGCCGTCGCTCGGATGGGGAATCTCCGGTTGGAGGGTGAACTGCGCGGCCCCGTCGTTCAGCCAGACCAACGGGAGGGCCTGGTCCTGCCCACCGATCAAATCGACGTCGCCGTCGTCGTCGAGGTCGTGGGCGACGATGCCGGCGACGTCCTCGAAGAAGCCGCCCGCGTCCTGGCCGGTGAACGGGAGATCGAGTCCGCGGAGGGCGCCCTCCTCGGAGAAGCGGTTCCAGCCTGAACTTCCGTTGGTGCAGGCGACCGCGTCGCCGACCTCAAAGTGCTCGGGGGTGTCTGGCGGCGGAGTCGCGTCGTCGTCGTCGGACGGACTGCTGTCGTCATCGTCGCTGACGCTGTCGTCGTCATCGACGGGGCTCGAATCGTCGTCGTCGCTCGGTCCGCAGGCGGTGAGCAGGACGGCTGCGAGGAGCAGCATGAGGCGCAAACTCATGGCCGCCATGGTACCCCCCGCAGCGATCCGTTGACCGGGTCTCCGCACCGGTGCTAATCGACGCTCCACGTGACCGACCTGCCCCTCGCCGCACCCCGAGCTTCCCTCCCTCGCAAGCTGGACGCCGACCTCACCGTGACCCGCATGGTCCACGGTCGGCTCGAGGCGCTGGTCAACTCGATCCTCACCCTGCTGGAGAAGGGCGGCTTCAAGGCCACCATCCCCGACATGGATGGCGTGCTCGCCGAGGCGCTGCGCAAGACGAAGCCGCTCACGAACTTCGGCGACGAGCACTTCATGGCCGCGCTGCGGCAGCTGATGACGTCGCTGGACCGCGCCGAGTGGACGGTCATCGGCCGATTCCTCGTCCGCGGCCTCGCCCGCCGGGCGCTCCAGCACCGACTCCAGATCGAGTCCTGGTTCGAGGCGAACCCCGCCGCGCTCGACATCAAGATCGAGCGGCCCATCTTCGTCCTGGGCTTCCCCCGCACGGGCACGACGCTGCTGCAGAACCTGCTGTCGCTGCCGGATCACCGCCGCTCGTTGCTGTTCTGGGAGCTGACCAACCCGGTCCCGATCCACCCCGACTACGCCACGGACCGCAAGAAGCGGTCGCGGCAGATCAAGATCGACCTGTTCGGCGCCTACCAGGTAGTGCCGGAGCTGCCGAAGCTCCACTACGTCACGCCCGACTCCCCCGAGGAGTGCTGGTCGCTGTTCGCCAACAGCCTCAGCGTGCTGAACTTCGACCTGAGCCATGGCCTGCACGACTTCGGCGACTGGCTGCTCGAGCAGGACATGGAGTGGGCATACCGGGAGTACGAGCGCCAACTCAAGATGCTGCTGTGGCGTGAGCCCGCCAACCGACTCGTCCTCAAGTGCCCCGAGCACCTCTGGTTCATCGACTCGTTGCTGAAGGTCTTCCCCGACGCCTGCATCGTGATGACCCACCGCGAGCCCACCGACTGCATCGCGTCCTACTGCTCGATGGTGTCGCTGAACCGCCGCACCATGGAGGGCTGCATCGACCCCAAGCCGCTGGGGCGGCACATCACCAAGCGGTTCCGCCAGGGCACCGAGCGGGCGATGGCGGCGCGGGCGGCCCACGGCAACGAGGACCAGTTCCTGGACGTCGACTTCTACGACCTGGTCGCCGATCCGGCGGCGATGGTCCACAAGATCGAGGACCACTTCGGCCTCAAGACCACCGACCAGGCCCGGCTGGACGACTACTTGAACACCAAGCGCCACGACAACCGCGGCGCCCACAAGTACTCCGCTGAGCTCTACGGCCTCGAGCCGGCCAAGGTCCACGAGGAGTTCGCTCCGTACATCGACCGGTTTGGCGTGCGGCTCAAAGCCCCCGCGAAGAAGCCGGCCTGAACAAAACAACGTGTTTGAGGCTCGGCGGCACCGAGGGCCCAGGGGTCCCCGCGCGGTGGCTCAAATCACGTTAAATCTCTGACTCGGACATTTTGTTGCACGTGGAACACCCCCAGATTGTGGTCGTCGGCGGCGGGCACGCGGGGATCGAGGCGTGCCTGGCGGCGGCCCGCCTGGGGCGATCCGTGCTGCTCATCACGCTGATCGAAGGGGGCATCGGGCGGATGCCGTGCAACCCGGCGATCGGGGGGCAGGGCAAGGGGCACCTCGTCCGCGAGATCGACGCCCTCGGCGGTGAGATGGCGCTCGTCACGGACGCGACCTCCATCCAGTTCAAGTACCTGAACACCCGCAAGGGGCTGGCCGTGCGGAGCAGCCGCGCGCAGGTCGATCGACACCTCTACCAGCGCCGCATGCACCACACCGTTCGTACGACGCCGAACCTGTCGGTGCTCCAGGGCGAGGTCGTGGGCGTCGTCACCGAGGGCGAGCGCACCACCGGAGTCGAGCTGGCGGACGGTTCGGTGGTTCGGTGCGAAGCCGTGATCATCACCACGGGCACGTACCTGCGGGGCACGCTCCACACGGGCATGACCCACCGCTCCGGCGGCGGCAACGGAGCCCCCGCGGCGGGCCAGCTCAGCGCTTCCCTCGAGCGGATCGGCCATCGCCTCGGACGCCTCAAGACGGGGACCGTGCCGCGGCTGGACGGTCGCTCGATCCACTGGGATCGGCTCCCCCTCCAGGTCGGCGATCACCCCGGGGGCCGGTTCTCGTTCCTGGGGCCCGCCTCGAGCCTGCCCCAGGTGCGTTGCCGGACCACGGCCACATCCGAGCGCACCCACGCCGCGATCCGCGAAGGGCTGCGCCATTCTCCCCTGTACGGGGAATCAGCCGTCATCGACAGTACTGGACCTCGGTACTGCCCAAGCATCGAGGACAAGATCGTCCGGTTCCCGCACAAGACGATGCACCGGTTGTTCCTGGAGCCCGAGGGGCTGAGTACGCGCGAGATCTATCCGAATGGCTTCTCTACGAGCCTTCCGGCGGCGGTCCAGCTGACCGCGTTGCGAACCATCGAAGGGCTCGAGGACGTGGTCGTCGTCCGGCCTGGCTACGCAATCGAGTACGACTTCGCCGACCCTCGTGACTTGAACGCGGGATTGCAGAGCCGGATGGCTGAAGGACTCTTCCTGGCCGGTCAAATCAACGGCACGACGGGCTACGAGGAAGCGGCTGCGCAAGGCCTCCTGGCGGGGATCAACGCGGCGTTGCACGTGAAACCACACGCAGCACTCGAGGGTTCGTGTTTCACGGTGGGGCGCGACGAGGGCTACCTGGGCGTGCTCGTGGACGATCTGACGACCCGTGGAACCCGGGAGCCGTACCGCATGTTCACCTCGCGCGCGGAGTGGCGGTTGGTGCTCCGCGAGGACAACGCGGACCTACGGCTGACCCCGATCGGGCGGAAGCTCGGCCTCGTCGATGACGCCCGGTGGGCGCTGTTCGAGGCGCGTCGGGAGGCGATCGCCCTGGGGCTGCAGTGGGCGGAGGCGACGAAGGTGGCGCTCCAGGTGCGCAAGCCGGAGACCTCGGACGTGGCCAGCGCGGCCGAGGCGCTGGGGGTCGAGCTCCCCGCCATGTCCGACGAGGTCGCCGAGCAGGTGAGCACCCAGTGCCGGTACGCCCCGTACATCAAGCGGCAGGGCGCTGAGATCGCCCGCCTCCGCGAACTCACCGACATGCCGCTTCCGGCCGACTTCGACTACGGCACGTTGCACGGGCTCCGCGGGGAGATCGTGCAGAAGCTGACCGCCGATCGGCCTGCCACCCTGGGGGAGGCGGCGCGCATTCCGGGGATGACGCCGGCCGCGATCGCGCTGCTGGCGGGGAGGCTGCGATGACCTTGGCGGTGCCGTTGGGGCGGGTGCTCTCGGAGTTCTCGGGGGTGGAACACGACGTGGCGGAGCGGATCGTCACCTGGAGCGAGACGCTGGAGAAGTGGAGTCGCGCCCAGCGGCTCGTCGGCTGGCGCACGGCCGATGGGCTCATGCGGGAGGGGATCGCGGATGCATGGATGGCGGTTCGGCTGCTGAAGGAGACCGAGGGGCCCGTACTCGATCTCGGTTCCGGCTGCGGACTCCCCGCGTTGATCCTCGCCTCGGCGCTCCCGAAGCGTCGATTTCACCTCGTGGAGTCCCGCCGCAAGCGCGTCGCGTTCCTGCGTGCGGCGATCCGCGCCATGAATCTGGCGGAAGTTACCGTCCACCACACCCGGCTCGAGGACCTGGACCTGGACATCCTCCCGGTGATCACGGCGCGAGCGTTCAAGGCGCCCGCCGAGGTGCTCGGCGACGCGGGCCGACTGGGGGCGACCGCGTGCGTGTTGTCCGTGGCATCACCGGCCCCGATCGCGTCGGGATGGGAGATCGTGCGAACGGTTCCCGGCCGTCCCTCGGCCAATCGGCTGCACGCGCTCTACAAGTAAACCTGCCGCATTTGGCGGTTTTTCCCAGTTTTGCATTGCGCGCGCATGTAAGAGCGATTTACGCTCGACGCACATGGCGCGCATCATCACGATCAGCAACCAGAAGGGCGGCGTCGGCAAGACGACCACCGCGGTGAACCTCGCCGCTTGTGTGGCGGCTGCGGAACGGCGTGTGCTCCTCGTCGACATGGACCCGCAGGGCAACGCCTCCAGCGGTCTGGGCATCAACAAGTCCGAAGTCGAGCGGTCGATCTACGACGTGCTCTGCAACGACGTTCCCCTCGCCGAGGTCATCGTCCCCACGGATCTTCCGTGGCTTAGCGTGGCACCCGCAAACAGCGACCTGGTGGGAGCCGAGATCGAGCTGACAAGCGCGATGGCGCGCGAGCATCGCCTCGACGACGCCCTCAAGACGGTCAGCTCCGCCTTCGACTACATCTTCATCGACTGCCCCCCGAGCCTCGGTCTGCTGACCCTGAACTCGCTGACGGCGGCCGACTCGGTGCTCATCCCCCTGCAGGCGGAGTACTTCGCGCTGGAAGGGCTCGGCGAGCTGACCCGCACGGTGCAGCTCATCCAGCGGCGGTTGAACCCGGCGCTGCAGTGGGAGGGGATCCTCCTGACGATGGTCGACAACCGGAACCGGTTGAGCCAGCAGGTCGAGAACGACGTGCGCGCTCACTTCGGCACGAAGGTCTTCGACACGACCATCCCGCGGAACGTACGCCTCGGTGAGGCTCCCTCGTTCGGCAAGCCGATCATCCTCTACGACGTTCGGGCCAAGGGCTCGCTGGCGTACCTGGGCCTGGCCCGGGAGCTGCTGGAGCGTCACCACGCAGCGGTTCGTCCTGGCCGCGCCATTCGGAGCGCCTGATGAAGGGTCGAAACACGCTGGGTCGCGGGCTCGCCTCCCTGATCCCGGAAGCCCGCGAGGAGCTGGACAGCCCCCGCGCCGCCCTCGCCTCGGGCGCCGTCGTTCAGATTCCCATCGACGAGGTGAAGGCCAACCCGATGCAGCCGCGTCGTCGGTTCAACGCCGAGACCCTGGCGGAGCTGACCGCGTCGATCCACGAGCAGGGGATCATCCAGCCGATTCTCCTCCGTCCCAAGGACGGCACCTACGAGATCGTCGCGGGCGAGCGCCGCTACCGGGCCGCCTGCAAGGCCGGTCTGCGCACCGTGCCGGCGATCATCCGCCGGGTCGACCGGGCCGAGAGCCTGGAGATCGCGCTGATCGAGAACATCATGCGCGAGGACCTGAACCCCGTGGATGAGGCGGCAGCGTACCGCGATCTCATCGAGGAGTTCGGGTACACGCAGGAGGAGCTGTCGCGCCGGGTCGGCAAGGACCGCAGCACGATCAGCAACCAGCTTCGGCTGCTCAAGCTCCCCGAAGAGATCTTGGACGCGCTCAGCCGCGGCGCCGTGACGATGGGTCACGGGCGCGCCCTGCTGGGCCTCCACGAAGCCGGTGCCGACGCGATGCTCGAGGTCTTCACCCAGGTGGTGGCCGGCTCGCTGTCGGTGCGACAGACCGAAGAGCTGGTTCGCAAGACCCGGCAAGGACGACACAAACGGGCCACCGCGGGGGAGCTGTCCGCACCCCTGGTGGACCTTCAAGACCGATTGGCGCGCCACCTCGGCACGCGAGTGAAGGTCAAGCCGCGGGCAAGGGGTGAGGGCGGGAAGCTCGTCCTCGAGTACTACACACGACAAGATCTCGACCGACTCGTAGAGCGGATCGAGGGGCTGCTTTAGGGGACATGGAGATGAAGTTCGGACGCAGGGATTCGCTGTTTGCCACGCCGCCGGAGGGCGGATTCGACATGGAGGACGACGTCCGCCAACTGCCGCCCCCCAAGGCGCCGGTGGTGCCGTCGCGCAAGAGCGCTTCGACGGAGCTCAACGCGTTCCTCGGTCGCGGTTGCATCTACGAGGGCAAGCTCACCTTCGAAGGTCGGGTCCGCATCGACGGCCGCTTCACGGGCGAGATCTTCTCCAACGACACCCTGGAGATCGGCCCCGACGCCGAGCTCGAGGCTGAGATCGACGTCGCCACGGTGATCATCGCCGGTCGCGTCGAAGGCAACATCAACGCTCGCGAGCGCTGCGACCTGCGCGCCCCGGGTGTCATCGTCGGCAACATCACCTCGCCCATCATCA
This sequence comes from Pseudomonadota bacterium, assembly GCA_024229515.1. GTDB lineage: Bacteria > Myxococcota_A > UBA796 > UBA9615 > UBA9615 > JAAESI01. Next base: position 83,412 of record JAAESI010000030.1, on the reverse strand, counting down.
CGATGGATGAGGGGGTCCGGTTCGACGGTGAGATGCGCATGTCGAGCGTCATCGCCGACAACATCCGCGCCCAGGATTCGGTTCGGGCCCCGACCCGTCGCGCGCCCATGGCGACTGCGATGGTCGACAACCCCAACGAGATCGCGACGGCCGAGCCCCCGGTCGGCGGCAAGTCCGAGCGCCGCGGCGCCCCGGCTTCCCGTGATCCTTCGGAGCTGCTCAAGCCGGTTCCGTAGCCACCAGATTCGTCCCCCGACGAAACGCTCCATCCGTCCTCCCCAGCCTTTTGGCGGATGTTTGAGCAACGAGGTCGGCCTCGAGGCAAGTCCCCCGCCTCGGGGCCGCCTTCGTCTTGCGAAGCCAATCCCGCTAGGCTGTTGCGCGATGGAGGAACTCCTCGCGACGCTGCCGCGGACTTTGCGGCTGGCTGGCTGCACCATCGACTTTGCGGCGCGCGCGGCCCAGTGGCCTGATGGCGGCCGCAGCCTCACCCCCACCGAGACGAAGCTGCTCGCCTACCTGGTGTCCCAGGACGGCGCCGTGGTGTCGCAGCGCGACCTCCTGCGGGAGGTCTGGGGCTACCGCGGGGGGGTCATCTCCCGGACCGTGAAGACCACGATGGGGCGGCTGCGGGCGAAGGTCGAGCGCGACGCGGGCGCGCCTGATCACCTCGTCACCGTCGTCGGCGCGGGCTACCGGTTCCAGGCTACCGACCCGCGCCCCGAGGAGGCGACGATCGACGAGGTCGCACCCACGGTCGGCGACGAACCACGCCACGATCTGCCGACCCTCGACGGGCCGATGCTCGGGCGCAGCGAGGACCTGGAGCACACCCTCGATGCCCTCTCGGAAGGGCGGCGGCTGGTCACCATCACCGGGGCCGCGGGCGTGGGCAAGTCGCGCCTCGCCATCGAAGCGGGCAGGCAGCTCGTCGATGATCTTGCCGCCGATGAGGTGCGGCTGGTGGAGTCGGCGGGCGCGCTCACCGAGGAGGATCTCGTCGCCTCGGTGGCCGGCGCCCTCGGCATCGAACTGGCCGGGGACGAGGCCGAGCCGGGGCTCGCGGCGGCCCTTCGCGGTCGCGGCCGGTTGGTGCTCATCCTCGACAACCTCGAGCAGGCGCTCGCGGCCGCGCGAGCGTTCACCACCACGCTCTTGAGTGAACCGGGGAGCCTTCGGATCGTGGCCACCTCCCGGGAGCCGCTGTCGATTTCGGAGGAGCTGACGGTGACGGTGGGACCGCTGCAGGCGGCGGCCGCCGCGGAGCTGTTCCTCTGTCGGGCGGGGGCCGATGTGCTCGCCGGCTACAAGGAACCGCAGACGCTGGCGGCGGTGCTGGAGAAGCTCGACGGGCTGCCCCTGGCGATCGAGCTGGCGGCGGGGTGGGCCTCGTTCCTGGCCCCCTCGGACCTGCAGTCGCGGCTGGCCCGGCAGTTGGATCTGCTCAAGGCGCAGAGGCCCGACCGACCCGCTCGGCACGGCAGCCTGCGGGCCGCGATCGCGTCCTCGTGGGAGCTCCTGTCGGACGTGGAACGGACCGCTCTGGTGCAGCTGTCGACGTTCGTCGGGGCCGCGCCGGTGGACGCCGTGGATGCGGTCCTGGAGCTCTCCGAGGAGGCTCCCCTGCCCGTGGTTCGGAGGCTCTGTGCCCGTTCGTTGGCGCGGCAGGTGCCGCCCCCCGATGGAAGCTCGGGCTCGCCCTGGTTGACCTTGTTCGAGGCCGTGCGGCAGTTCGCCAGCGAGCAGCCGGGGGCCGGCGACGCGGAGGTCCGCCACGGGCAGTGGTACCGGTGGCTCGGAGATCCCGATTCCCTGGAGGCGCTGGAGGCTCGGGGCACGGCGGCCGGGCTCGGTCAGCTCGTCACGGGGCGCGCCGACCTGGTCGAGGCGGCGCGCCGCGCGATCGACCGCGGAGACGCCGAAGTTGCCTCCGGCTGCGTCGAGGCGTTGCTCGCGGTGGGGCGGTTCCGGGGGCCGCTGCTGGCCTACGGGGGCCTGCTGGATTCGACCCTCGCGCTGGATGCGCTGGGCGACGAGGAGCGGGCTTCCTTGCTGCTCGCGGGGGCCGAGGGGCTGCTGGTGGCCGGACGCCAGGGTCCCGCGTTGGCGATGCTGGATCGGATCGTGCCCTGGGCCGGGGCCGGAGCGGTGCTGGACACGTCCATTCATCGGGCGCGAGCTCGCGCGTTGCTCCACTCCGACCTCGCGGCCGCCACCGGGGAAGCCCGGGCGGCGGTGGCAGCAGCGGGCGTGGCCGACGACCCTTCGCTTCGGGCCCGGTGCCACGGGACCCACGGCGCGGTGCTGCGCGCGGCCGGTCAGATCAAGGAGTCGCGTGCGGAGCTGGAGACGGCGTTGGATCTGGCCCGGGCGACGTGTGATCGGCGGACCGAGACCCGGATGCTGGATGAGCTGGGCCGGATCGACTTCCACCGCGGCCGGCCCGTGCGGGCGCTGTCGATGTTCGAGGCGGCCCTGACCGCGGCGGAGGAGATCGGGGACCGTCCGATGGAGGCGACGCTCCTGGACGCGGTCGCCTCCCTGCAGGCGCTGCACGACCGTCGCGACGAAGCGTGCGAGCTGCTGGAGCGATCGCTGGCGCTCCGTCGAGAGCTCGGCGACCGGGGCGGGGAGGCCGGGAGCTCGATCAGCTTCGGCGGGCTCAAGCTCAGCTGGGGCGACTGCACGGGCGCGCGCCCGTTGTTGGAAGAAGGCCTCGCGATCGCGCTGGAGGTGCGGAGTTCGCGGTTGGAAGCGGCGGCCCGCGGCTCGATGGGGGAGCTGATGCTCGCGCTCGGCCGCCACGGGAATGCGGAGCGGCAGCTGACTGGCGCGCTCGCCCTCGCCGAGGAGCTCGGTCATCCCCGCATGCGTGCCCTGTTTCTCGGCCTTTGGGGGGAGCTGCAGTTCGCCCAGGGGCAAGCGGACGTGGCCCGCGTGTCGATGCTGTCGGCCAGGACCCTCCTGGCCGACGCCAGCCTCCGCTCCGACCTGCACGACCTGCTGATGCGGTGGTCCGAACGGGAGGCCGACCTCGGCGAGCTCGATCGTTCCGAGGAGCTGCACCACGAGGCGGTCCACGAGGCCGAGCTGTCGATGGCCGACGAACCTGCCAGCGTGCTGGGGCGGTGATTCGCTAACCTCGGTTGGTGGCGAAGAAGCTCCAAATCGATCAGCCCATCCCGGTCGGCCCCTTCGAGCTGACCGAGCTCCTGGGACGCGGCGGCATGGGCACCGTCTGGCGGGGACGTCACCGGGTCGACGGCGTGCCCGTCGCCATCAAGCTGATTCGACCGTCGCTGCGCTGGGGAAGCCGCATCCTGGAGCAGTTCGCGATCGAGGTGCGGGCCGTCGCGTCGCTGCACCACCCCGCGATCGTGCACGTGCTCGACCTGGGCGAGGTCACCGACGCCGAGGCTGAGGCCAGCGACGGACACCTCCCCGCGGCGTCGCCGTGGCTCGTGATGGAGCTCTGCTCCGGGGGCACGCTCCACGACCACCGCGGGATGCTCAGCTGGCCGCGGGTGCGTCCGGTGCTGCTGTCCCTGCTGGATGCCCTCGCCCACAGCCACGCGCGCGGGGTCATCCACCGGGACATCAAGCCCGGGAACGTGCTCATCGGCACGTCGCTGGACCAGCGGCCGGGGCTGAAGCTCACCGACTTCGGCATCGCCCGCATGGCCGACCCCGACAGCGGCGACGTGAGCCTGGAGACCGAGTTTGCGGGGAGTCCGGCCTTCTGCGCGCCGGAGCAGCTCCTGGGGGAGGTCCGCCGCATCGGTCCGTGGACGGACCTGTACGCCGTCGGCTGCCTGGCGTGGGCGCTGCTGACGGGGTCGCCGCCCTACGGGAGCCACCAGCCGCTGGCCAAGCTGATGGCGGCCCACGTCGGCGGCAAGCTGCCCGATCTGGAGCCCCTCGATCCGGTGCCCCCGGCGCTGGTGACGTGGCTGCACACCCTGCTGGCGCGTCGTCCCGAGGACCGCTTCCAGTGCGCCGCGGACGCCGCCTGGTCGCTGCGCGAGCTCGCCCCCATGGCTCTAGAGGAGGCGCTCGCGGCGGACCTCATCCCCGCCGGTGAGGCGCTGGGGCGGGCGACCCGGACCCAACTGCTGTCGATGGCCTCGGGCGGCGACCAGACCGCGGCGTTGACGATGTCGGAGGACGCGACCCGGGTGGACGCCACCGCCCTCGCCCTCACCGACTCGCTGCCGATCCCCGAGAACCCTCCGGAAGAGCAGGCCGCAGCGCCCGACACCGAAGTCCGGCACCCCCGTCCTCCCACTCCGGAAGACTGGCGGCGTCCCGAGTCGTCCCCGCCCCCGCGGCTGTTCGGCGCCGGCCTGGGGCTGTACGCGAGCCGCACGGTGCCGCTGGTGGGGCGGCACGAGGAACGGGATCGGATCTGGGGCGCGCTCCACGACGTGATCCGTGAAGGCACCTCCCGCGGGGTGGTGGTGCGGGGGGCCTCCGGCGTGGGCAAGAGCCGGCTCGTCAAGTGGATGGCGGAGCGGGCCGAGGAGCTTGGGGTCGCCAGCGTCGTGCGCGCCGTGCACGCCGATCCCGCCGGTCCCGCCGACGGCATCGGCCCGATGGTCGCGCGCCTGCTGTCGGCCCGAGGCACCCGTCGCAACGGACTGCTTCTGGCCGCCGGCCGCTGGCTGGGGGCGCGCGGGCGCAAGGACATGTACCTGCGGTCGGCCGCCGCCGAATTGGTGCAGCCGGGGGTCAGCCGGGCCCTCGATGCCGAGTACCGGGTCCGCTTCGACAAGCCCGAGCATCGACACCAGACCCTGTCGGATCTGCTCGCCCTCGAGGCCGCTCGGCGTCCCGTGATCCTCTGGCTGGACGACGCGCAGTGGGGCGGCGACGCGCTCCGCCTCGCGCATCACCTGATCAGCCGCCGCAACGACGAGCGCCACCCGGTGCTCCTGCTCCTGACCGTGCGCGACGAAGGGCTCGCGGACGGCAGCGACGAAGCCGCCCAACTCGACGCCCTCCTGGCCCTGGACGGGACCCAGCCGCTGCCTTTGACGCGGCTGCTGGAGGCCGACCACCGCCGGTTGGTGCACGAGCTCCTTCGGCTGGACAGCCGCCTCACCGAGGAGGTCGTGCAGCGCACCGGAGGGAGCCCGCTGTTCGCCCTCCAGCTCGTCGGCGACTGGGTGCAGCGGGGCGTGCTCGTGCCCACCCGGGACGGGTTTGTGCCCGCCGAGGGGGCGCAGCTCACCATCCCGGACGACATCCACGACCTCTGGACCGCTCGCTTCGGGGAGGCGATCGGGACGGACGCCCGCGACGCCGTCGAGGTTGGCGCGGTGCTCGGAGCCCAGGTCGACATGGCGCTCTGGCGTCAGGCCTGCGGACGGCCGGCGGCCGAGCTCGGACCGGTGCTCGTGGCGTTGATGCGGGCGGGCCTGATCTCCGCCACCGAGTCGGGCTGGGCGTTCGTCCACGGCATGGCGCGGGAGAGCATCTTGCGGTCGGCCGAGGAGGGCGGCCACCTGGCCTCGTTGAACACCCGCTGCGCCGATGCGCTGGAGGCCAGTGACGAGCCCGCGGCGGTGGAGCAGCGCGCCCGCCACCGGCTCGCCGCGGGCGACGTCGAGCAGGCGGCCCCCGATCTGTGGGCGGCGCTGGAGCATCACGATCGCCGAGGTGACGTGGCCGCCGCTCGGCAGGTCCACGGCCTCCTCATGGACGCCTTGAACGGCCCCGAGGCGGGGGCGGGGAACGTGGAACGGCTGCGTGCCCGCGCTCGCGGGCTGGAGCTGGAGCGGTTCGTGGTCGGGCCCGAGCGCGAGCTCCTGGATCGGGCCGCGGCGGTGCTCGCCGAGTCGGAGGCCGCCAGCTGCGACGAGGTCACGGTTCGGCTCCGCACCCTCATGGGCCGCCTCATGCGCGACGGCAAGGACCTGCCCGAGGGTGCCGAGCTGCTCCGCGAAGCGTACGAGCTGGCGGGGGCCCGCGATCTGCCCGAAGCGACCGCCCGCGCCGCCACCGGTCTGGCCTGGGCCCGCCTCCTCCAAGGCGATCGCAAAGAGGCGGCGAAGCTGTTCCGCCACGCCGTGAAGCTGCTGAAGCGGATCGACGATCAGCGCGGTCTGGCGCGCGCCTGGCTGGGCCTCGCCGAGCTGTTCAACCACGTCGATGACGACGAACAGGGCGCCGCCTACGCCCAGCGGGGGCTGGAGGCCGCGGAGGCCGCCGGGGACGTCGCCGTGATCAGCAGCGCCTGCGTGCACATGGGCTCGATCGTGGGCAAGACCGACCCGGCGGCGGCGCTGGTGTGGCTCAAGCGGGCGCGCCTGTGCGCCCAGCGGGTGGGCTCGCGGTCGCAGTTGGCCAACGTGCTCAACGTGCTCGGCGACGTGGCCCGCAAGACCGGCGACCTGGCCCTCGCCGAGGAGAGCCTGCGCGAGTCCCTGGTCATCTTCGACGCGGGCGGGTGGTCGTGGGCCTCGCTCGTGCGGCTGAACCTGGTGATGGTGCTGATGGGGGGCGCGCGCTTCGAGGAGGCGTCAGCGCCGCTGGAGTTGGCGCGGGCGCGGTTCGTGGCCGACGGGCGCGAGCCGATGATCCAGATCGCCGATCTGCTTCGCCTGCCCATCCTCGCGGCCCGGGGGGATGCCGCTGGCCTCGACTCCGCGCTGCGTTCGCACGAACACCAGCAGACGTGGATGCGGTGGGCCCAGGAGTGCCTCGATGGGCTCCGCTGGGCAGGCGCGATCGCGCGCCGGGGGGGGCTGGATGCGCAGGCCGATCGGCTCGATGCGCTGACCGCCCGGTACGAAGCCTCCAGGAACGCATAAGGCGCCGGAGCTGGCCGGCTCCGACGCCTTCACGCAAGCGACTCTCGGCACGGAGAGAGGAGGAGGTACGTGCCGCGAATCGATGGGCAGGTTCTAGATCCGCACCCGTCACACGGGGGTCACAGCTCGATCAGAGCCCCACGCCGAGGGCCGCGGGGGGGTGCACGAAGTCGAAGCTGCGGGTGGGCGCGCACGGGTCGAACGCCCCGTCGTCGGTGCCCAGCTCGAAGTGGAGGTGGCGGGTCTCGGACCGGCCGCTGTTGCCCATCCCGCCCAGCGGCTCGCCGCGAACCACCGAAGCGCCGACTTCGACCCGCACGTCGCCGGGGGCGAGGTGGGCGTAGCGGGTGAACAGGCCCTCGCCGTGGTCGACGATGACGTGGTTGCCCCAGCCGCTGCCGCACTCGCGCAGCGCCGTGTTGTGGGCGAAGCGCTCCGATTCGGGGCAGCCGGTGCGTACGTAGGCGACGGTGCCGTCGGCGGCCGCGAGCACGTCCACGACGGCGTCGTCCTCGTCGTCGTGGATGTAGTCGATGCCCTCGTGACCGGCGGGAGAGCCGTTGGCCCCCTGGAAGTCGACGATGTTGGTGAACGCGGCGGGCTGGGTCCAGCTCAGCTCCCACGCGCGGGGGGGCAAGGGCGCGGTGATCTGGATCGAGGCGCTCTCGGTGGCGTCGCTGTGGAAGCCGGCGCAGTCGGGGTCCTCGACGTCGATCGGCTCCTCGGCGGCGCACTCGACCTCGAGGGTGAAGCCGCCCGCGTCGCCGTTGTAGCCGTCGACCACGACGAACCAGTGGGCGTCGCCATCGACCGAGAGGGTGATGTTGTTGGCGCCCCGGTCGAACGCGTCGGCGCCGGCGCAGGTGCCCGCGTCGGAGCGGAGGACCAGGATGTCGTGGTCGACGAGGGTGGGCACGGGATCGACGAACCGAAGGGTCACCTCACCGGCGGCTGGCACGTCCAGCGCGTAGGCGATCTCCGGTCCGTCGAAGCTCCCGACCACGCCCGCGTAGTGGTCGATCACGTCCGTGGCGCCGTCGTTGAACGAGCCCGTGTCGGCTGTCACCACGTCGCCGCAGGTCAGCGTCGCCACGGGGGCGCACTCGGACGGACCCGCGGGCTCGCTGCTCTCCCCTCCGGCGTACTCCGACGTCGAGGGGCCGGTGCCGGCCGAGGCGGGGAGCTCGCAGCCGCCGAGGGCGGGCAGGAGCGCGAGGATCAGGGGAAGGCGGGCGTCCATGGATCCACCTTGCGGCGGGTGGGGACACGGCGGGGTCACAGGTGCGGTCTGTGACTCAGCGTTTGCGGCGGTTGGGGTTCTCGAAGTCGTTGTTGGTGCGCAGCCGCCGCCGCTCGCGCAGTCCTGCGGGGAGGGTGAGCACCTGGCCGTCGCGCAACGAGGCGACCTTTTGGCCGGTGTTCCCGATGGCGCCGTCGGCGACCCGGTACACGTGCAGGACGTCGTAGATGGAGTTGGGCTTCTTCTTCGAGAACAGCAGGTAGCGCCCATCGGGCGTGAAGATGAGCGGGTAGTCGAAGCCGGCCTCGAACAGGGTGCGGGTGGTGCCTGCGACCACGTCGTAGCCCTGGATCTGCTTGCTCAGCCGGTCCGCGTGCTGAAACACGATCAGGCTTCCGTCGGGCGATCAGACGGGCACCTTGCCCTTGCCCAGAGTCTGGCGTTCGTCCGTCTCCCATCCGACCAGCACGAGCTCGCCCAGGCCCGTTTGGTAGACCATCCGGTGCACGTCGGGGGAGAAGCTCGGGGTCGTGTACAGCTGCCCGTCCCGCACCGCCGGCTTGTGGTCGGTCACCACCGGGGTCGTCTGTTCCGAGCCCCAGTCCAGGGAGTGGACGGTGGAGCCCTGCACGTACACGAGAGCGGAGCCGTCCGGGGTCCAGCGGTAGGGAGACTGGATGTCGAAGTGGCGCAGCGCGGCGTCGGCGTAGACCGTCGCCAGAGCCAGGTCCCACACCACGAGGTGCGAGGGGACCGATGAGTCGAGGCCGAGCTCGTAGGGCACCGACTCGACCGCGATGAGGCTGCCCTCGGGGTGCACGTCGAACGAACCCAGGTGGTGGGTGTCGGTCAGTTCGACCACGATCTGGCTGGCGTGCTCGGGACCCAGCAGCCAGAAGGAGTCGATCAGGGGGGCGAGGCGGTAGAAGTCGCTGCCTCCGCCGGTCAGGTACCAGTCGTGTTGCTGCGCCTCGGCGAGGAACGCTGAGCCGAGGGCGTCGGGGGCGTCCCGCGGGGCCCGGGGGCCTCCACCGAAGCAGCTCGCGCAGACGACGGCGACGGCGAGCAGGCACGGAAGGGCGGTGAGTCGCACGACGGCGACGCTACCACCGCGGGCGCGCTAGACGTTGAAGCGGAAGTGCATGACGTCGCCATCGCGGACGACGTACTGCTTGCCCTCGACGCCGAGCTTGCCGGCGGCCTTGAGGGCCACCTCGGAGCCGCACGCTTCCAGGTCCTCGATCGAGAACACCTCGGCCCGGATGAAGCCGCGCTCGAAGTCGCCGTGGATGACGCCGGCGGCCTGGGGGGCCTTGGTTCCCGAGCGGATCGTCCAGGCGCGGATCTCCTTCACCCCGGCGGTGAAGTAGGTGGCGAGCCCCAGCAGCGAATAGGTCTCGCGCGCGAGGCGGTGCAGCCCGGGCTCCGTCAGCCCCAGATCGGTGAGGAACTCGTCCCGCTCGTCCTCTTCCAGTTCGGACAGCTCGGCCTCGACCTGGGCGGAGATGACGACGACGCCGGCGCCCTGGGCCTCGGCGTGGGCCCGCACCCGGTCGACGAAGGCGTTCGCCTCACCGATGCCGTCCTCCGCCACGTTGCAGACGTACAGCACGGGCTTGAGGGTGATTGGCTGAGCGTCGCGCAGGGAGGCGAGCTCCGCGTCGGTCCACTCGGTGGCCCGCAGGGGCGTGCCGGCGTCCAGCAGCTCGACCATCTTGGCGGCCACGTCGCGGTGGAAGATGGCGTCCTTGTCGCCGCCCTTGGAGGCCTTGGACCACTTGTCGAGCCGCTTCGCGGCGGCGTCCAGGTCCGAGTAGACGAGCTCCAGGTCGATGGTCTCGATGTCGCGGATGGGGTCGACCGAGCCGTCGACGTGCACGATGTCGCCGTCCTCGAAGCAGCGGACCACGTGGAGCACGGCGTCGACCGACCGGATGTGGCCGAGGAACTGGTTGCCCAGCCCTTCGCCTTTGGACGCCCCGCGCACGAGGCCGGCGATGTCGACGATCTCGACGGACGCGGGGATGACGCGATCGGTCTGGATGTACTTGTGGATCCGGTGCAGGCGCGGGTCGGGCACGGGCACCACGCCGACGTTCGGCTCGATGGTGCAGAAGGGGTAGTTGGCGCTCTCGGCGTCCGCCGCGGTCAGCGCGTTGAACAGGGTCGACTTGCCGACGTTGGGGAGGCCGACGATGCCGGCTTGCAGGGCCATGAACTGCTCCGAAGTGCGTGAATTGCGCCTTCTAGGGCAGAGATCACGGCTTGTCGACTACGGAGCGACGCAGAAGGTGTTCTCGATGCAGGTTCCGTCGCAGGCGCCGGAGTCGCACTCGTAGGGGGCCGTGCAGGAGACGCCGAGGCCTCCGAGGGGCTGGCAGGTGCCGTCGCCGAGGCTGTCGCAGAAGCTGTCGACGCACTCGCCCAGGAGGATCCAGCTGTCGTCGATGCACGCGTCGCCGACGTTGAGGCCGCCGGTGAGGGGAGCGACGCACAGACCGGTCCAGGCGTCGCACGTCAGCCCCGTCTGGCACAGCTGCACCGGCGGGATGGCGTCGCACGCCTCGCCCTCGGCGGAGGCCTGGCGGCAGACCCCGTCGCGCTTGTTGCCGTCCCCGTCGAAGGGGAGCGCGCAGTCCGGGTCGTCGTAGCAGCAGAAGCTGTTGGTGGAATCGCAGGTGCCGAAGAAGCCGGAGCCGACGCCGTCGCGGATGGGGGAGCAGGCGTCGCCGACGGTCGCGGTGCGCCGGAACATCGAGCGTTGCAGACCGTCGCCGGGGGCTGAGTAGGAGAAGCACTCGGAGTCGAACAGCGCCGACCGCACCTCCTCGCCGCAGGCGGCGGTCTCCAGGTCGGCGATGCAGGCGTCGAACGCCGACGGCACGTACTCGACGCGGCCCGCGTCGGCCTCGGCGACCCAGTCTCCGAAGGGGGCGACCGTCATCATCTCGCTGACCTTGGTGCGGCAGGAGGCTTCGCTTGCCGGGATCGTGTCGGCGAACTCTTCCAGCAGCGGCTGCGCGGTCCAGCCGCCGAACCAGTCGGTCATGTTCTGGGTGGTGCAGCAGCGAAACATGGCGCCGCAGATCGCGTCGGCGGCGTCGGTGTGGAACTCGCCGACCTCGGCGTCGCTGCCGGTGTCGTCGTCGTCATCGCCCGAAGCGTCGTCGTCATCGGCGGCGGAGCTGCCGTCGCGGCGCACGAACTCGTAGGGGCCGGCGGTCGCGCCCCAGGCCTGCACGCCCTCGGACTCCCAGCCCCGGTCCCAGGACTCGGTCAGGTCGGCGCCGATGGTCACCTCGGAGGTGGCGTACGTCGCCTCACCGAGGCTGCTGGAGCAGGCCGTCCCGTCGGTCCCGCCGACGAAGGTGGCGTCGTCGTCGTTCCACGTGACGTGCACGCCGCAGCCTTCACGGAGCACGACGTCGCCCTCGTCGAAGGTCTCGGTCCCCGACTCGTCGCACAGGCCGACCGCGGCCGTCGGGTTGGCGAGGGCGAAGACCTCGGTGTGGGCGACGTGGGGATCGTCGTCGCCGGTGATGACGTACAGCCGCTGGCGGTAGGGCTGCTGCGGCGTGTCCATGGACGCCTGCTCGATGTACAGCACCGTGCTGCCCAACTCGGGGGCGTCCACCGGGCAGGTGATCAGCTGGATCTCGAAGTACCGGGGGTCTTCGAGGGCCTGCTGGGAGCTGTCGAACTCGCCCGTCAGGTAGGCCGCCAGGGTGGCGACGGCGTCGAACGGGTCGGGCTCGGGCTGAGGTTCAGGGGAGGTGGGACAGCCGAGGAGGCCGGCGGCAAGAACGAGAAGGAACCAACGCATGGCGATGGAATAACGAGCGTTCGGTAACGCCGGGGTCACAAGCGGTTCGGTTGTGTCCTCCCTGTGACAGGGCTCCTCCTAGCGTGTCGATGTTCGCTGGGCACGGCGAGCAGGAGACAGACATGAGACGGACCTCGGAGCTTTCGATCATCGTCCTCTTCATCACCCTGCTGGGCGGTTGCTACGGGGTTCTCGACTCAGATCCCGAGCTGATCGATTGGTCCGCCGACTCATCTGCCTCCCTTCCCGAAGTGCCCGTGACGACCGCGTGGGTCGACTCGCTCGCCGGTTTGCCGGCGGATGAGTTGTTCGACGCGACCGCGCAGGAGATCGGCGTGCCGGCCGATCTCCTGCGCGCGTTGGCGTGGACCGAGTCTGGCTTCGCCGCCGAGGTGCGGTGGCTGCTGCCGGACGACGAACGGCTGGCCGAAGGGCATGCGGTCAGCGGTCTGCCCGAGGCGCTGATCGCGAGCGATCGCGCGGCGCACCTGGCGGCAGGGGCGGCGCGGCTGGCAGCTCTGGAGCTCCTGGAGGGAGCTGACCTGGACGACGACATCGCGTCCGCGGAGTGGCTGCCGGTCGTCGCCGCCTTCGCCGGGGTGGACGAGCCCTGGTTGGCCGACGCCTACGCCGCCGAGGTGTTCGCCGTGCTCCAGCGCGGCACGGTCGCCTTCACCGTCGCCGCCGCCGACCTGCCCGAGGCTGACGTCGTCGTCATCGCCCCCCGCACCATCGACGGCTTGGAGGCGTGGGAGCTGGACGAGGCGCCCTCGAGCGAGACCTTCGAGTCCGAGTATCCGCCTGCCATCGCCGGCATCGAGGGCATCGCCGGGACCCCGCGCGACGCTGGCATCGACGCGATCGTGGTGGTCTCCGGCCCCGGCTCCTGGGCCCGCGCCGTGGCCGAGCAGCGCAGCGCCGACGTGACGCCCGCCCACTACCTCGTCCGCCGCGCCGACGGAGCCGTCACGCAGCTGGCCTGGGAGGGTCGCGATCAGGGCAACGCGGGCGCGATCACCGTGCAGCTGGCGGCGCTGCCGGACTCCCACGTGTCGTGGACGCCCCAGCTGCTGGAGGGCGCCTCGCGCCTGAGCGCGTACCTGATGTGGCGGCACGATCTGCCCATCGAAGCGCTGCACGCGGACGTCGGTGAAGGCTTCCCCAGCGGCGGCTTCGCCCTGATGACTGCCTGCTTCGCTGCCGGCGGTGAGGACTGCGCCACGGGCCTGACCGGCTCCTCGCCGGACGCGCCCCCGCCGCCCAGCGACGACGAGGCCCGGTCGGCCGTCTCGGTGCCGTACCACTACCAGTACGCCAACAGCCTCAGCCCCACCGCCACCTGCCAGAACACGTCGATCGCGATGGTCCTGAACTACGCCGGCTGGTCGGGCACCCCGGACGACATCACCGCCCGGTTCGGCAAGGACCTCGCCCAGAGCCCCGCGGGCCTGGCCCAGGTCTTCAACACGCTCGCGGGCGAGGCGGGCCTGGAGGCGCGGCTGACCCCGAACACGTCCGGTTCGGTGGACGGGCTCCGGTCGCTCCTGAACGCGGGCAAGCCGACGATCGTGCACGGCTACATGACGGGCTACGGCCATGTGCTCGTCGCCACCGGCTACGACGGCGCCAGCTACACCGCCAACGACCCCGCGGGGAAGTGGGCCCAGACGTGGAAGGGCGGCTACCCGTACGGCTGGAACGCGTCCGTCGGCAAGGGCATCCGCTACGGCCGCAGCGCCTTCGAGCAGGCCGTGGCGACGTCGAACGGCTCGACCTACCTGCCGCTCTGGTACCACGAGCTCACCGGGGTCTCCGGCTCCTCCACGCCCGAGCCCGATCCTGAGTCCGAGTCGGACCCCGGCTCCGACGATAGCGGCAGCGATCCAGGCCCCGGCGGCAGCCCCGTCCCCACCGTCACCTTCCTGCAGCCGACCGACGGCGCCATCGTCGGCGACCCCCTGCTGATGCGGGCGCGGCGCACCGGCGGCGGCGTGCGCACCGAGTTCTGGAGTGACGCCTACCTGCTCGGCGCGGACGAATCGAACCCCTCCGTGACGGTCACCGACATCTACACCCACGGCCTGCGGAACCTGGAAGCTCGGAGCGTCAGCGAGTGGGGCACGGTGTTGGCGAACCACAAGATCCGCGTCGACGTGCAGGACACGGGCGACCTGACCCCGTCGGCCACGCACCTCGGCGGCATGACGTGGCGGTTCGGCGCCTCCACCGACCTGGAGGACGTCGGCTTCATGACGTTCCAGGTCGACGGCTGGCTGCTCACCGACGACGTCACCGGTTCCTCCGACGTCGACGGCCCCGACTACGACCTGACCTACACGTTCACCACCGAGGGCATCGACCGCGTGCTGACGGTCTCGGCGTACACGACCGAGGGGGACCTGCTCGCCACCGGAAGCATCACCCTCAACGTCTCCGACACGGTCGCCTCCAGCTGCTTCGTGGCGGGGATGATCGAGTGCGGCCGGTCCGTCGAGGGCAACACGTCCCACGGCGACGAGACCAGCGACGTGCTCAACGGCTACCCCGACATCGTCGGCAACTACGAGGGCAACGAGGTCGGCTACCGCTTCCTGGCGCCCAGCTCGGGCGAGGTGGAGTTCTTCTTCGTCGATCCCGATCCGGCCACGTACAACCTCGACATCATCCTGTTGGATGAGACCGGCGGGCTCTGCCAGGCCGGCAACGCGATCGCGCGCGGGTTCAACAACCTCGTGGTCGAGGTGCAGGGTGGGCGCGAGTACACCGTCGTGGTCGACGGGTTCGCCGGGGACGCGGGTTGGTACCAACTGATGCTCGACTGTTCGCCCTAGGAGTTCGGTCGCGGCCGTGCGCATACTCGGCCCATGCGACGCCTCAGCCTGCTCCTGGCCCTTCTGTACGTCCTCGGTCTGTACTTGACCGCCTGCACGCCCGTCCGTCGCGGCGGCGGTGACGACGACGACGACGACGACGACGACTCGGCCCCCGACGACGACGACGATGACGCAACGGACGCCGACGCCGCCGACGCCACCGCCGACCCCTCCTGGCCGGCCTATCCAGACACCCAGTACGCCGACTGCACGGCCGACATCGAGATCGACTTCGAGGGTGACGGAAGCGCCGACGCCTTCGGGTTCGAGGAGTACAACGCCGACGGCTACTGGGTATCCGTCGAGTACGACACGGACGACAGCGGGTCGGTGGACTGGACCAACACCGCCACGCGGGGGCCAGGCAACCACATGCTGAGCCAGCGGATCGAGTCGGACAACGACCCCTCCGCGGACTCCCTCACGACCTACCCGCATCGAACTGGACGCCAACGACGACGGCAGCATCGACTTCATCGGTGACGTCGAGGTCAACTCCGCGGGCAACACCGAGAGCATCGAGTACGAGGACGACACCGGCACGCCGGTCGCCACCCTGACGTGGAACTTCGCCAACCCCGAGTATTGGAACCTGTACCGCTACGACGAGGGCGCCGACGGCTCGTGGGAGCAGCAGGAGATGCGCGAGTACGACAGCCAGTGGCGCCAGACGCTTCGCTAGGTGGACGAGGGCGACGGCTGGATGAACATCTACGACTACGACTACGACTGCAATTGAGCGGTCGCCGTCGGGTCCAAGGCTGCATGGGCTGATCGGGCAGGCCCCGGGGGACAATCCCCCCGGGAGGGACCGATGAAGACTCGAATCCTGTTCGCGATGGTGCTGCTGAGCGCCTGTGCCGCCGAGACCGAGGCGCCTGAGGCGCCGCCTCCGCAGACCTACGCGATCCTGGAGGTCAACCCCTCGGCGTTGGACTTCGGGGCCCTGGAGGCGCCGGAGACGGCCACGCTGACCTTGACCGTGACCAACCCGGGGCTCGATGCCCTGTGGCTGGAGGACGTCGGCATCGACGGCCCGGACGCGTTCGAGGTGCTGGACACGGACTTCCCCCGCATCCTCGGCCCGGAGGCCTCCACGGAGGTCCTCATCGCCGCCACCGCGACGGTCGACGAAGCGCTTGAGGGCGACGTCGTCGTGCACAGCAACGACCTCGAGGAGCAGGTGCTGCTGGTGCCCGCGAGCGCCCAGGCGCTGGCCCCGATGATCGAGATCGAGCCCGCGGAGCACGACTTCGGCACCCCGCACGTCGGCTGCGTGGAGGCGGCCGAGGTGATCATCGCGAACGCGGGCCGGCTGCCGCTGACGATCGACGCGATGGAGTACGCCGTCCTCGTCGGCACCGGCCTGGAAGCGGATGGACTCTGGGGTGAAGCTGTGACCCTCAACGCCGGCGACTCGGTCCCCGTGACCGTGACGTTCGACCCCGCCAACACGCTCGCGGCGCGCGGCGAGCTTCGGGTCTGGAGCGACGCCGCCAACCGCGCCGACGGGCTCGCCACGGCCACGCAGGACGGCATGGCCCTGCCCGCGCTGGTCGAGACCGACAGCTTCACCCAGCCCGCTCCGGACGCCGTCGACTACCTCATCGTCATCGACTCCAGCAGCTCGATGGTGGAGGAGGAAACCCCGTTGGCGCTCAACTTCGCCACCTGGTTCAGCCTCCTGGGGCCGCGCGATCTGGACTACCAACTGGCGGTCACCACGATGGACGCGGCCGATGCCGGACAGTTCCAGGGGACGACCCCGATCGTCGTGCCCTCGACCCCCGACCCGGGGGGCACGCTCTCCGCCAACGTCAACGTCGGCACCTCCGGCTCCGATGTGAGCCAGGGCGGGCACGCCGCCTGGTTGGCGCTCGAGGCGTCCATCAACGACGTCGGCGTGAACGGCGGCTTCCTTCGCCACGACGCGGCGCTGGAGATCCTCCTCGTCTCCGATGAGCAGGACATGAGCAGCAGCGCGATGGGGTGGTCTCCAGCGAACTACGTCTCGTACCTCCAGGGCCTCAAGAGCGACCCCACGAGGGTCCGCGTCTCCAACGTGACGGGGGGGATGACGGGATGCGCGGGAGCGGGCGGCTACGCCGCGTCGGGCTCCGACTACGTCAGCGCCTCGAACATCGCCGATGGGTTGAGCGTGTCCATCTGCGACGGCAGCTGGGCGCTGAGCCTGGGCGGCATGTTCAATGTCGTCCCGTCCACGACCTTCAGCCTGTCGATCGAGCCGAGTCCCGAGTCGATCGAGGTGCGTCGAAATGGGAGCCTGATCGCGACGGGTTGGAACTACGACCTTTCGATCAACGCGGTCGTATTCCAGTCATCGAGCGTGCCCGACGAGGGCGACGTCATCGAGATCGACTACTCGCCCGCTGCGTGTCTCTGAGGCTTTGCTTCTGCTTTTGCCCTGTAGCTCCGTGGAAAAACCTCAGATGCTGCGCGCCTGCAGGCCCTGAGGGCGCGGGATGGGTGCGTTGAACAGGTCGGTCGGGGCGCTGCGGCTACGAGCTAGGTCGACCGGTCCATCGATTGGCCCGTACAGGAGGTAGGCAGCGCCTTCGGTTCCGACGTTCGCACCGCCCACGATGAGGTCGGTGAATCCGTCGGCGTTGACGTCTCCGGCCGCCGCCACCGCAGAACCCAGGGAATCTCCAAGGCCGAGCGCGCCAATCGCGACATCCGCCTCGGTCGCGCTGAGAGTGCCGCTCAGCGGCCCGAAGAAGATGTAGACCACCCCGCCTGCGGTCGTAACGCACTCTCCTCCGGCTCCCTCGACGCCTGTTCCCGGAGCGCCGACGATGGCGTCGGCGAAGCCGTCGTTGTTGACGTCGGCCAGTTCGATAGCGTGGCCGAAGTCAGCGTCCGAGTAGATGTACTTGCCGAATCCGTCGCAACAGACCCAGCATTCGGTACCCAGCAGTGTTGCGTCCGCATCGTCGATGCTGTGCTCGCCAAACACCGGACTCAAGAAGAGACTCACCGATCCCGGCCCGGTGAAGGAGCCCGTATCACCCACAGCGACGTCTGGGTAGCCGTCGCCGTTGATGTCGCCCTTCCCCGCAACGGGGCTGCCGGCCACGATGCTCGCAGCCCCATCAACGAATCGAGTGCTCCACCCGCTGCCGTCCAGGCTGGTGGAGACCGGTCCCAGGTAGAGATAGGCCTCGTGGTTGGACTGTCCTGTGAGCAGGTCGTCGAGCCCGTCGCCATTAACATCGCCCGGGCGAGATGGCCACACAGGACTGGCTGGTGGGAGACACTGGGTAGCCAACGACGACCTGGGCGGCGAGATCGACTTCGCCCAAGACCGGTCCGTAAATCACCGCGCTCCCCGTCGGACAGTTGCCGCCCGCCACAAAGTCCATCTCCCCATCGCCGTTCAGATCGCCCGCCCCGACGGTGGTCGTCATGTTCCACTCTACGGACGGGGCCTCCGGATCGCCGGACACGATCGCGGACGCGGTGACTCCCTGATCGACTGTGCCGTAAAGAGGCCCGTTCATTAGGTAGAAGGTCACTCCACCGCCCGTGATGATGTCGTCGTATCCGTCATCGTCCACGTCGCCGGCCGCTGCCAGCGATCTCCCTGTCCCAACCCCCGGCCCCGGAAGAAGCTTGGCGTCTGCCCTGGCCAACGGATGCTCGCCGCACAGGCCGCACCCCACGCAGGCGCCGTCGTAGTCATCGTCGATTCCGTTTGCGCACACTTCGACTGCACCAGGATGGACGTCGGGGTTGCTCTCGTCGCAGTCGTCACCACCGCAGGCGGGGTCGTTGTATCCGTCTCCGTCGGCGTCGGCGCAGCCGGAGCTGCTGTCGTCGTCGTCCGTGCTCCCACTGTCGTCGTCGTCACCGGCGCTGTCGTCGTCGTCGTCGGAATCGTCATCGTCATCGTCCGGGGCAACGTCGTCGTCGTCGTCGATGGTCGCGACGCTGTCGTCGTCGTCGGTCGGGATGCACCCGGCCGCCAAGACAAGAGCCAATGCAATCGCAGCTCGCGGGGCCATCACGCCTCCTCCAGGAACGCACAGCCCGCCGATGGGCTGGTGGCGCAGCTCTCCGGTTGGATCGCGACCCCCCCAACGTAGCGAACCTGTACCGAGGGTCCACCGCCGTCGATTCGCCAGACGGTCAGGGGCGATCCGTCAACCACGAAGAATAGGTATGACGAGGCTTCACCCCAGCCACTGAGTTTTGAGTTTTGAGCGCTTGACTTGGGGAGGCCGTCCCCTTAGTTTCCGCCACCGCTCAGACCATCCCCAAGGAGGCGGCATGCGCGAGAAGATCAAGATGGTGTCGGAAGAGGGTACTGGGTACTTCTACACGACGACCAAGAACAAGAAGACGATGTCGGGGAAGCTTCGCCTCAAGAAGTACGACCCGAAGGTGCGTAAGCACGTCTGGTTCAAGGAATCCAAGATGAAGTAGACGGCGTTGCCGTCTCTTCAGGAGAAGTCTCATGGCTAAGTGCAGCTTTACCGGCAAGAAGCCGATGGCCGGGAACCGTGTTTCCCACTCCCATCGCAAGACCCGTCACTGGCAGTTGCCCAACGTGCAGAGCAAGCGCGTGTGGGACGAGGAGGGCGGCCGCTGGGTGCGTCTCCGCGTCAGCACCCGCGCGCTTCGCACGATCAGCAAGAAGGGCCTCGCCCAGGCGGCGAAGGATCACGGCTTCACCTACTAGCCGTTCCCCTCTGTAGAGTTCGAGCACGAAACCCTGGCTTCGGCCGGGGTTTCTGCGTTTGGAGGCGTTGATGTCGGTCGTTGTGATGCTGGTCTGCGCGGGCGTGATCATCGCCCTGGTGCGCTACGGCCTCATCAAGGGGCTGGACCAGCTCGCCGGCGCACTGAACTGGTCCGCCAAGACCCGCGGCCAGGCGACCGGTCTCGCCACCTCCGCTCCCGAGCTGGTCGTGCTCGTGGCCGCCGGACTCTCCGGCGTCTGGGAGGCGGGCCTGTGGAACATCGCCGCCTCCAACATCATCAACACCACGCTGATGTTGGTCGCGATGACGTACTACCGGCAGCTGCACGAGCTGATGCACCGCCGGTTCCTGGACGAGATCGGCTTCAGCGTCGTCGCCGTCGTGGTGCCCCTCGCGCTCATGAAGCTGGAGCTGGACACCCACTGGGTGGTGGTGCCCGTGCTGCTGGGCTTCTTCTTCCTGTACCGCATCGTCGACAAGCGCATGAACCGCAGCTCCGAGGAGCCCGCGAGCAAGACCGTCGGCAGCGTGCGCCTAGGCCTCATCCTCGTCTTCACCGCCCTGGTCGCGGTGGCCGTCGTGGGCGTCTTCCTGGGGTGGGCCACCGAGGACGTCGTCAACGCCATGGGCATCCACCCCGCCATCGCCGGCTGGATCCTCGGGTTCTGCACCTCGCTGCCGGAGATGGTGACCTTCTTCGCGGTCTACAGCGCAGCCCAGGAAGAGGGCACGGCGGACCTGCTTGAGGACACCCAGGAGACGCTGGACAACCTCGCCAGCAGCAACATGGCCAACGCCGGTCTCATCTACCCGATCGGCCTGGCTGTCTTCCTCATCGCGGCTTCCGCCGGCGGCTGAGGGGCTAGATCCCCAGGAGCTTGATGGCTCCCCCGCTGCCCGCGATGGCGAGGCCGGCGAGGGCGTCGGCCCACTTCTCGAGTTCGAGCTTCGCGAACAGGCGGCTGTTGATGCCGCGGTAGGCCAGCGCGACGACCCCCATCATCGTGCCGATCGTGACGACGCCGAACAGCGCCGCGACCGCGACCACGAGCCCCCAACTGTGGGCCCAGGCGGGCGCCATGAGCAGGGGGATGAGCGCCTCGCAGGGGCCGAACGCGAAGATGATGAACAGCGTCCAGGTGGTCACCAACCGCCGGTTCACCTTGTGCTCCACGTGGGCGTGCATGTGCTCGTTGTTGTGGTGGTGGTGGTGGTCGTGCTCGAGCCCGTCCAGGTGCTTGTGCCAGTGGCTGTGCTCCTTGCCCCGCACGCGCCGCACCACGCCCCAGGCGAAGTAGACGAGGCCGAAGCCGATCAGCAGCCAGGCGGCCACGTCCCCGCGGGTGCCCTCGATCCACTCCAGTCGGTCGATGGCGACGCCCAGCGAGATGCCGACCCCGCCGAGCACGATCGAGCCGAGCACGTGACCCACCCCGCACAGCGCGACCACGCCCATGAGCTTGCGCATCGACCACCGCTGGGCCTTGGCGAGCACGACGAACGGGAGGCTGTGATCGACCCCGATGAGCGTGTGCACGAACGCGATGCCGATCGCGGTCGTGAGGAGGACGTAGACGCTCTCTTCGGTCATGGGAGCACGCTCGTGACGCGGCCGATGAGGTGGTCGGCGGGGAGCACGCCGAGCGTGCGGGAATCGGAGCTGCCAGCGGGGTTGTCGCCGGCCACGGTCAGCCCCCCGTCCGTCGACGTCAGCCGCTTGATGAGCGTGATGTCGGCGCGGAACGGATGCCGGACGTGGACGATGTCACCCGCCGTGGCGGGCCCGGGACGGACGAGGACCTCGTCGCCGTCGGTCAGGGTCGGCTCCATCGAGGAACCCTGAACGACGACCCGGGTTCTGCGCCCGAAGGCCCAGAGAACCGTCTCTACGAGGCGGTGTACCAAGCGACGTCGCGGTCCTTGGTGGCCCAGAAGATGTTGTGGATCTTCTCGACGATCTCCATCAGCTCGGTGGCGTGCTGGAGGCTGACCTCGACCTTGACCGCGGAGCAGGCCTTCGCGGCGGTCCAGAACAGCGTGTGCAGGTCCGGGTGCTGCTCGAGGTGGACCGGCTTGAAGTAGTCCGTCCAGAGCACCAGCAGCTCCTCCTTGGCGAGGTGCGTCTGCTCCTCCTTGATCGCGACGTAGCGACCAAGCTTGTTGAGGTAGTTGGCCCACGCGACGCTGTCGTCACCCGAGGGCGGCGTCAGCGCGAGGATCTTCTTGGTCATCGACAGGGACGCCTCGGCGGCGATGCGCGCGGACGACGGATCGTAGACGCCGCAGGGGCCGTCGCAGTGGGCCTCTGCCGTGGCGGCCGGGGTGGTGTTGCGAAGGGAATCGATGACCTTGTTCAGCATGAAAACGCTCACTCCTCGTGATTGAAGGGAGCGGATCCTTGCCTCGGTTCAGGCCAGTGTCAATTCGCTAGTCGGTGACGACTTCGTTCCCTGCTTCCTGCCAGGCGACGATGCCGCCGGCGAGGCTCATGACCCGGGGGAAGCCGGCGCGCTTGAGCACGTAGCTGCCGTCGATGGAACGCATGCCGGAGTGGCAGTACGTGACCACGATGCGGTTGCGGTCGATGTCGGCGGCGTGGTCCTCGAGGGCCCCGAGGCGGTAGTGCACCGCGCCCGGCAGGTGCCCACCGGACCACTCGGTGTCCTCGCGCACGTCCACGAGGATGGGGAGGTCCTCGCCCTCCTCGATCTCGAGCATGACGCGCAGGTCTTCGGCGCTGATCTCGGGGGTGCCGTCTTCGATGGCGGCGAGGTCGCCCTCGTCCGTGGTGTTGCCCTCGGCCTCGTCCTGGGCTCGGGCCTCGGCGCGGAGGCGCTCGATGTCCTCGTATTCGCCGACGCCGTAGCCCACGCCTTCCTGACCGCGGACGAATCCACGACCGGCGCCGGCGACCGCTTTGGCGGCCTTCAGGCCCTTCTTGGCGAGCTTACGAATCAAAGGGAGAGGTCTAGGAGAAGCTGGAGCCGCAACCGCACGTCGTGGTCGCGTTGGGGTTGTTGAACACGAACCCCTTCTTCTGCAGCGTCTCGACGTAGTCGATCTCGGTGGTGCCGAGTAGCTGGGCGCTGTGCGGGTCGATGTAGACGGGGAGGCCGTCGAAATCGAGGGCGAGGTCTTCCTCGTCGATGTCCTCGCCAAGGTCGGCGAAGTCGAGCGCGTAGCTGTAGCCGGAGCAACCGCCACCCACGACGGCGACCCGAAGACCGTGGCCTTCGAGGCCCTCTTCGGAGATGGCGAGCTTGACCGCGTCGACGGCCTTGGCGGTGAGAGCGATGGTTTCCATGAGATGCCTCCTGATCCGACCAGCAATATAGAAGCGAAAGTTGCAGTGTCAATCCGTGGTCCTTACCCCTTCTGCGGCTCCTTCGCCCGACTGAGCGCTCCTGCCGCCGACCCTGCGACGCTGAGCTCACCCCCCGCTTCCGGCGCGAGGCCAAGCTGGTCCCGGGCCCCCGCTGCTCGGGCACGCAGGGCGGCCTCCTCCTCCTCCAGCCCCAGCGCGCTCGCTACGGTCAGCACGGCGCGCACGTCGGGGCCCTCCAGGAGCTTCCGCGCGGTAGTCCTCCAGGAGCGCCAGGACGAGGCGCCGGGCCTGCGAATCCAGGACCGCGAGCGCCCGCTGCTCGTCGCCGGCGATGTAGAACGTCGAGTCGAAGTCGGCATCCCCGGTCTTGATGTCGAAGCCGATGAGCCCCTGGCGGCGCAGCGCCAATCGGTCGGGGACCTTCTTGGACTCGGCCTCGATGGCGAACACGTCCCGACCCCGCCTGCTCGCGGGACCCGCCTCCAGGCGGAGCGGCAGGCCGAGCCCCTTGAAGGACTCGGTGACGGCGGCGGTCCGGTTCTCGTGCTTGCGGGCGCGCCACCACACGCTCAGCGGCAGGCCGAACATCGCCGCGATCCCGGCGACGATCATCACCGACTCGGTGCCCCCCCACGCCAGGCCCCGCGCCTTGTTGTCGGGGCCGATGACGTTGAAGAAGGTCCAGATGGCGAGGCCGATCCAGATCGGCGCGCCGAAGAACAGCCCGCAGACCGTGGCCAGGATCCGCGTGTCTCGAAGCTTGTGGCCGCGCCAGGGGAGCTTCACGTCACCTCGTTCGGAGGCCGAGTACGTACCGGGCCTGGCGGGCGGTCGACTTCCCGACACGCACCGGGTCGAAGAAGATCGGCATGCCGTCGGCGCGCTTCCAGTCTCGGATGTCCCAGTCCTCCAGGGCGGCTCCGATCACGTCGATGTCGGCCAGATCGGGGGTGCCCACGCCGAGGGTGCGGGCCGCGCGGGTGGTGCGCAGAAGCTCCGCGTCGAAGCCGACCAGGGTGGCCAGGACGACGTCCAACGCGACGGCATCGGCGGCCGCCGCGATCACCCTGACGGGGCGGGGATCGCCTTCGCTGGGGCCGTTGCCCTCCATCGCGATCACGCCGTCGCACACGTTCAGCACCGGGGCGACGTGGCGGTAGACCTCCACCAGCATCTCGCCGAAGAGGTTGTCCCGGTCCCCCAGCCGCAGGTGCCAGGCCGGCTTGCGCTTGCCCACGATGCAGCCGAACAGGTTCTTGACCGCCAGGGTCAGGCCCAGCTGTTGGTGGCTCTTGAGCTTGCACAGGTTGATGACGGCGTCGGCGTCCAGGACGTCGCGGGCCAGCTGCAGGGTCAGGTTCGTGGGTGTGCCGGTCTTGATGTAGCGGGGGATCGGGGAGAAGCCGTGGACGCGGATTCCCAACTCGTCGGCGACGGTGATCACCCCGTTGGCCTTCGCCACGCCCCGGGCCGTGCCGAAGGCGGGGGAGTCGGCGATCGTGACCTCGGCGCCCGCCTCCAGGAGCTTCAGGCAGACCGCGCGCACCACCTCCGGGTGGGGACCGATCGAGCGCTCGGCGGGGGCCGCCTTGAGGAAGTTGGGCTTGACCAGCACCCGGCTCCCGCGGGCGATGTCCGCGGTCCAGACGGCGTCGATCGAGGCTTCGACCGCGGCGCGCTCGTAGGCGTCGCAGCGGCTGAGGTGGACCGCGCTCAACGAGACAGGACCGTGCCGTCCTCGTAGACGACCAGCCGCTCGCCGGCGGCGACGTCGGTGATCTCGACGGTCTCGCCGGTGACCGGGAACGAGACGGTGACGGTCGCGATTTCGGCCTGGCCCAGACCGATGTGCTGCTCCAACGGCTGCTGGCAGCCGACGCCGATGCCGGCCCGGACCTCGCGCATGATCGTGCGGTCCTCGACCTCGACGGTCACGCGGGTGCCGATGCCGCTGGTGTTGGTGAAGCCCGTGCCGCTGCCGACGGCCTTCACCTTGACCCAGTTGTTCCCGTCGACGCCGCGGTTGTCGAAGAACCGTCCGCCGTAGATCTCCTGGTCGCCGTCGTTGTCGACGTCCGCGTAGCTGACGCCCCAGCCGCCGTAGATCCACGTGTGGGCTTCGTAGCTCACCATCGTGAACGTCCAGTCCTGGTTGTTCCGGTACAGGTAGCTCGGCCGGGACGGGTAGACCGTTGTGTAGAAGAGGTCGAGGAAGCCGTCGTTGTCGTAGTCGAACAGCATCGGGCTGCTGTCGGTCTCCTGGTACAGCATTCCGGACTCTTCGCGCACGTCGGTGAAGTCCGCGCTCCCGGTCTCGGTCAGCTCGTTGCGCAGGAACATCGACCAGTCGCTCCACTCGATGAAGCGCGGGTGCGCCAGGTTGCCGATGAAGGCGTCCAGGTCGCCGTCGTTGTCCACGTCGCCCCAGGTCATGCCGATGGTGTGGCCGTAGTAGTACTGCAGCGATCCGGCCTCCACCTCGGTGCCTTCGAGCACCGTCCCGTCGGCCACCTCGGTGAAGTCGGGCTCCCCGGGGGTGCTGTCGTTGCTGTAGCCGAAGTTGCGGTGCAGTCGGTAGTTGCCGACGTAGATGTCCATGTCGCCGTCGTTGTCCCAGTCCGCGGGGCCGACCGTGCGGGCCGCCTTGCCGGTGCCTTGCGGCTGGCGCATGCCGGCCGAGTCGGTGACGTCCACGAAGGTGCCGTCGCCCTGGTTGTGCCACAGGAAGTCCAGGGCCCAGTCGGCGGTGCCGAAGTCCCCGAAGTTGGAGTGGTACAGGTCCAGCAGGCCGTCGCCGTCGACGTCGACCCAGGCGGTGGCGACCGTCGGGGTGTGCTGATCCGCGGTGCCGTCGCCGGTGGTGTAGCTCTGGGTGTCGTCGATGCCGGACAGCTCGGTGACGTCGACGAACGTGCAGTCGCCGTTGTTGGCGTAGAGCTTGTCGTCCCAGCGGCCCATGAAGACGTCGAGGTCGCCGTCGTTGTCGAAGTCGCCCCACATGGCGTTGCCGCCGTGCGTGATGCCCGAGGCGTCGTGCGCGTCCGTGAAGGTGCCGTCGCCGTTGTTGACGCGGAGGCGGCCGTCGAACACGTCGATCCAGCCGTCGTCGTTGCAGTCGCCGAAGCTGACGCTGCCGGAGCCCGCGAGGCCGACGCCGGTGGGCTGGTCCTCGGTGTCGGTGCGGTCCGCGAACCACTTCTCGTCGTCGCCGGTGACGTTGTAGCGCTCGACGTAGAGCTTGACCTGGAGGTCGCCGTCGCCCCAGGCGAAGGCCTCGGCGCCGATGGCGTCGTCGGGACGGTCCGGCAGCGCGACCACGTGCGGCGGGTACTGGTCGTTCTCGCCCGCGTGGGCCAGCAGGTAGGGGTCCGGGCTGACGTCGGAGTCGGCGGCGAGCACCGGCTGGCCGATCTCCCCCTGGTAGTGGTGCCCCAGCCAGACCAGCTGCGGCCACGCGATGTCGACGGGCTCGTCCAGGGGGAGCACCTGCCAGACCTCGTCGTGCTCGTCCTTGGTCAGGTCGAGCTCCCACTCGGCCAACGGGTTGGCGCGGTCCCAGTTGATGAAGTTGTGCCCCTGGTCGGGCCACAGGGCGAGGTGGGCGGGCTTGTCGTCGTCGCCGCGCACGTTGAACATCGCGCCGATGGCCACGATGCGCATCGGGGTGTCGAGGTGGTAGCGCACGGCGCTCCACGCGTTCTCGGCGTCGTCGGTGCCCTTGTAGGCCTCGCCGTCCTTCTCCGTCAGCTCGTAGCTGATGACCTCGTACCCCGACGTGTCGAACGGCTCGGGGGTCGGATCCTCCTCCTGCACGGGAGGCGGCTCTTCGGTGGGGCAGGCCGTCAGGAAGGCGGCGAGAAGGATCAGGGACAGGCGTCGCATCGGCGCCAACCTACCCCCGCACACGCGCGCGGAACAGTCCTGCTACGGTCCCGCGGATGCGACCCACCCTCATGCTTCACGGCGGCGCCGGCTCGATGAAGAGCATGGACGACCCGCGCGAGCGCATGTACCGAGCGGCGCTGCGCGAGGCGGCCGTGGCGGGGGCGGCGATCCTGGACGGCGGCGGTTCGGCGGTGGACGCGGTCGTGACCGTGAACGTCGTGATGGAGGACAGCGGGGTCTTCAACGCCGGCCTCGGCTCCGGTCTGACCGCCGACGGACGCATCGAGATGGACGCCGCCGTCATGGACGGGACCGAGCAGGACTACGGCGCAGTGGCCGCCGTCGAGGGCGTCGCCAACCCCGTCGTGCTCGCCCGCCACGTGCTGGACGACACCCCCCACTGCATGCTCGTGGGCCGCGGCGCCGAAGCCTTCGGGGCCAGCATCAGCGTACCCCTGCGTCCCGACTTTCCCTCCGCTCCGCGCATCGCCGAGTGGGAACGCCGCAAGGCCTTGATGAGCGAGTCGACGGGTTCGTTGGCAGATCAACTGGCGGCCCTCGGCGGCGTGCTCGGGGACGCCAGCAGCGACAAGGACAGCGACGGTCCCGTGGGGCAGGCCGACACCGTGGGCGCGGTCGCGATGGACGACCGGGGGCGGCTCGCCTCGGCCCTGACCACGGGCGGGATCTGGATGAAGATGCCCGGCCGGGTGGGCGACTCGCCGATGATCGGGGCGGGGCTCTGGTCGGTCGACGGGCAGGGCTCGGCGTGCGCCACCGGAACCGGTGAGACCATTCTTCGGACCCTTCTCTGTCGTGAAGTCGTCGATCAGATGCGCGCCGGCAAGGGCGCGACCGAGGCGTGCGCCGCCGCGATCGGGCTGCTGGAGTCCCACTTCGGCTCCGGCATGGCCGGGGTCATCGCGGTGGGGCCCGACGGCGAGCCCGGCTACGCCTTCCACACCCGGGGCATGGGCCGAAGCCTCTGGATGGGCGGCATGGCGGAGCCGGCCTGCGGGATCTGGCCGGGCGAGGACTGGGACCGTGCCGTTCCGGGGTGATCCCATCGCCGCGCGCGCCTGGATGGTCGGTCCGCTGGGGACCTCCTGGGACGACGGCAGCGCCGCGATTCGCAAGACGCTGAAGCGTTCGCGCACGGCCCGTCGGATCACGCCCGGCCGACGCATGAAGCTCCCCTACGAGGAGCTCACCATCACCACCCACGACGGCGTCGATCTGGCCGCCTGGTTCGTGCCGGCAGCCGAGGACGCGCCCGATCGGGGGGACCTGATGGCGGTGCTGCACCACCACTACGGGGGCCAGAAGGCGACCGTGCTGCCGTGGATCGAGCTGTTCCACCGGCTGGGGGTTCCCACGCTGTCCTTCGATGCTCGCGGACACGCCGCCTCCGGTCCGTCGCCCGAGGGGCGCGGCTCGTTCGTGAAGCGCGCCGCCGATGCCGAGGCTGCCTGCGACGAGGTTCGCCGTCGAGGGGCCGGCCGCATCCTTGCGTTCGGCCAGAGCCAGGGCGCGGCGGCGCTGTTGATGTCGGTGGCGTGGCGCGCGGATCTGGCCGGCGTCATCACCGACTGCGGTCCCGCTCCGGAGATGGGCACGGCCGCGTGGGGGCTTTCGGGGAACATGCTCGGCGCGGTGGGGTCCCGGAATCGGCTGACCCGTGCGGTGTTGGCGATGAGGATCATCCCCGGCACCGAACCGGTTCGGTACCTGGGCGCGCTCTGGTCGAGCCTCGCGGCGCTGCGGTCGACGCCGCTGCTGTGGATCTCGGCCGGTCGGGACGAGGTCATTCGGCCGGCGTGGTCGAGGGTCTGGTACCGGAGCCTGCGGAGCCGGTCCGACGCCTGGAGCTCGTTGCACGTCCCCGACGCGGATCACGTGCGTACGCTGCAGGTGGATCGCGAGGGCGTCGAAGGCGCCGTGGGGGACTTCATCGATCGGCTGACCGGCAGGACCTAGACTACGAGACCCGGATGGAAGGAATGAGATGCCCCACGTGACCCGAGCAGCGTTGATGCTGCTGGCCGCCCTGCTCCTGGTGCCGGCCTTGGCCGACGCCAAGCCGCGCGGCAAGAAGGCCCGATTGGCGGCCGACATCGACTACAAGCTGGTCGAGATCATGCACCTGCGGGATCGGGGGGATCTCGTCCAGGCGGTGGAGTCGGCGCAAGAGCTGGTGCGCACGCATCCGGACTCGATCTCCGCGCACCGCCTCTACCAGGAGCTCGCCGTTCTCAGCCGGCGCAACGGCCGCCTGATCGAGGCCGAGTACCGTCACTACCTGGCCCAGGCGCCGGACGATTCCCGACGCAAGCTGCTGCACGCCTCCGCGACGATGGCCGCGACCGTGGTCACCCCGTCGATGCGCCGCGAGGAGGTCGTGCGCGAGATCGAGCGTGGCCTTGCTGCCGCGCAGGGCAACAAGGACCTCAAGGCCGACGCTCACATGGTCTCGGCCGATCTGGCCCACCTCAAGGGCGATCGGCCGGCGGTGGAGGAGAACCTGCGCGCCTCGGTGGACGCCGCCCGCACCAACTACCTCGTGCGCGCCGACCTGTTGGCGTTCCTGGCGTCGGAGAAGAAGTGGGACGAGGCGGTCGAGATCTGCCTCGACCTGATCGACGAGGCGCCCTGGCGTCTGATGGCCTGCGCCATGTTGATGCCGCAGAAGGCGGGCATGCCCGGCGCCTCCCCGGAGGATCAGGACCGCATCGCCATCGCCCTGGAGAAGGTCGAAGAGGACTTCAGCGACGACGCGGTCGTGCTCCAGAGCCTGGAGTGGCTCTACGACTACCTGGAGGAGAAGCGGGGCTCGACGCGGCTGCGGAATCGGCTCGCTGAGCTGGATCCCGAGTGGAGCCCGCCCCTGCGGCGCAACCCGTACCTGGAGGCGCTGCCCGGCGGTGAGCTGACCGAGCAGGAGATCGAGCTGCTGGAGAAGGTCACCGAGATCAAGGAGCAGACCACCGGCGATGCCTGGGCCCGGGTCCGCGCGTTGCAGCAGCTGGGCGCCCAGATCACCGAGGAGGACCCCGCCCGGTACCGCTCGCTGTACTACCGCGACCTCGCCTTCGCCCTGCGCCACCCCGAGGTGCTGGACCGCGATGCCTCGCGAGCGGCCGCGCGGGCCGCCATGGTGGCGATGCCCGAGGACGCCTCGGTGCTGAACGAGTGGGCCTACATGTCGGCGATGGACAAGGTCGACCTGCCCGAGGCGCTGGAAGCGATCGACAAGGCCCTGGAGCTCCTCCTGGGCGTGCCCTTCGAGCCCATCTCACTGGAGCCCGGGGGCACGTTCAGCGACTACGAGATCGACCGCGCCGAGTCCATCGGGGCCTACGTGGATACCCGCGGCTGGGTGCTCTACCAGCTGGACCGGCACGAGGAGGCGGTCCGCGACCTCTACATGGCCAGCCTGCTGACGTCGGACGGCACGGTGCAGGGCCACCTCGGTCGCGCCCGGTACGCCGTCGGCAACGACCGCGGGGCCTTCACGCACCTGCTTCGCGCCATGGCGCTGGGGACCGAGGACGAAGAGGCGGTCCGCGCGCTCGCGGCGCACCTGTACGAGAAGCTCCACGTCGTCCCCGGCGGCCTGGAGGCGCTGGTGGAGGCGACGCGCGATCAGCTGCGCGAAGAGCTGGGCCTCGCGGGCGACCTGTTCGACCTGGAGTCGATGCTCGACATCGGCGGCCCCGGCGCTCCGAACATCGATCAGTCGACGGTTCCGTCGCGGGCGGAGCACCGCCTGATGGGCATGCCGTCCCCGGACTTCACCTTCGAGTCGTTGACCGGCAACGAGTTCAGCAAGGAGTCGCTCCGCGGCCAGGTCGTCGTCATCGACTTCTGGGCCACGTGGTGCGCCCCCTGCGTCGAGGCGCTGCCGGTGATGGACTCGCTGGCCCGCGCCTTCTCCGAGGAGGAGGTCGTGTTCCTGGCGATGTCGCTGGACGACGACATCGGCACGGTGCAGCGGTGGTGGAAGTTCGCCGACGCCCTCAACCCGGGTA
Source organism: Pseudomonadota bacterium (assembly GCA_024229515.1). GTDB lineage: Bacteria > Myxococcota_A > UBA796 > UBA9615 > UBA9615 > JAAESI01. The sequence goes on along the minus strand of JAAESI010000030.1, from coordinate 52,702 downwards.
TGGCGGCCTCCGGCGCAGCCGATGCCTTCGGCGTGGTGGGCATCCCCGCGACGTTCATCCTCGACCGCAACGGCATCGTGTCCGGCTTCCACACCGGCTTCGACCCGTCGATGCTCGCGACGATCACCGAGGAGTTGGTGACGCTGCTGGACGCGGAGTAGGCCCCGGGCCTACAGGACCAGGAGGCTCATTCCGTAGCCGCCGGCTTCGAGCTCGTTCGAGCTGGTCGCGACGATGTGGAAGATATCGCCTTCGAACAGGAACAGCCCCAGCTGAGCGTTGGTGCCGTCGCCGCCGTCGTCGTTGCCGCCGCCCCACTCGCACTCGGAGTTGTACATCTCCAGGTAGGCGTTGAACTCGGTCGAGGCGAGGTCGAACGTGTAGATCCCCGAGGCGCCCGCGACGTAGCGGTAGATGTCGAAGTGGTAGAGGCCGTTCTGGCCGTAGATCTGGTCGCCGATGCCGAGCGAACCGACGAACTCGTGGAAGCCGACCCCCACCGAGCCGCTCTCCACCGGCGTGCCCTGGGAGCAAGGCTGACACGGGATGTTCGTGTCGCAGTCGTTGTCGAGGCCGTCGCAGGGGATCTCGGTGGCGTCCGGGTTCACGTCCGGGTTGCTGTCGTCGCAGTCCAGGTTGAAGTCCCAGCCGTCGTTGTCCTGGTCGTTCGGGTTGAAGACCGTGTCGTCGTCGTCGGTTGCGTCGTCGTCGTCGGTCGCGTCGTCGTCGTCGGTTGCGTCGTCGTCGTCGTCCGAGTTGTCGTCGTCGTCCGAGTTGTCGTCGTCGTCGATCGGGAACCCGGGCCCGGGCTGGCCGATCGGCCACGGCGCCAGGCAGCCGGCGAGGCCGAGGGCGAGCAGCAGGAGCAGGAGGCGGTTCACCACGACAGCCCCGCGGAGACCGCCATGCCCTCGGGGGAGGGGGCGACGCTGAAGTGGAAGGCGGGCTTCGGCCGATCCAGGGACGGCCGCGAGCCGACCCGCGCCTTTCCGCCGCGCGACCGAGCGAGCACGACGATGCCGATGATGTCGACGGCGAGGCCGACGATCATGACGGGGGTGCCGATGGCCGCCCAGGTCCCGCTCGGCACGCCTACGGCTGCCCAGTGGATGTCGTTGGCGAGCAGCGATCCGCCGACGATGGCGGGCACCGCGCCGCCGAGCACGAGGCCCAGGCCGATCCGGTTGTTGCGACTCATCGGGCGGCGGGGGCGTCGGTAGGTGCCGGCCTTGCGAGCCTCCAGCCGCGCCTGCAGCCGCTCGCCCTCGGCTCGCTCCGAGTCGGTCAACGGAAGCCCGAAGTACTGCTTCAGTTCGTACAGGGCCGAGTCGTAGGCCTCTTCCCGCTCGAGCGCCCGCACCAGCACGATGCGGGCGGGCGCCGTGGCGTAGCTGTCGTCCAGGAACATGACCTCTTCGGCGAGCCGCTTGGCTTCTTCCCAGTCCCCGGCGTCGGCCGCTTCCACGGCCTTGCGGACGGTCTCGTCGGCCCGGTCGAGGCGGTCGAAGTCGCCTTCTTCCTCGGCTTCATCAGCGAGCACAGGGGTGCCGACGCTCAGCGCTAACAAGCACAGCAAAGCCAGGCAAGACCCCCTCGCCATGCGGGCTTTATAAGGCATCGAACGCAGATCGCCAGTGTTGACCCGCACGGGTGCGGGGGCCATTGTTCGGCGCAATGACGACACGGCCCCTATTCGCACTCCTCGTGGGTGCCACATTCATCGCCGGATTGATGCTCCCGCCCCCCGCCGCCGAAGCGCGCCGGGGCGACCTCCAGGAGGCGATCTTCGCCGTCCAGGAGCAAGCGCTCTCTGCCCTCGTGAACATCCAGCCGATTACGGAAAGCTACACGCGGGGGGAGCGCCAGAAGCAGGCATCTGTGGGCAGCGGCTTCCTCGTCGACGCGGCCGGCCACATCGTGACGAACTACCACGTCGCGGGGCAGGCCAAGCACCTGATGGTGACGCTCTCGAACAAGGAGCGGATCGAGGCGGAGCTGGTGGGTGAAGACCCGCTGACCGACCTCGCCGTCATCCGCATTCCGGCCGAGAAGGTGGCGGAGTACGGGCTGCACCCGCTGGCGTTCGGCACGTCGGCGGACCTGCAGGTCGGCCAGTTCGTGATGGCCCTGGGCTCGCCGCTGGCGCTGGCTCGGACCATGACGTTCGGGATCGTCAGCAACACCGAGCGCTACCTGCCGGAGGGGATGTCCCTGCCCACGGGCGAGCGCACCGGCGAGTTCAACACCTGGATTCAGACCGACGCGGCGATCAACCCGGGCAACTCCGGCGGCCCGCTCATCGACCTGGGCGGCAAGGTCGTCGGGGTCAACGCCCGCGGCGCCATGTTCGCCGACAACATCGGCTTCGCCATCCCCGCCGACACCGCCTCGGCGGTCGTCCGCGACCTCATCGATGGGGGCGAGGTCAACCGCAGCTACGCGGGCCTGCAGTTCCAGCCGCTCAAGGACTGGGAGGGGCTCTTCGGCCTCGAGAAGCCGACCGGGGTGCTCGTCGCCAACGTGGAAGCGGGCGGTCCCGCCGCGGCGGCCGGCGTGCAGGCCGGGGACATCCTCACCCAGCTGGGCGATTGGTCCGGCGTCGTGCGTTTCGACGAGGAGTTGCCGTCGCTGTACCAGCTGCTCGCGGACCTCCCCATCGGCGAGGGCGTGCCCGTCAAAGCGCTGCGGCGCGGCGAGGCCGAGGAGCTGTCGCTGGAGATGACGACCGTGGCGGTCGGCCGGCTCAGCGGCGATCGCTTCGAAGCCACCGCGTGGGGCTTCACGGTCAAGGGAATCACCGAGCAGATGGTGTTCGAGATGGAGCTGGTCAGCGGCGAGGGCGTGCTCATCGAGGGCGTGCGCATCGGCGGGCCCGCCCACGCCGGCAAGCTTCACCGGGGCCTCGTCCTGGAGGCCATCGAGGGCGAGTCCGTCGCAGACCTGGACGGCTTCAAGGCGATGTACGAGAAGCACGTCGGGAGCGAGGGCAACATCCTCCTGCAGACCCGACGTTACGAGACGTTGGGGCTGGTGCTGGTCAAGCCCGGGGCCGCGGACGGCTCGATCGGAGGCCCGCGATGAACCGCCTCCACCTCGCGCTCATCATCGCGCTCGCCGTTGTCTTCATGGCGCCTTCGGCGTTCGCGAAGAAGAAGAAGAAGTCGCTGTCGGTGCCGGAGTTCTACGAGCTCGCGCAGCCGACCATCGCGACCATCCAGTTCAGCCAGGAGTTCGTCGCCGGGGGCCAGGTCCAGCGCACCCGGGGCATGACCGACGGCTTCGTCGTCTCCGAGGACGGGCTCGTGCTCGTGTCGGGGCGCGTGCGCTTCCCCCAGCGGGGCAGCGGCGGTCGGCTCAGCGGCGGGAGCCTGCCGGATCTGGGCAACTTCGAGTTGCGGTTCTCCGACGGTCGCGTGCACGAGGCCGAGGTGGTCACGTTCGACGACGACCTGAACCTCGGCCTGCTCCGCATCACGACGCTGGAGGCCGGCGAGGAGCTGCCCGCGGTGAGCTTCAAGCGGGGCTACGACGCCCAGGTGGGCCAGGGCCTGCACTCGATGACGCTCTACACGCAGGACTACGGCCGCCAGCCGGTCTACTCCCCGGTCGCCATCAACGCCCTGCTGGACGTTCCGCAGAATGTCTGGAGCCTCAGCGGGGCCTCCTCCAACATCCTCGGCGCGCCGCTGTGGAACGGTCGCGGGCACGTCGTCGGGGTGGTCGCGAACGTGCCCATGAGCCCCTGGGGGGGCCGCCAGGTGGTGCCCGATCTGACCGGCGCTGTCGGTCTGCCTTACGAGCGCTTCGCCGACTGGCTCGACGCCGCGATGGCGCAGGCCCGCGAGGAGAGCGCGGCGGCGTCGGAGCCGGAGCCGGAGGCGCAGGCGTGGATGGGCGTGATGTTCCAGCCGCTGGAGAAGGACCTGGCTGCTCACCTGGGGATCTCCGAGGGCGGCGGCATCGTCGTGACGCGGATCGTGCCGGGCTCGCCCGCCGAGGCCGCGGGGCTGGCGCCGCTGGACGTACTCGTCGAGGTCGGAGGAGAGCGCATCGCGGTGCTGCAGCCGTCCGATTCGACGACCTTCTCGCGGACGATCCGGGGCTACGACCCGGGCACCACCATCGAGTTCGTGCGCGAGTCCGCCGGGGGCGCCCGGGAGACCGTGGCGATGACGCTGGCGGCGACGCCGACATCCGAGCTGCACGCTGAGCGGCGCACCAACGACTCCTTCGAGCTGACCGCGCGCCAACTGACGCTGGACACGCTGCTGGGCCAGCGGCTCGGCCCGGACACGCCCGGGGTCGTCGTCGATTCCGTGACCCGGGCCGGTTGGGCCGGTCTGTCGGGGCTCTACAAGGGGCTGATCATCCAGCGCATCGACGAGCACGATGTCACCGACCTGGACACCTTCGAGGCGGCGCTGGCGGCCGTGCAGGAGGCCAGGCCCGACCAGGTGCTGTTCTTCGTCCGCTGGGGCCGCACGACGCGATTCCTGGTGGCCGAGCCCGACTGGGATGAGCTGAGCACGGACGCCCCCTGATGTCCGAGCCGCGCCCCCGCCTGCCCGTCGACGGCGGGCCTGTTGCCTTCGTGGAGGCCTACGCCGCCGCGGTCCGGCCGCAGACCATCCGCCACGGGGAGGCCTACTGGGACTTCAGCTGCAACGGCACGCCGGAAGCCCAGGACACGATCGCCGAGGTCGAGGAGTGGCTGAGCGATCTGCACGCCGATGAGCGCGCCTGTGCGGCGCTGCAGCGGTGGCGCGCAGATCCGACCGGGGACGCCGCGGTGGACCGGCAGCTGGACGTGCTGTGGCCGGAGTACCGACGCTCCCAGGCCAGCGAAACGCTGCGCAAGACGGTCATCCGCAACTCGCTGAAGGTCGAGGAGACCTGCTCGATCTTCCGCCCGGAGTTGAACGGTGAGCGGGTCAGCAACAACGAGCTGGACCGCATCCTCGTCAAGTCGAGCGACGACGCCGAGCGCGAGGCCGCCTGGAAGGCGACCCGTGAGATCGGAGTCCGCGTGTCGGACCGGGTCGTCGAGTTGGCCCAGTTGCGGAACGAGCAGGCGCGCGAGCTCGGCTTCGCGGACTGGTTCGCGCTGGCGTTGGACGACGAGGAGATGGAAGCCGACCACCTCGACGGCTTGCTGCAGGAGCTGCGGGTCGGGAGTGCGGCGCCGTGGGCGTCGGTGAAGGCGGAGCTGGACCAGGAGCACGCGGCCTTGCGCGGCAAGGCGGTCGACGAGCTGATGCCGTGGGACTACGGCGACCGCTTCCTGCAGTCGATCCCGCGCCCGGACGTCGGCACCTCGCTGGATGCCTGGTTCGACCCGACCCGAATCAAGAAGCTCGCCCACAGCTACTTCGGAGGCCTGGGGCTCCCGATCGCAGAGCTCTGGGACCGGTCGGACATGATGCCGCGGGACACCAAGTACCCCCACGCGTTCTGCATCGGCATCGACAACCCCGGCGACGTGCGGGTGCTGTGCAACCTGGACGCGTCGGCGCGCTGGATGGAGACCACGCTCCACGAGTTCGGCCATGCGCTCTACAACGCCAGGATCGATCCCGACCTGCCGTTCGTCCTGCGGGAGGCGGCCCACACGTTCGTGACCGAAGCGGTGGCGATGCTGTTCGGCCGGATGGCCAAGAAGCCGTCCTGGCTGGTCGACATCGCTGAGGTGCCCGAGGACCGGGCCGCCGAAGCAGGTCGAAACCTGCGGATCGACCAGCTCACCTTCGCCCGATGGGGCCTGGTCGTGACGCTGTTCGAGCGGGCGATGTACGCCGATCCGACGGCGGATCTGAACGCCATCTGGTGGGACCTGGTGACCGAACTGCAGGGCCTGCAGCGGCCGGACGGCTGGGACCAGCCCGACTGGGCCAGCAAGGTCCACATCGCCTGCTACCCTGCCTACTACCAGTACTACCTCCTGGGCGAGCTGCTGGCATCCCAGCTGACCGCCGCGATGGAGGCCGCGGACGAGCCCGGAGCGTTCCTCGTGGAACTGTTCGCCAGCGGCCGTTCGCTGCGCTGGGACGAGGTCGTGCGCCGGTCCTGCGGCGAGGAGCTCAACTCGGCCTCGTGGCTGTCGGAGTTCGCGGTCTGATGGAGACCGGATACACGGGCTGGGGCTTCTATCTCATCTCCGCGGTGCTGGGGTTCAACCTCATGTGCATCCCGCTGTGGTTCCTCGTGGGCAACCTGCGGCGCACCCACGAGTTCGGGCTCAAGCAGCTGGAGACGTTCCTGCACCTCCTGGAGAAGGAGCGCAGCAAGAACCGGCACAAGGACGTGCGCTACGACCCCGAGCTGGTCTGGCTGATCGACGAGATCAAGGCGCAATCGGAGAAGGCGTTGGGCCTGGGCCCGCTGTGGGGGCGCAAGCACACCTCCATGGCGCAGATGTCGATGCACATCATCAGCGAGCGGTACCCCGAGCTCGCCGAAGGCGTGAACGACGCGATGCAGCGCTCCTAGGCGCCGATCCTTCGACGCGGAACCATCGTCCGCAGACTCATCGTCTCCGGCGTCACTTCCCGCGCCGCCTTGGCTGACAGCTTCGCCCCCGCGCGCAGCCGCACCTGCACGACGGCGTCGGGGGTGAGCTTGCGCAACTCCGCGTCCAGCCACCGCTGCAGATCGTCCTGCCGCAGCGCCTTCGGCTCCAGGATCGTCATTGGGCGGGTGGGGAGATCGACCATCTCCACCTCGTCGAGGCGTCCGCCTCCGGGCCCGGGATCGACGTGAAGGATCGCGTACCCCTTGGGCTCCTCGCGCTCGACGCTGGAGGTTCGCTCGATCGAGCCGGCGTAGACGACGGGGGCCTCGAAGGGTCGCCCGCCCGGAGTCTCGCGGAGCACCTGGCGGCGGTGGATGTGGCCGGACAAGAGCGCGGCGTAGCGGCCGGGGACCGCACCGCCGGGGAGCACGTCGCGGCGGCCGGCGCGGAACATGAAGTCGTCGATGCCCACGACCGCGCCCTCGACCGCGAGGTGGCCCAGGAGCAGCCGCACGTCGGCGGACGGATCCGGGGGCTCCAACTCCGCCAGCGTGTGCCGCACGGCGGTGCCGTCGGCGCAGCGGTTGAACGGCATGCCGACCACCTCGATTCGGGCCCCTGCGACGCTGCCGCGCCACCGCTCGGGGCGGTCGAAGACGTGGATGCAGGGGTGCGCCAGCAGCGGCGGGAAGGGCAGGCGCGACCGCTCGTGGTTGCCGGGCACGATCAGCACGTGGGTGCCCGTCTGGGCGACGGCGACGAGGGGGTCGTAGGCGAGGCGGGCGACCTCGATCGGCGGGTTGGGGCGATCGAAGACATCGCCGGAGTGGATGACGAGGTCGACCTCGCCGCGGCGCGCCGGTTCCAGCGCGAGCTTCAGGTTGCGAACGAAGTCGGGGCCTCGATGCCGCCGCTGGACGCGCGGTCGGAGCGGGAGATCGAGCTCGATGTGGGTGTCGCCGAGGAGGAGGATGCGCAGCACGGGATCGACGCTACTGATCGTGTGTTCAGCGATCCAGCACCTTTGCAGATCCTTGAATCGTCGGCGCGAACCGTCCGGAGAGGCCGGGCATCTGGGAACGCTGCAGTCCCTCGATCTCGAACCCCGCCGCCTCCATCGCGCCCAGCGTGTTCCGGGTGGGGTTGCAGCCGTCGGCGAAGATCCCGCAGAGCGGCTTCATGACCCGCTGCAGCAGCGCCTTGCCCGGATCGTCGGCGCCCACATGCTCCAAGAAGAGGAACCGTCCCCCCGGGCGGAGCACCCGCTGAGCCTCGGCCAACGCCGCGGCCTGGCTCTTGACCGAGCACAGCACCAGGGTCGAGACGACGGTGTCGACGGAGTTGTCCGGCAGCGGGATCGCCTCGGCGTAGCCCTCGCTGAGCTCCACCTCGGCGCCGTCGGGGACCTGCAGGCGGGTGCGCAGGTGAGCGCGCATGTGCTGGTTCGGTTCGGTCAACACCAGCCGGGTGACCGCGTCGGTGTAGTGCTTGAGGTTGAGCCCGTTGCCGGCGCCGATCTCGACGACCTCACCGGCTGCCTGGGCCAACAGTTCGTGCCTCCAGCCGTCGATCGGCCCCGTCTTCTGCTTGCGGCTGCCGCGTTCGTACAGCTGCGCGAAGAGCCAACTCACAGGTGCGCGAGCAGGAGCCCCGGGTTCTCGAGCAACTGCTTGAGCCGCGAGGTGAACCGCGCGCCGTTGGCGCCGTCGACGACCCGGTGGTCGAAGCTCGGGCTCAGGTGCGTCATGTGGCGCACGACGATCTCGCCGTCGCGCACGACGGGGCGCTCCACGATCTTGTTCACCCCGAGGATCGCCACCTCCGGGTAGTTGATGATCGGGGTCGCGAACAGGCCGCCGATGTTGCCGATGGACGTGATCGTGAACGTGCTGTCGGTCAGGTCCTCGCGGGCCGCCTTGCCCTCACGCACGCGGGTCGTGACGTCCACCAGATCCTGGCCCAGCTGCGCGATCGTCTTGCCCGGGATGTCCCGAATGACGGAGACGTACAGCCCCTGGGGGGTGTCCGTGGCGAGGCCGCAGTTGAAGTAGCCCTTGGTCACCACCTCGTCGGTGGTGTTGTCGTAGAGCGCGTTGACCTCGGGGTGGTCCTGGAACGCGATCCAGCAGGCCTTCATGATGAACGGCAGGTAGCTGACCTTGCTGGCGCCGGAGGCGACGAGGCTCGCGTTCACCTTCTTCCGCATCGCCACTAGGTCCGTCATGTCGACCTCGTCGACGTAGGAGAAGTGGGGGATGGTCAGGCTGCTGCGGACCATCGCCTGGCTGATCTTGCGGCGCAGACCGCGGACCTTGACCCGCGTCTCCGGACCCGAGCCGGGGGGCACCGGGGTGTGCTCGAACGGTAGCCCCATGCCGCCGCCCGCTCCACCCGCGGTGGGAGCACGACGGCCCTCGCTGTGGGCGACGACGTCGGCCTTGGTCACGCGACCGCTGGGGCCCGTGCCGGTGACGTCGCCCAGGTCGATGCCGAGCTCGCGGGCGACGCGTCGGGTGGCCGGGGTGGCGAGCACCTTGCCGCCGGAGGGGCGGGCCGGGGGAAGGCTGTAGGCGGAGGCGGTCGGCTTGGTCGCGCCGTTGCTCGGGGCGGCGACTGTCGCGGGCTCGCAGAGCGCGCGCTCGGACGCCGGGATCTCGGCGGCGGTCGCTGCCGCCTTCGCGTCGGGCTGCTCCTCGGGGGTGAGCCGCACCGTGGAGTCGCCCGTGTCCGCGTCGCCGTCGGTGGCGAGCACGACGAACACCTGGCCGACGTTGATCACGTCACCTTCGATCCCGGTGAGGCTGGAGACCGTGCCCGCCTTGGGGCTCGGAATCTCGACGGTCGCCTTGTCCGTCATCACCTCGACGAGGGGCTGGTCCTCGGCGACGACGTCACCGACGGAGACCTTCCACGCGACGATTTCGCCTTCGACGACACCTTCACCGATGTCCGGGAGCCTGAATTCAAACGCCATGACTAAAAGTCCACCGTGGTTTCGCACGCCTCGAAGATCTTGAACGCGTCGGGGAGGTACTGCTGCTCGAGCGTGTACGGGAAGGGAGTGTCGTAGCCCGTCACGCGAAGAATCGGCGCCTCCAGATGCAGGAGCGCCTTCTCGGAAATCACCGCCGCCAGCTCACCGCCGAAGCCGCACGTGCGCGCCGCCTCGTGGCAGATGACGACCCGGCCGGTCTTGCGCACCGACTCCAGGATCGTCTCCTCGTCCAGCGGCACCAGGGTGCGCACATCGACGATCTCGGCGCTGACGTCGTTCTCGGCCAGCAGGTCCGCCGCCTTGCGCGCCTCGTGAAGCAGCGCGCCGTACGCCACGATGGTCACGTCCGTGCCCTCGCGGTCGATCGTGCACTTGCCCAGGGGCAGCGTGTAGTGGCCCTCGGGGACCTCGCCCTTGCTCGCCCGGTAGACCCGCTTGGGCTCCAGGAAGATGACCGGGTCGGGGTCGTCGATCGACGCCAGCAGCAGCCCCTTGGTGGTGTAGGGGTCGCTGGGGATGACCACCTTGAGGCCCGCGGTGTGGGCGAAGTACGCCTCCGGGCTCTGCGAGTGGTAGTGGCCGCCGCGGATGCCGCCGCCGTAGGGCGTGCGGATGGTGATGGGGCACGTGTACTGCCCGCCGCTGCGGTACCGGAACTTCGCCATCTCGTTCACGATCTGGTCGAACGCCGGGAAGATGAAGTCGCTGAACTGAATCTCGGGCACCGGCTTGAGGCCGTAGATCGCCATGCCGATGGCGGTGCCGATTATGCCCGCCTCGCTCAGCGGGGTGTCGAAGACGCGCCCCTCGCCATACTTGTCCTGCAGCCCGTCCGTCGCGCGGAAGACGCCGCCGAACTTGCCCACGTCCTCGCCGAAGACGAACACGTCCTCGTCGGCGCCGAGGGCCAGATCCAGGGCCGAGTTCACGGCTCCGATGATGTTCATGTTCGCCATCTAATCGATCTCTCCCGAAGCGAAGCGAGCCCGGTGGCTCTCGAGCTGCGCGCGCTGCTCCTGCAGGCGCGGCGTGAGCTCGGCGAAGACGTGGTCGAAGAGGCTCGCCAACGCCGGCGGCCCCTCCGCGAGGAGCTCGTCCGTCAGCCCCCGAAGCTCGGCCTGCAAGCCGTGGGTCCAGGCCTCGACCTGGGCCGCGTCGGCGCCGAGCGAGGCCAGCGGGTCCGTGGTCGTGCGTCCCTCGATGAGCGTCGGTCCGCCGCCGGTGCGGGCCTTGTCGGCGGCCGCTGCCACGGTGTCCCGCACGGCGAGGGCATCGCTGCCGTCCACGACCACCGAGTCGACCCCGTACCCCTCGGAGAAGTCGGCGAACGAGGTCCCTCCGAGGCGCTCGCGGTCGGCGGCGTCATCGCCGGAGCCGCAGAAATAGAAGATGGCCGGGGTCTGGTAGACGCCGGCGAAGTTGAAGGCGACGTGGGCATCGCCCGTGGCCGCGGCGCCCGGCCCAAACCAGCTCAGCACGACCTCGTCGGTCTTCTTGTGGGCCATCGCGTGGGCGACCCCGCCGGCCTGCACGAGGTGGGTGCCCATGAGGCTCGAGGTGGAGACGCAGCGCACCTCCGCGGCGGTCCCTTCGGACGGAATCGCGTGTCCGGCGTGGGCGGCCGAGGCGGTGCCGAGGATCTGCGCCAGCCAGGTCTTGCTGGGGAGGCCGCGTTCGAGGGCGACCGCGCCCATGCGGGCGTCGCCGAAGGTCCAGTCGGCGGGGCGGAGCGCGGCCAGGGCACCGTAGAGGTGACCCTCGATGCCACGGGCCGGCGGCACCATCGAGACCAGCCCGCGGCGGCCGAGCCCGGTGAGGAACTCGTCGATGGCGCGGGAGCGCACGATCGCCCTCGCGATGCGGGTGGCGTCGTCGTCCATGGAGGCCCCTTCGGCCGAGGTCGCGATCTGTGTGCTCATGACACCACCTTCAGGCGGCCAGAGCGGTCTTTGCGCTCCAGCAGGTCGTGGATGAAGTACTCGCCCGCCTTGTAGCTGCTGCGCACCAGCGGCCCCGACGCGACGTACCCGAAGCCGAGCTCCAGGCCGATCTCCTCGTACCGCTTGAACTGCTCCGGGGTGACGAACTCCTCCAGCGCGAGGTGCTTCTTCGTCGGGCGCAGGTACTGGCCGACGGTGAGGAAGTCGACGTCGTGGGCGCGCAGGTCGCGCATCGTCTCGACCACCTCGTCCTCGCTCTCCCCCAGGCCGACCATGATGGAGGACTTCGTGAAGGTGTCCGGCGCCGTCTTCTTGGCCCGTTGGAGCACCGCCAGGGACTGGTCGTAGCCGCAGCGCCGGTCGCGCACCGTGGGGGTCAGCCGGCGGGGCACCTCGATGTTGTGCGCGAGCACGTCGGCGCCGCTGCGGGCGACGATGTCGACGTGATCGAGGTTCCCCGAGAAGTCCGGGTGGAGGATCTCGACGCGTGTCTTCGGCGACAGCTCGTTGACCGCGCGCACGCAGTCGGCGAAGTGCTGCGCGCCCTGGTCGGGGACGTCGTCGCGATCGACGGACGTCACCACGATGTAGTTCAGATCCATCGCCGCGATGGTGCGGCCGAGCTTGGCGTGCTCCTCGGGATCCAGCGGCTTGCCGCGACGGTTCGTGTTCACCGCGCAGAAGCGGCAGCCGCGGGTGCAGATGCTGCCCATGACCATGAACGTGGCGGTGCCGCCGGACCAGCATTCGCCGATGTTGGGGCAGCGCGCCTCTTCGCAGACGGTGGCCAGCTCCAGGCTCTGCCGCTTGTCTTTGATCCAGGTGTACCGCTCGCCGCCGGGGGCACGGACCTTCAGCCAGAATGGCTTGCGAGCTTTGAGGTCGAGGGGCACGGTCGCCCTTGTAACGCCAAGAGTCGTAGGATCCAAGCATGCCGACCGCCGTCCTTCTTCATGGTACCGGAGGCTCGCCCGCCGCGTGGAGCCTCGTGCGCGCGGCTTTAGGAGAGGACTGGACCGTCCTGCGCCCCCCTCCCGAGGAGATGAAGCGCACCCTCCTGCCCCCCGGGCGCATCACCCTGGTCGGCCACAGCTACGGCGGCTGGGAGGCCCTCCGGTGGGCCGCCGCCAAGCCCGATCGGGTCGCTCACCTGGTGCTCATCGAGCCCGTGCTGTTCGGGCTTCTGGAGGGGCACGACGACGAGGCGCTGGCCGAGGTCCAGGGGGTCTTGTCCCCGTTCTCGCTTCGCGCATTGATCGACTTCTGGGGCGGTCCCGGCGCCTGGGACAAGGTCCCCATGGACCGGCAGTTCCGGTTGATGGCGGAGGAGCCCCGGATCCGGCGCCAGGCAGCCCGCGGCGCGCGCCTCCCGGTGGAGCGCGACGAGTTCGAAACGCTGGAGGTGAGGACCTCCGTGGTCTGCGGGGCGGCCACCCCGGGGCCGGCGATCGTGCTGTGCGAGCACCTCGCAGACGTGCTCCCGAACGCGTCCCTCACGATGATCGAGGGGGCCGGTCACGACTCGATCCGCACCCACGTCGACGCAGTGGCCGCGGCGATCACCGCCCCGGCGGGAACAGCACCTCTTCCTCCCCCGTAGCGGGGTCGAAACGAACCAGCCGGCCGTCCACGCGGGCGACGATCCGGTCCTTTCGGTCCCAGATGATGGGTCCACCATCGTAGGGCTGGGCCGACAGCACGACCTCATGCTCCGGCACGGTCCGCACCTTGAAGCGGGAGGACCTGCCCACCGAGTACTGGTTCGCCGCGAGGGTCCCCGCCGCGTTCATGGTCACGGTGCCCCGGGAATCGACCTCCACGGGATCGGTGACGCCGAGGTCGGCGCGGTAGTAGCGGAGGGTCGCGTTGTCCATGACCATCGCGAGCGTGCGGCCGTCGTCGGACCAGCTTGCGCTGACGACCTGCTCGACGATGGGGACGCCCTCGTCGGGGAGGCCCGGGCCGCGCACGACCGAGGGCTGATTGGCGCGCCGTCGCCCGCGATCGAACCGAGCCGCGCGGGGCGCGCGACCGACGTCTTCGCAGCCGTACTCGTGCATCAACGGCAGCGGGGTGGGCGTCGAATCCGGCGTCGTGAGATCGAGCAGTTCCTGGTCGTACGGGGGCAAGTCACGTTGCACCCGGAAGTACAGGGACGGACCCGCGGCGAAGCAAGGCCAGCGAATGGTCCCGTGCGGCCGATGGACCCGCCACCGTCGGTCGTCCTGGACGTCCCAGGCGATCAGTTCACTCCCCCGGTTGGCGACGACCAGAGGCCTGGAGTCGTGGCCTCGGAGGATCAGACCGCGCTCGGGCCCCAGGCTCGGCCCGCAGTCGCTGCCCGCCTCGGTCTCCCGGCAGAGGGTGACGCCGCCCTCGGTGCCGAGCGTGTACGAGACGCCCGAGCTGCGGGCGATGACCCGTCGGCCGGCGGCGTAGGCGATCTGCAGATCGCGACGTCCGAACTCCCACCACTCGCCGGTCTCGAGGTCGATCTCAGCGACGTTCTGCAGCATCGAGGCCCGTCGCACGACGGAGAACGAGAGCCGCTGACCGACCGGGTCGTAGCCCTGGATCCCCCCGACCATCAGCGTGTCCGAGGGTGGATTGGCGACCCGCACCGCGATCGTCAACGAGACGGCGGCCGAGATGACGGCGGTGACCATCATGACCTCGGCCCACGGCCGGGCCCCGTCGCCCACGGGCGAATCGACGTCCCGCCACGAAGCGATCGCCATGCCCGCGGTGTAGGTCATGCCCCCGACGGCGACGGGCACCAGCAGCCCCTCGATGGGGAGCACCAGGAGCACGCCCGCGACCACCGCGGCGCCCGCCGAGGCGACCCCGATCCCGACGGCGCGGGCCAGTGTGCGGAGCGTGAACTCCCCCTCCAGCCGGAGGAACAGCGCGTTGGCCCACATCGGCAGGCCTAGGCCTCCGAGCCAGGCGAGCATACGCCACATCGGGCCCAGCGGGTACGACAAGTCCGGCGGCACGATGATCCACACCGCCGCCACCCCGGAGGTGAGCGCGAGGGCCGCTCGGCCGGCGGAGTTGACGAACATCTCGGCGCGGGTGGGCTCGGTCCAGCGCACGAGGATCGACGGGAAGACCCCCAGCGCCAGAAGCTGCACGCACAGGAACGGGCCCGCGTAGACGGCCATCATGTGGGCAGCCGCGTACTCGCTCCAGGCGTCGCCCCGAAGGGCCAGGGCAATCAGCGGAGGGAGCACCAGTCCGATGAAGTCGAGGCCCCAGGTAGGCCCGAAGATCCGGCTCCCCCGTCGGCGTCGCTCAGTGATTGAAGGCGCCGTCCCGCAGGAACGCGGCCGTCTGCTCGATGACCTCGGGGGAGGCCATGATGAAGGTGTGCCCGCGGGGCACGACGATGAAGTCCTTGGCCGAATCGAGGCGGGCCTCGTCGAGGGCGACCTTGCCGTCGTGGGGCTCGTCACTGGCGGGGCCGAGCATCGTCCAGGGGAAGCCGCCGGCGCCCTTGGCTTCGCCCGCGATGATTCCGATCTCGGCGTCGGGGTCCCCGGCCGTGGCGCACGACCCCAGCTCTCCGGGGAGCAGCTTGCGTACGGGATCGAACTCACCCCAGGGGAAGCGCCAGCGGCCGTGCATGGCCTGCGCGAGGCGGCTCCCGCGGTTCGGCGGCGCGAGCATGACGACGCGGTTGGGGCCGGGGATTTCGTGGCGGCTGAGCATCGAGCGGACCACGATTCCGCCCATCGAGTGGGTGACGAAGTGAACGTCGGGGACGTAGCCCTCGGTCCTACTGACCACGTCGCGCATCCGCATCACGCGGGCAAACAGGCCGTCGGCGAGATCGGGGATCTCCGTGGAGAAGTTCCATTGGCTCACCAACCGGGGCACGAAGCCGCGACGGCGCAGCCCGACCGCCATCGGCAGCATCGACGCGCCGCTGCGCATGAAGCCGTGCACAAGGACCACCAAGGGGGGGCGTTCAACCATCCAAGCCCCTAGTGTGCCCGGGATGCTGCTGCGAAACACACTGGCCGGTCTTGCGCTCCCCGCTTTGCTCCTGGGAACCGCCCTCGCTCACGAAGTCGAAGAGGAGGAGGCCGAGCATGCCCACGTCCGGGTGGAGGTCACCGGGACGGACGAGTCTTTGCGCGTGACCGCCAACGGCGCCGACTTCGACCCCTCCGGGGCGGTGGCGGTTCCGGTGGACGTCTACGAGTTCGCGATCGACGCGCCGTGCTGGGAGGCGGAGCCCAAGCGGGTCGCCCTGCTGGTCGGACGCGACGAGATCGTCACGTTGAAGGCCCGACCGAAGATGCACTCGATCACGGTGAAGGCCCGGGGCCCCGCGGGCGAGCTGTCGGGAGCGCGCGTGCTCGTGGACGGCGAGGAGGTCGGGCACACCCCCCTGACCCTGGACGTCAGCGTCTGCGCCAAGAAGCTTGAGGTCAGCGCCCACAGCCTGACGGCGTGGTCGGCCCCCCTGAGCTCCGGCTTGAAGGAGGTCACCGCGAACCTGAGCACCAGCCGTCGCGACCGCAACGGCATTCCCATCGTCGGCACCGGCGGCGGATCGCTCTTCGCGAAGGCCCTGAAGATCAAGTACCCCAAGGGTGCGCAGAAGGCCCGGATCGACGGCGTCGTCCGCATCCGCATCCTCATCGACGAGCGGGGCAAGCCGATCAAGCGCACCGACGACCGCTGCAAGCCGATCTACGAAGCCGAAGGCGGTGGGCTGAAGACGTGGCACAACAAGTCCTGTGCGTACGGTGAGGGTCCGGCGCAGCTGGTCGAGGGGGCGCTGAGGGACTGGCTCAAGGCCGGTTTCCGTCCCTACTTCGACCCCGAGGACGAGGTCGCGAGCCCCGCCTGGATCACGGGAAAGACCACCTACAAGCTGTAGAGGGTGGACCCGACCCCTGAATGAAGTCTCCGCGCGGGGGAGGAGGAGGTGCACGGAAGCCTCAGGGCCGGGTCCTCAAGGAATCTAAGGTCGGATCCTGGGACGTCCAGCGCACCTCCGCTCCCGAGGTCTACAATCCGGCGATGCCAGTCGCCCGCAGTCGAGCGTTTTTGCGGTTCCTCGCGCGATGGGATCGCGACAAGCAGGCGTTGCGCGCGGCGTTCAGCGAGGTCGCCGGTCACCCCATCGAGTTCGGCGGCAAGGCGCCCCCCCAGCAGGCGGGGGCATTGTTCGGCCTCTTCGAGCGCAACCCGCTGGACGCCATCACCCAGCGCGCCGACGGCACCTGGGTGCTGCCGTGGCACCCCTGGGCGGCCTGGCGCACGGTGGTCGAGGAGCGGTACCTGCCGCCGAAGGGACCGCCGCTGCATGCGCGCCTTCCGCTGCCGTACCACGTGGTTCCGGGCAAGCTCCGGCTGGTGCTGTACCCGCTGGTCGCGGGGCAGTCGAACCTCGACCCCGAGTCCTGTCCGCCCGATCCGGCGTGGCCCATCGAAGGCCGCCTCGACCAGATGCGGGTCCAGCTGTACCGGGAGCTGACGGACGAGGGCGCGCGCACCGGTTCGTTCGAGCCGATCGACCCCGATGAAGCGCCTCGGGGTCCCTGGCCGGGCGGCCGCCGCTACCCGTTGGTGATGACGCATGACGTCGACACCAAGGAGGGCATGGCGCTGGCCGGCAAGGTGCTGGACGACATGGTCGAGCTGGGGCTCAAGCCGTGCTTCTTCCTCGTCGGGCTCGGCTACAAGTGGGACCACGGCTTCTGCGATGCCGTGCGGCAGGCGGGCGGCGAGATCGGCCTGCACGGGGACACCCACGACAACCGGATCTCGTACGCCTCGGCGGAGGCCGCGGGCCGTCGCCTGGATCGCTGCCAGCGGCAGATCCGACGGTGGGACATCCGCGGCTTCCGCTCGCCCTCGCTGCTGGTCAGCGACGCCCTCTACGAGGCGGTGGGGAGCCGCTTTGCGTGGGACAGCTCGGTGCCGGACACCGACACGCACACCCTGATCGGGGACCGCCGCGGCTGCGGCACGACGTTCCCGTTCCGCCGCGGGCAGACCCTGGTGCTGCCCACGACGATGCCCGCGGACGATCGGCTGCAGCTGCTCGGCTACGAGGGGCTGGACGCCCTCACGATCCTGCGGCGCAAGTGGCAGCACGTCCGAAACCTCGGCGGCGTCGTCCACTTCCTCACGCACCCGGAGCCGCACCTGTTCGGGCGGCCGGTGATTCGGGACATCTTCCGCGCGATCATCCGCGAGATGCTCGACGAGGGCGATGCGTGGGTCGCCACGCCGTCGGAGGTGGCCGAGTTCTGGCGCAGCCTCGAGGACGGCTCGGACCCCGACCCCGACGATCCCGAATGACCCTCGCCCACGATCCCCGGTCGCGTCCCGCGCGGGGGACCGGGGAGCTGCTGGTGACGGGGGCGACCGGCTTCCTGGGGCAGCGCGTCTGTCGGCTGTTGAAGGCGCGGAAGGTGGAGTTCCGGGCGCTCGTGCGGCTGACGTCGGTGCGGTCGGCGATCGAGGGGACCGGCGCCTGGATGGTCGAGGGCGACCTGACGAAGTTCGCGTCGCTCGCCGCCGCCCTTGAGGGCGTCACCACGGTCCTGCACCTCGCCGGCGTGGTGCGCGAGGCCGACCCCGAGATCAACCGGGACACGCACGTTCATGGGACGCGGAACCTGTTGACGGCCTGCCAGGAGGCCGGCGTGAAGCGGGTCGTGGCGATCTCGTCGGACACCGTGCTGCGGGCCGACCGGGACGCCTACGCGCAGAGCAAGGCGGACGCGGAGCAGCTTCTGGCGCACTGGGATGGGGGCGAAGCGGTGGTGCTGCGGCCCCCGATGATGCTCGGGGCCGGATCGCCGCACCTGGACCGGTTGCTGAAGCTCTCGCGACTTCCGGTGGTGCCGAAGGGGCCCGGGCGGAGGCCGGTCGGAGTCGATGACGTGGCGGCCGCGGCGGTCGCGGCGGCGTTGGACCTGACCGACGCGCCGGACGAGCCGATCGACCTCGTCGGCCCCGACCGCGTGACCCTGGGGGAGCTCGTCGCCCTCGTGGCCGAGGCTCGGGGCGCGCGGATGAAGCGCCGCACCCTCAAGCTCGGGGCCCTGGAGCGACGGTTCGCGCCCGAGCCGGAGGTTGACGATCGGCTGGCGCGGGAGCTGCTGGGGTGGGATCCGAAGCCGCTTCGCGAGGTTCTGACCGCGGCCTTGGAGAGCAAACGATGACCGTTTCGGCCTGAGGCCGACGGCGCCTCTACGAAGCGACGGTCTCGGTCTCCATCGTGCCGTCGTCGGGGAAGCCGACGTAGATGACGCCGTCTTTCCGCCCCACCGGGAACTTGCGCAGCGGGAACGCGGGGTCTTCCAGGCACTCGCCGCTGACGAGGTTGAACTCCCACCGATGGGCGCCGCAGACGATGATCTCGCCGTCCAGGGTGGCGCCGTCGCCGAGGCTCACCCGCTCGTGCGGGCAGGCGTCTCCGGAGGCGTGAAGGGTGCCATTGAGGTTGAAGATGCAGAGGTCGTACCCCTCGACTTCAAAGCGTTTTCCCCGTCCGACGTCGGGGATATCGTCCTCGGTGCAGACCTCGTAGAAGAGAAACGGCATCCGCGGACTTATACTCCGGCGATGACTGAAACCACCAAGTTCGAAATCACGGAGGAGTTCCTCCGCGCGATCCCCAAGACGGATCTGCACTGCCACCTCGACGGCAGCCTCCGCCCCGCCACCATCCTCGACCTCGCCGACAAGCAAGGCGTGCAGATGCCCGCCAATGACGTCGAGGGCCTCCGCAAGGCCATGCGCGCCGGCGAGATGTGCGACGACCTCGTCGACTACCTCCGCGCCTTCGACATCACCTGCAAGGTCCTCCAGAACGAGGAAGGGCTGCGCCGCGCCGCCTTCGAAGTGGCCGAGGACGCCGCCAAGGAGAACGTCCGCTACCTCGAGGTGCGGTACGCGCCCATCCTCCACACCAACCAGGGACTGCGGCTGGACCAGATCGTCCAGGCGGTGCTCGACGGGCTCAACGACGCCGAGCGCAAGTACGACATCAAGACCGGCCTGATCATCTGCGGCATCCGGAACATGACCCCGGAGACCTCCTTGCGGATCGCCGAACTGGCGGTGGCGTTCAAGAACCGCGGCGTGGTCGGCTTCGACCTCGCCGGCGCCGAGCACAACAACCCGGCCAAGGACCACCGCGAAGCCTTCTATTTGATTCGGAACAACAACATCAACGTCACCATCCACGCGGGTGAGGCCTACGGCCCCGAGTCGATCCACCAGGCCATCCACATGTGCGGCTCCCAGCGCATCGGCCACGGCACGCGGCTGAAGGAGTCGGGCGACCTGCTCAACTTCGTCAACGACCACCGCATCCCGCTGGAGGTCTGCCTCAAGAGCAACCTGCAGACGCGGGCCACGCCGAGCCTGTCGGCGCACCCCTTCCGGTTCTATCTGGACCTGGGCCTGCGGGTGACGCTGAACACCGACAACCGGCTCGTCACGGATACGACCGTCACCGACGAGTACCTGCTCGCGGTCAAGCACTTCGACCTCAACCTGGATCACATCCGGTGGTTGATGGTGAACGGCTTCAAGTCGTCGTTCCTGCCGTTCCGGGAGAAGCGCATCCTGATGCGTCGGGTGGTGAAGGAGTTCGAGGAGCTGGTCGTGAAGCACTCGAACCGGCAGAAGAAGCCGAAGACCAAGAAGTCCGACGAGCCTCCCCGCGCGGAGGCGTAGCGCGGCATTCCGCTCCTGGACCGTGCCTCTCTGCGCACGTTCCTGTGCAATCCCGCACAAGTCACTCCTGCGGCCGCCGGTCAGCCGGGTCGCGGCTGCCTGAACCGGTCGCTGGCACACGCCTTGCTTCGTCCAGATGCACGGTGGTCCTCGTCCTGCGAGCTCTGCGACCCCTCCCGTGCGGCCTGACGCTGGCGGTGTTCGCTGCCTGCCCGCAACCCGACGATCCACTCCCCCCGCCGCCGTGCAGTCCCAGTACCACCGCGAACACGCTGCGGTCGTTCGAAGCGGACGAGATCTTCTTCGTGGCCACGTGGGCTGACCCCACCCACTCCATCGAGCGTCGGCCGTGGGTGAAGGGGGCTGACGGCGCGTGGGCCCGGGCGTCGAACCCCGACAGCAGCGGCCACGAGAACACCTGGTACGAAGACAAGTTCGCGATCCAGTGGAACATCAACAGCCCGACCTTCGCGACCCAGGGCTGCGCCGCGAGTTGCCACCCCACCGGAGACCCCGCCTCGCCCGGCCGCAAGTCCAACCCCGACGGTGAGCTCACCGACATGTGGCACTGGAAGTCGGTACGTACCGAGCCCAACGGGCAGCTCGACGACAAGCACATCAGCTACCTGGACTCGGGGGACTGCTCTGGCGAGAACTGCCGCCTTGCGGACTCGAAGGAGTCGGGCGGCTACGCGGACAACCACCACGGCCAGTTTGGCGCGGACTGCGCGGGAGACCCGGACGGCGTCCTGGCGCTTCCCTGCTTCATGGGGCCCGAGGGCGCCGAGCGGATGACCGACGACGTGAGCTGGATCTACGACGACGAGAAGCAGCCGTTCGAGGACAGCTTTGCGTCGGACGATCGGATCGCGGGCATGATCACCAGCGCCTTCGTGGGGAGCTGCGGGGACGTGGAGACCGCCGCGCGGTACGACGACGGGGAGTGGACGCTCGAGATCGCCCGGTCCCGCGCGACCGCAGCCGGTGAAGCCGAGGACGTGCAGTTCACCGATGAGACCGCCGAGTACGCGTTCGGCCTGGCGGTGTTCGACAACACGCAGATTAACCACGCCGCCACCGGCGGGCCCTTCCTGATGTTCCTCGGGGAGCGCTCCGGCGAGCCGCCCCTCTCGGGGCCTTCGCTATACTTGGCCCAGTGCGCCATGTGTCACGGAACCGATGGCGTGGCCCTCGAGGGCGCCGCCGGCTCCGGCGACTTCGATGACCCCGCGTGGCAGGACGAGAACTCGCAAGCGGAGATCGAAGGAGTCGGCGCCATGTCGGGGTACAGCGGTCTCCTCACGGCCGACGAGATCGAGGCGGTCGCCGCCCACGTCAAGAGCCTGGGCGAAGGTTCCTAGCGCCTATTCGGCCTGGTCGAAGCCCAGGGCGTAGCTGCACTCGTGACCGCCCGGCGCGGTGAACTCGCCGTCGCCGTCGCCGTCTACGTAGACCGGATTGGTCATCGCCCGCGGGGTCTTGCTGCCGCCCGAGGGCAGTCCGTCCGGGTACCCCGCCGAGCCGAACGCGGCGACCACGATGTGCGCGTCGCCGTCGGTGGGCACCGGGATCGTGACCTCGCCGTCGAACTTCGTGATCGCGTCGGGGACCGTGACGACGGACGCGACCTGATCGCAGTTCACGAACGCGACGAAGTGCGTCACCTCGATCTCCTCCAACGCCTGGATCGTCAGGTCGATCGTGACCTCGCCGTCGGTGTCGGTGACCTGCTCGCCGGGTCCGACCCCGTCCAACGTGATCGTCGCGAATGCGCCCGCGCTGACCGTCGCCTGACCGGTGCGGAACGAGTTGGTGAGGTCGTCCAGGTCCAGGTCGGCGGGGGCATCGCTGGGGGCCCGCACGTAGGTCCGGGGGAAGCCGACGCCGGGACCGTGGGCGTCGCTGCAGCCGACCGCGATCATCTTGGCGCCGTGGTTCACCATCGACATCCAGTTGTCCCACCGGCGGTTCCCGTCGATGAACACGTTGGCGTGGCCGTTCTGCACTTCGATGCCGTCGAGGTTCCACGACCACAGGGGCGCGTCCGCCTCGAACCCGAGGAGCGTCGGGTCGGCCAGGGTGGGCGCGCCGGCGACCCGGTCCCAACCGATGTCGTCGAGCCAGCCCGGGTGGTTGATCAGGTTCACGCCATCGCCCGAGCGTTCGCGCATGGCCGCGAAGAGCTGGTCGATGTCGAGGCCGTACCACTCGACGTAGCCGCCGCGGGGGGCGTCGGTGGGCTCGGCCGGGAACATCGTCATGTGCTCGACCGCGATGCTGGTGACCTCTTCGCCGATGACGTTGTTGACCCAGTCGGCGAGCTCCGCCTCCACCGGTACGGCGCGCCGGTCGACGATGTGCTCGTGCTCGGTGTGCACCACGATGTCGAGCCCGTGGGCCGCGGCGTGGAGCAACTGATCGGCCGGCGGCTCCCGGCTGTCGGGGCTGTCGGAGCTGTGCACGTGGGTGTCGACCGAGATCCAACCGGTGGTGTCGAAGGCGCGGGTCAGGGGCGCTTCGATGGATGCCTCGCCGTCGTCGGGCACGGTCACGGTGCCCGTGGCGGGGCTCCACTCGTACCCGCGGGTGACGGTCCAGTCCCAGGTGCCCGGAGGGATGTCGACGGTGCCGCTGCCCGTGACCCAGTAGGTCGCCTGGCGGCCGTCGTCGCGCCGCATCTGGATGCGCCCGGGGCCGTCGGCCGCGTCGTTGGTGACGGCGTACGCGAGGGTGCCGTGGGGCTGCAGGGTCAGCGCCACGCCGGAGTCTCCGGGATCCACCTCGACCGGATCGGCGTCGTCGCGCCCCGCGCCCTGCGCGATGAGTCGGAAGTCCCACGCCGCGGTGAACTCGGGAACGACGACCCGGAAGCCGCCGCCGCTGTCGGTGCGGGCGCGGTAGAGCGTGCCCCAGCCCCCCTCGGCGCCCCTCGCTTGGACCAGTACGTGGGCCGCCGTGGCCGCCCCCGAGGCGTCCGCCACGGTGCCGTCGACCACCCCGATCTCAGCCTCCTGCTCTCGCAGCGGCGTCGGGTTCGCCGCCAGCAGCGGCTCGATCGCGGTGCCGCCGTCGCCGTCCCCGACCGAGAAGTAGCGACGCAGCGTCTTGCGGGCTCCGTGGGCGAGGGAGAAGCCGTCGTTGAGCTGGTTGATGTCGACGCCGGTCTGCACGCCCGAGAACGTGACCGTGGCGAGGTTGCCGTCCTCGACCCCCAGGGCGTAGGCGCCGTCGCCGTCGCTGGCGACGATCCAGGGGAGCCCGGCGTCGAGGTTGAGGCTCGCGATCTCGATCTGGTTGGAGCTGAAGCTGTGCTCGTCCATCGTCGCGCCGTGCTGGAACAGCGCCGCGTCCACCAGCGCGAATGGCGCCCCGCTCAGGTTCGTCACCGACAGGTCGATGAACAGCACGTTGCTGCCCGGCTCCAGGATGTAGTCGACGACGATGTCGGCCCCGTAGGGCTCGCTGTAGGGCCGGCCCCCCGAGCTCGCGGCGGCCTTGATGAGGGTGTGCTCGACCAGCCAGTGGATGTCGTCCTCGCCGCGCGCCCGCACGATGGCGGCGCCGCCGTCGGAGCCGTCGTTGAGCACCTCGACGGTGTCGGCCCGGAAGGCTCGGAGGATCGACTGCTCGAACTCGAAGATGTCGGCCACGACGAACACGAAGCCGAGCTCGTCCAGCTTGTCCTCGGCGGCGGTGCAGTCATCGACGGTCGTCGCGTCCGCGAGCACCCCCGGGTAGTACCAATACGTGGACTGCGTGCCTGTGTCGGTGATGACGAAGGCGGCGTGTTCGTTGGCCAGGAGCAGGTCGCCGGCGGTGCCCACGGCCGCTTCGCCGGGCAGCGTGTCGTCCACCCCGATCACCCGTGCAAGCGACCGGCCGGGCTCGGGGCAACCCTCCGCGAACAGGCTGCCGCCGGTGCGGATCGGAGGCTCCGGCTCGGGTTCCGGGCAGGCGATCAGGAGGACGAACAGGAGGGGGGCGAATCTCATTGCGCCAATCGGCGGTCAGGAGGGCTGATTGTCGCAATCACCCCTGCAAGCTATCAGTTCAGGCGCTCAACGCCCGGGCACGTCGTCTTCGCCCGGCTCGGGCACGCCCCACGGGGTCTCGTAGGCGACCTCGCACAGCGTGAACGTCGACTCCGACAACTCGAAGTCGCCGGCCGGCTCGTAGTTCTGGTCGATGAGCTGCGCGTCGGTGATCTCGGCCTTGGTCGAGGAGTCCGAGGTGTCGCTGATGACCAGCGTCCCGTCGATCGAGTACGACGTCCACGCCTCCGTCACGACGGAGCTGTCGAAGTACTCCTCGTCCACCGAGTCGATGTCGCAGTCGTACGCGTCGGCGTAGACCTCGCTGAGGGTGCGCTCGTACTCGGTCTGGGTGGCGTAGGCGTACGGCTCGAACCCGCGACCCACGTCCGGCAGCACCTCGCCGCCGCTGGCCTCCAGCACGTACTCACCGTCGACCGGCTCGCCGCCGATGCTGTCGGGGTGCTGGACCGTGATGTTCAGCGCGGTCGCGCCGGCGCGGGTGTAGGCGTCGCCGAGGTTCTCATAGAGGCTCTTTTCGACCTCGCAGTACGCGCGGACGAACTCGACCTGGTTCCACGCGTCGTCACCGTACTGGTCGTACAGCTCGTTCATCGCTTCGGTTCGCTCCAGGTAGGCCTCGGTGAAGTTGTCGTAGTACTCCTGGACGTCGCTGCAGCGCACCGTGTTGCCGGACACCTTGATCAGCTGGTGGCTGGTGTAGCCCGCCTCGCCGTCGTACAGCTCGGTCACCGACAGCCACATCGCAGAGCTCCCGCCACCCCCGCCACCGGGAGGCGGATCTTCGCCGCGCGTGGGCGGGCAGGCCGTGAGCATGAGGGAGGTCAGACCGGCGAGCAGAAGGGTCGGGTACTTCATGGCCGGGCCAGTCTCGCAAAGACTGGGCCGACCCGTCGGGCGGTTGATCTCCGTGAATTATCGACTACATTGGTCCACGATTCCGACGCAATCCACCAGCCACCGGATGCAAACGCCTGATATGCAAGGTGAAATCGTGACTTCGACCTCGACTGAGGGTACCCCCTCGACGGCCGCGACCGCTCGCGTGGTCTACCTCGACAACTACTCGACGACGCGCACGGATCCGCGTGTGGTGGAGGCGATGCTCCCGTACTTCAGCGAGGAGTACGGCAACGCCCACAGCCGGTCGCACCCCTACGGATGGGGCGCGGAGAACGGCGTCGACACCGCCCGGGAGCAGGTCGCGGCGCTGATCGGCTGCAAGGCGGGGGAGATCATCTTCACCAGCGGCGGGACCGAGAGCTGCAACCTCGCGGTCAAGGGCGTCGCGGCGATGTACGCCGAGAAGGGCAAGCACATCGTCACCTCCGCGATCGAGCATCGCGCGGTGATGGACCCGATCCGCAGCCTCGAGCGCAACGGCTACGAGGCCTCCTACATCCCCGTCGACCAGACCGGAATTGTGGACCACGAGGCGTTCGTCGCCTCGCTGCGGGACGACACGATTCTGGTCTCGATGATCTTCGGCAACAACGAGGTCGGCACCATCCAGGACGTCGCCAAGATGGGCGCCGTCTGCAAGGAGCGCGGGATCATCTTCCACGTCGACGCGTGCACCGGCCTGGACACCGAAACGTTGGACGTGGACGCCGCCGGGATCGACATCCTGAGCATCAGCGGCCACAAGATCTACGGCCCCAAGGGCGTGGGCGCGCTGTACGTGCGTCGGCGTCGTCCGCGCGTCCGCCTCACCCCGCTGCTGGATGGCGGCGGGCAGGAGCGGGGCATGCGTCACGGCACGCTGAACGTCCCCGGCATCGTCGGCCTGGGCAAGGCGGCGGAACTCTGCGTCGAGCAGCGCGACGCCGAGAGGGCCCGCCTCACGGCGCTGCGCGACAAGATGTTCGCCGCCTTCGAGGCGCTGGAGGAGGTCTACCTCAACGGTCACCCCACCCAGCGGCTGCCCGGTGCGCTGAACGTCTCGTTCAACTTCGTCGAGGGCGAGAGCCTGATGATGGGGATGAAGGGGATCTGCGTCAGCTCGGGTTCGGCTTGCACCTCCGCCACGCTGGAGCCGTCGCACGTGATGCGCGCCCTCGGCGTGGGCGAGGACCTGGTGCACACCTCGATCCGCTTCTCGCTGGGTCGATTCACCACCGAGGACGACGTCGACGAGGCGATCGCCCGCTGCTCCGATTCGGCCCTGAAGCTCCGCGACATGAGCCCTCTGTGGGAGATGTTCAAGGAGGGAATCGACCTCAACGCCATCGAGTGGAAACACGACTGATCGAGTGAGTGGTTGCGGATGACGGTAATCATGGACAAGATTGGTCCATAGTTCTAGGAAGAGGCTCATGGCGTACACGGACAAGGTCATCGACCACTTCGAGAACCCTCGGAACATGGGGTCGCTCGACAAGAACAGTGACGACGTCGGCACCGGCATCGTCGGCGCGCCCGAATGCGGCGACGTGATGAAGCTCCAGATTCAGGTCGAAGGCGAGAAGATCGTCGACGCCAAGTTCAAGACGTTCGGCTGCGGTTCGGCCATCGCGTCGTCTTCGCTGGCGACCGAGTGGCTCAAGGGGATGACCCTGACGGAGGCCAACGACCTCAAGAACACCGCCATCGTCGAGGAGCTCAGCCTCCCCCCAGTCAAGATCCACTGCTCGGTCCTCGCCGAGGAGGCGATCAAGTCCGCCATCGAGGACTTCCAGTCCAAGAAGAAGCAGGACTAGCGCGCTATGGCCGCCACCGTCGACGTCACCAGCAACGCCGCCAGCAAGATCCGTTCGATCTTCGAAGAGAAGGGTCTGAACGGCGAGGCGGGGCTGCGCATTGGCGTGCAGGGCGGCGGCTGCAGCGGGCTGAGCTACAACCTGTCGATCGACGACGAGCCGACGAAGTTCGACCGCGTCTTCGACAGCAACGGCGTGAAGCTGATCGTCGACAAGAAGTCGTTCCTGTACACCGCCGGGCTCATCCTGGATTTCGACACCGACGACTTCAACGGAGGCTTCGCGTTCCACAACCCCAAGGCCAAGGCGGTCTGTGGGTGTGGAACTTCCTTCGCCGTCTGAGCCCTCCCCGTGTCTACCTACGCCGCCACCGCGGACTCGTTCCGCTGCGATGAGTGCAACGCCGAGATGGCGTTCCCGCTCTTTTGCGACGCGTGCGGCACGGACTACCCCGAGCGCAAGCGCATGAGCGCCTTCGGCATCCTCGGCCTGCCTCCCCGGTTCGACGTGGACGAGGCGGCGATGGACGAGCGCGAGGTGCTGCTGAGCAAGCGGCTGCATCCGGACAAGTGGCAGGCCAAGGGCGACCGGCTGTACCGCAAGGCGCTGCTGGCCCAGTCGGCTGTCAACGAGGCGCTCAAGGCGGTGCGCGAGCCGTTCCAGCGGGCGCTGACCCTGATGGCCATGCACCCGGAGGCGGACTCGATCCCCAAGACGGTAATGCCGACGACGTTCCTCATGGAACAGTTGGAGATCCAGGAGGAGATCGAGGATGGCGTCGACGGTGCGCGGAAGCGGGAGCTGACGAAGCTCGCCCGCACCGAGCTCAAGGCGCTCCGCGCGCAGTTGGCCGAGCTCCTCGCCCCCGAAGAAGCCGACGTCGCCGCCCTCACGCAGGTGCGTGCGACCGTCGATCGCAGCCACTACTGGCGGAACATCAGCAAGGCCTTGCGCGGCACCGCGCCGGGAAGCTAGGTAGGCCCGCGAAATGGTGAACATCCCGCTTCCGATGAAGGGCCAGGCTCGCGAGCTGATCGTGGGCATCGACCTGGGCACGACCAACTCGCTGTGCGCCGAAGTGGTGAACGGCAAGCCGGTGGTGATCCTCGACCGCGAGGGTCGGGCGATCACGCCTTCGGTGGTCGGCATCGACGACGAGCACCACGCGGTGGTGGGCGACGCGGCGGTGGAGCGCGGGCTGACGAACCCGGCCGGCACCATCCGCTCGGTGAAGCGGTTCATGGGGCGCGGGCTCAAGGACATCAGCGACGTCGAGGTGGGGCGCCTGCCCTACAAGATCGTGCGTACGGCGGGCTCGGAGCAGGTCGCGGTGCGGGTGCACGGGCGCGAGTACCTGCCCCAGGAGCTGTCGGCGCTGATCCTCGGCGAGGTGAAGAAGCGGGCGGTCAAGGCCACGGGCGGCAAGCTCAAGCGGGCCGTCATCACGGTGCCGGCGTACTTCGACGACGGGCAGCGGCAGGCCACGCGGGATGCGGGCCGGATGGCCGGGATCGACGTGCTGCGCATCATCAACGAGCCGACGGCGGCGGCGCTGGCCTACGGGCTGCACCGCGGCAAGAGCGGCACGGTCCTGGTCTACGATCTGGGCGGCGGCACCTTCGACGTCAGCATCCTCAAGCTGACCGAGGGCGTCTTCAAGGTCATCGCCACCACGGGCAACACCGCGCTGGGCGGCGACGACTTCGACTACGCGATGATCGACCTGCTGACCGCGGGCCTCAGCGATGAGGACAAGGCAGCGCTGGACGCCCACGTGCAGGGCCGCGTGGCGCTGAAGATGGCGGCCGAGCGGGCCAAGATCGCGCTGTCGGGGCAGGACTCGACGTCGATCCAGTTGCACGTCGGGGACGTTTCGCTCGATACGACGGTGACGAGGGCGCAGTACGAGGCGGCCATCGACCCGTTCGTGGAGCTGACCTTCGACGCCATCGACTTCGTCCTGGACGAGGCCGGCCTGGATCCCGAGGACATCGGGGACGTGGTCTGCGTCGGCGGTTCGACGCGCACGCCGCTGGTGCGGGCGCGGCTGGAGGAGCACTTCGACAAGCCTCCCCACACCGATCTGGACCCCGACCAGGTGGTCGCGATGGGCGCCGCCATCCAGGCGAGCATGCTCGCGGGGGAGCACGCCGGGGACGGCACGGTGCTGCTGGACGTGACGCCGCTGAGCCTGGGCATCGAGACCTACGGCGGGGGCTGCAGCAAGCTGCTGTGGCGCAACTCGCCGATCCCGGTCCGGGCGACGGAGGGGTACACGACGCAGGTCGACGACCAGACGTCGGTCGACATCCACGTGCTCCAGGGCGAGCGCGAGATGGCGAAGGACCTGCGGAGCCTCGGCCGCTTCAAGCTTCGGGGGATCCCGCCCATGAAGGCGGGCATGCCGCGGGTGCTCATCGAGTTCTTCATTGACGCCAATGGGATTCTCAAGGTCCAGGCCAAGGAGATGACCTCGGGGGTCGAGGCGGGCATCGAAGTGACGCCGACCTACGGGCTCACGGACGACCAGGTCGAGGACATGATCTTCGATTCGATCGAGCACGCCGAAGAGGACGTGGAGGCGCACCTGCTGGCCGACACGAAGGTGGAGGCGGGCTCGGTGCTGCGGTACAGCCGCAAGATCATCGTGGATCGTCCCGACCTCGTGCCGCCGCCGCTGGCGGTGCAGATCGAAGCTGCCATCGGCGGGCTCGTGGCGGCGCTGGAGAGCCCAGACCGCGAGGTGATCGACGCGGCGATGCAGGTGCTGAACGAGAGCACCGCCCCGGTGGCTGCGCACCTCATGAACGAGGTGCTCCAGGTGACGGTTCACGGCAAGACGATGGGCGAGGTGCTCGGCACGAAGCCGCGCACGAAGGCCTCCGAGATCCAGCTGACATGAGCGACAAGTTCCACAAGGTCACCTTCGTCCCCCTCGGGGTCACCGTCGAAACGCCGGACGGCATGTCCGTGCTGGAGGCGTGCCTGCAGAACGACATCGATCTGGAGCACGCCTGCGGCGGCTTCTGCGCCTGCACGACGTGCCACGTGATCGTGAAGTGCGGCACCGACGACGAGCTGTCGGAGATGCAGTTCGACGAAGAGGACAAGCTGGATACGTGCGAGGGCGTCACGCTGCACAGCCGGCTGGGGTGCCAGTCGCGGATTCACGGTGACGTGACGATCGAGATCCCGCCGAAGCCGTACTAACGGATTGCCCGCAGCCGGCGGGTGGGCGAGGCTCTGCCCATGCCTATCCGAACCGCTCTCCTGGTGCTCCCCGCTGCTCTCATGCTCATCGCCTGCCCCCCGACCCGCGGAGGCGACGACGACGACTCGGTCGCCTGCGACTCGGCGTCGGGGACCCTGCTCGCGTGCGTGGCCTGGGAGGAAGACGGCGAGGGGATCGAAGGGGCGTCGGTGCTGGTCCGGGAGGACGCCGAAGTCGAGCCGATCAGCGCGCTCACGGGCTCCGACGGATGCGTCGAGATCGACCTCGCCCCCGGCACGTGGGGCGTGAGCGGGGCCAACTCGGGGGGTGACTGCGTGACTCCCTACGAGTCGTCGGAACTGGTGGCGTGTCAGATCACGCAGATCGACCTGTACCTGCTCGACTGGTGCATGGACGGTCGGTGAGGCGAGCGGTCCTCGCGGTCTTCGCGGCCCTTGCCGCGGGGTGCCCCGGTCCGGTCGAAGATCCGACCCTCGGCCCCAAAGTGCTGCACGACTGGGCGGCCAGCACCTCGGGGGCGCCGGCCACGTTCTGGGACGCTCCGCTCCCGTCGGAGCACCGCCGCAGTCCTCAGACCGGACGGCCGACGCTCGAGGGCTTCCCCAACCCCGACGAGGTCGGCTTCGTCGATGACCTGCTCGCCCTGACCGACGATGCGCTCCCCGGCTTCGGCACCACGTCGCCGATCTTCTTCCGCCTCGAGTCCCCGCCGTCGCTGGCCTCCCTCCCCGATCTGCGTGGCTCCCTCGAAGCCGACGCACCCGTCTTCCTGGTCGAGGTCGCGACCGGTGCGCGCGTCCCCGTGACCGTGCGGTACGAGGAGGACGCCGGACCGTTCGGGGCGACGCGGCTGCTGTCGCTGTTGCCTCTTCAAGGGATCCCGCTGACCCCCGGGGCGCTGTACGCCGCCGTCGTGACCCGCGATCTGCGGGCCCGCTCGGGCGAACGCTTCGGCCATGCCCCCGCCCTCGACGACCTGTCCGGGCTGGATGACGCCGCCGACGCCTACACCGACGCGGTGGAGGTGCTGACCGAGACCGGGCTTCCGGTGGAGGAGATCGCGGGGCTCGCCGTCTTCCGCACGCAGGACCCGGAGGCCGAGCTTCGACTCGTCGCGGCCGACCTCCGCGCGCGACCGCTGCCGTCGCTCGAGGGCCCCTTCTCGCTGCTGGAGACCCACGACGGCTTCTGCGTCTACGAGTCGACCTTGGAGCTGCCCGTCTACCAGGAGGGCGTCTCGCCGTACGACGACGGCGGAGGCACGTTCGCGTGGGACGGCGGCTCCCCCGTCGTGCAGCGGACCGAGACCGCGCGGGCCTTCCTGACGCTTCCCCGGGCGGCGGCCCCCCCCCCGACGGCTTCCCCCTGGCCACGTTCATCCGCACCGGCGGCGGGGGCGATCGGCCGCTGATCGACCGCGGAGTTCGCGACAGCTCCGGGGAACCGGTCGAGCCCGGCTCCGGCCCCGCCCGAGACCTCGTCGCGGTCGGAATCGCGGGGCTGCAGATCGACGGCCCGCTGGGCGGACTGCGCAACCCCACGGGGGGCGACGAGCAGTTTCTGGTGTTCAACATCACCAACCCCGGCGCGATGCGGGACAACATCCGGCAGTCCGCCGTCGAGCTGATCCTGGTTCCCGATCTCGCGGCCGGATGGACGGTGGACGCCAGCGGCTGCGACGGCCTCGGTGCCGCCGTCGGCTTCGACGTCGGGCGCCTCGCCCTCATCGGCCACTCGATGGGGGCGACGATCGCGCCCCTGACCCTCGCCTTGGAGCCGCGCTTCGGGGCGGCAGTGCTCAGCGGCGCCGGGGGCAGCTGGCTGAACAACGTGGTCCACAAACTCAGCCCGCTGGAGGTCCGCCCCATCGCCGAGGCGATCCTCCGCTACTCCGCGCATGGCCGCTCGCTGCACGAGCACGACCCGGCCCTGGCGCTGCTGCAGTGGGGTGGGGAGTCGGCCGACCCGCCCGCCTGGGGACCGTCCGTCCGCGCGGCGGGCACGGACGTGCTCATGGTCCAGGGCATCGTCGACACCTACATCCTGCCGCCGATGGCGAACGCGACGAGCTTGAGCCTGAGCCTCGATCTGGGCGGTCCCGCCCTCGACACGGACGACCCGCGGCTGACCGACTACGACGCGCTCGGGGACCTCCTCGACCTGGTCGGTGCGACAGGCGTCTCCCTTCCGTTCGTTGGAGCCGAGGGGGACCGCACCGGGATCGTGGTGCAGCATGCCGAGGACGGGGTGGAGGACGGCCACGAGGTGATGTTCCAGCTCGAGGCGCCGAAGCGGCAGTACGCCTGCTTCCTTGCGGACTTCGCCGCAGGCCGGGCCCCCGGGGTGCCCACGGGAGCGGCGGACGAGGCCTGCCCCTGAGCAGGCCGGACGTTTAGCGGAAGCGCAGTCCCCAGGCGGATCGGATCCTGGCCGGACGGCTCGCCGCGGTCGGCGCCTCCGAGGCGGTCTGGGGCACCGTCGAGCGCGCGTCGTCGTCGTACTCGTAGACGAACTCACCACAGTTCAAGACCGAGAAGGGGGTCTCCCGGCCGCCGATCGTTATCGTTCCAGCGACGGTCGAGTCGGAGAAGCTGGTGATGCGGAAGGTCGCCTCGTAGCTGTCGGTGCAGTCGTCCTCGCCTCGGCAGTCGATGGCGCCCCCGAGGCAGCGGATTTCGTTCAGGTCGCCTTCGATGTCGTAGCAGGGACCGTCCTGGTCGTAGGTGCTGAAGAACTCCCCAACCCAGCCGACGTCGTTCCCCCGGTAGATGATCGCCCGCGCGTAGTCGTAGTCCCCGTCCTCGGCGATGTACCCGCCGTCGACGATTCCGCAGGTGTCCTCGTCGTCGCGGGTCACCAGCACCTGGCCGATCGCGTAGTCGTAGCCATAGGCCTGCCACAGGAAGACGCCGTGCTCCCCGGCGGAGGCGTTGTCGTCGTCATCTCCTCCGCCGCCGCGGACGGGCGGGCAGCCGACGAGGGTCAGGGCGAGGGCGACGAGGGCGAGGCGAGGGAGGACGGGGCGCATGCGAGGAAGCTATCGCGGGGCAGCGGTCGGGCCAAGGCTCAGACCACGCGGGCAAGCACGGCCTTCGCGGCGGTCGCGTCGGACGACGTCATGAGGTCTGAGCGTCTGGGTCGCAGAGTTGGACATCGAAGCCGTAGACCTCGCGGACCAGGGAGCTCATCTCGGCCCCGAGTCGTGCGGGGACCAGTTGTTCCCACCAGGGACTGCGATCGGGGAAAGCCGCTCCTTCGAGGGCGAGGCCTCGGAACCGTTGATCGACCGCCTCCCTCACGGCCCGAAGCTCGAGCGCGCGGGCCTCTCGTTCCAGCTAGTCGGTCATGCGTGCCAAGACCTTTCGAAGCCAGGCTCGGGTGGTCAACCCGTCGACCTCGGGGCGGTAGTCCCACCCGAACGTGCGCCATAGGGTCTGCGTGAGGGCACTCTCCCGCTCGCCGGTCTCTCAGGGTGCGGGGGGAGCACCGTCGATGGGCGACGGGCCGACCCAGTCGATGAACTCGCCGACCTCGATCGACTCGAGGATCCGGTCGTTGGGCTCGATCGCGCCGTGGGCTCCCGTGGGCCGCTCGTGCAGGCGGTCGACGTAGTTGAAGTCGACGCACAGCGGGTGCTCCTCGCCGATCCCCGGGTTCCCGCCGAAGCGGACCAGATCCAACCGCGAACCCTGGCGATCGAAGTCGATGCGGTTGCCGTGGACATCCTCGAACCAGGCGACGCGCCATCGGCCGACCTCGTCGCCACCGCCTGCGTGCTGGGCCTGCAGGAGCTGCCAGCGGTCCTGGGCGGTCCGCACGGTCCACTGGCGGTCCGCGGGCTTGTAGGAGATGACGACTGCGCCGCTGCCGGTGGTGCTCAGCGAGTAGGCGATCGTGCCCCCGGGGAGCTGGTGCAGACTGCGGTCCAGCCGCCCTTCGATGACGCCGCTGATCCAGAACCGGTCCTCGGTCCGCCGGTCAGGCCGGATCTCCAACAGGCCCGCGATCGACCACCCGCGCGGCATCTCCGGGTCGGGAAGCCGGCTCGATGAGCCGTAGCTGAGCGCCAAGGCGAGCTGGGCCAGCGCGGGCAGGACCTCGATGGGGAAGGAGTAGGCGGCGCTGCCCTGGGGAGTCACCGACACCTGGTGGGCCAGCGTCTCGACCTTCAGTCGCAGCGACCGGTCGTGCGCCATCAACGATTCGATCGCCGGCATCTCGAGTTCGGCGTCGGACGCGGAGCCAGCCAGGAGGAGCGCGGACAGGATGAGGATGAGGATGGAGCGGGTCA
Source organism: Pseudomonadota bacterium (assembly GCA_024229515.1). Taxonomy (GTDB): domain Bacteria; phylum Myxococcota_A; class UBA796; order UBA9615; family UBA9615; genus JAAESI01. The sequence continues at coordinate 18,273 of JAAESI010000030.1, read as the reverse complement.
TGGCGAACCTCCCGGAGGCCCGACCTGGGCCCCTCTGATCCGCCCGCCGGAAGGAAGCTCATCCCAGTCCCATTGCTTTACATTCTCTTGACATATTGGGCTGCTTGACGCGCCGTCGCTGGGCACTACCCTGCGCGCCATGAAACTGACCTGGGCCGACCCCCGCCTCATCGGCGAAACGCTGTACGAAGAGCACGAAGACGTCGATCCGCTGAGCGTTGGCTTCGTGCAATTGCACAAGTGGGTGACGGAGCTCGAAGGCTTCGACGACGACCCCAAGGGCAGCAGCGAAAAGCACCTCGAGGCCATCCAGATGGTCTGGTACGAGGAGTGGAAGGTCGACAATGCCTAAGAAGCTCGCCATCTACGCCAAGGGCGACAGCTACGAGCAGCTCCACACCATGGTCGGGCTCGTCAGCACGGCCGCCTCCATGGACTGGGAAGCCCACGTCTACATGACCTACGGCGTGCTCTGGCGCTTCTGCCACGAGACGATGGGCGAGGCCGAGGTCACCATCAAGACGCCCGAGGTTGCCGAGCGCTACCGCAAGGGCATCGACGCCGGCCGCATCCCCGACCTGGACGAGCTCTTCGAGGAGGCCCGCGAGCTGGGGGCCGAGCGCATCAAGCTGTACGCCTGCACCACGTCGGTGAAGCTGCTGCACCTGGACGCCGACAAGCTCGAGCCGTTCGACGGGCTCCTGGGCCACGCCAGCTTCTTCCAGATCGCCGAGAACGCGCACCTCATCGCGACCTGACCGGATCAGGGCAGCGCGGGCGCGACTCCGAGCACGAAGGGGCGCTCCTTCTCGGGGACGATCACCTTGAGGTGCCGCAGCAGGAACAGCAGCAGCCACCGGACGTTCCGCAGCCGCCTCCAGCCGTCGACCCCGCGGGTCGCCTCCGACGGGGTGGCCGCGAGCGTGTGGGTTACCTGAATCTTGAGCAGCACGGTGGTGCAGATCCCCAACAGGTTGGCGTCCTCCGAGTCCGCGAGACGCTCCCACCTGGCCTCGCGTTGCGCGCTCGGCGTGGTCAGGAGCTTCTCCCAGACGGCTACCCCGTCCTGCGCCTCTTCGAGGGCGTGCTGGAACTCCAGATCCGAGCGCACGAGCGTCGACAGCGCATCCGTCCGCAGGAGCCCCGCCAGCTGGAGGGTCGGGTCCCTGCCCAGAGCCTCGGTCCGCTCCCGCGCCAGCTCCTTCGTGGGGAGCGTGTCCAACACCGCGAGGTTGAACTTCACCTCCAAGTAGAGTTCGTGCAGCAACGCGAAGGGCAGCCGGGGCGGCGTCACCATCTTCTTGAGGTGCTCCAGCAACTCCCGCGCCCGCGCCAACTCCGTCAGGAGCTGCGTGGGATCACTCAGCACCGCTCCGGCGGCGGCGGCGGCTGCGAGGGAGCCGCTCACGAGGCGCTCCGCGACGGCGTCGAGGCGGCCTTCCACAGGAACCAGGCGACGACGGTGAGGAGGAGGACGCCCGGCCACGCGCCCAGCGGCTCCTCAATGACGTTGAGTACGTCCGACTTGCCCGCGATGGCGATCGGGATGGCGAGGCTGATGCCGACGAGCGCTTCGCCCGTGATGAGCCCCGAGGCGACGAGCAAGCCCTTGTGGCCCGCTTCCTCGTCGTTGTTCGTGGCCTTGTCGGCGAAGTGGGCGATGAGGCCGCCTAGCAGGATCGGCACGGCCAGCTCGAACGGGAGGTAGATGCCGACCGCGACGGCCAGGACCGGGGTGCGCCACTCGCTGCCCTTCGCCTTCAGGATCTCGTCGACGACGATGACGACGACGGCGATGCCCATGCCGATCCAGATGAACGCCCACGGCAGGTTCTGCTTGAACACGCCGTCCGCGACCGAGGCCATCAGCCCCGCCTGGGGAGCCGCCAGCGGCTCGGTGTGCTCCGCGGTGGAGGCGCCGACGAAGCCGTAGGCCTTGTGCAGCAACGTCAGCACCGGGGCGATGACGACCGCCGCGGCGACCACGCCGATGATCTGCATGACCTGCTGCTTCCACGGCGTCGCGCCCAGGATGTGGCCCGCCTTGAGGTCCTGCATGTTGTCGCCCGCGATGGCCGCGGCGCAGCAGACGACGGCGCCGATGAGGATCGCGCTGGCCGCTCCCTCCACGCCCGCTTCGCTGCCCATGAGCGCGTACAGGAGCAGGCTCGCGAACAAGATGGTCGCGATGGTCACGCCCGAGATCGGGTTGTTGGAGCTTCCGACGAGTCCAGCCATGTACCCGGCCACGGCCGAGAAGAGGAAGCCCGCGACCAGCATCACCAGGGCCATCGAACCGCCGATGACGAGGTCGCCCGTCACCGACTGGTACAGCAGGAACAGCGGCACGATGCCGGCGATGATGGCCATGAGCACGTAGTTCATGGGGAGCTCGCGGTCCCGCCGATCGACCTCGGCGCCGTCGCCGGACGCCTTCACTGCCGCGATGCCCTGCTTGATGCCGTCGATCAGAGGCTTGCGCAGCGAGATCAGCGCCCACAGTCCGCCCACGACCATCGCACCCACACCCAGGTACCGGATCTTCGTGGTCCAGATCGTCCAGGCCGCATCCGCCGCCTCCATGTCTGCGTAGTCGGCGACGTGGCCCGAGTAGTAGATCGGGATCGCGACGTACCAGGAGATGGCGCCCCCGATGAAGACCAGGGCGGCGATGTTCAGCCGCACGATGTAGCCGACGGACAGGAGCGCGGGGCTCAGGTCGGAGCCGAAGTAGCCCAGCGATCCGGCGACCCGCCCGGCGATCTCCGTGGTGGACGTCCAGAGTCCCAGGCCGGCCTGGCCGAGCTTGAACAGGGCGCCGCCGAGGGCACCTGCGGCGATGATCTTGAGGCCCCCGGAGCCAGCCTTCTCGCCCGTCTCGAGCACCGCCGCGGTGGCGACGCCCTCCGGGAACTTCAGCTCTCCAGGCACGATCAGCGCGCGCCGCAAGGGCACCGTGAACATCACGCCGAGCAGGCCGCCGAGGCCCGCGATCATCGTCACCTGGGTGTACGAGAACGTCTCCCAGTGGCCGATCATCACCAGTGCCGGGATCGTGAAGATCACGCCCGCCGCCAGCGACTCGCCCGCCGACGCCGCCGTCTGCACGAGGTTGTTCTCGAGGATGTTGTGGTTGCGGAAGAGCGACAGGATCCCCATCGACATCACCGCCGCCGGGATCGACGCCGACACGGTCAGGCCGACCTTCAGCCCCAGGTAGGCGTTCGCCGCGCTGAGGACGATCGACAGAAGCAGGCCGAGGATGACGGCCTTGACGGTGAGTTCGGCGAGGCCGCCGCGAGGATCCGGGTTGGGTGCGTCCGACATGGCGGCGACCTTATGAGAGACCGCCGCCGATCGCGAATCAGAGCACTCCGCTGGCCTCGACCAGCTCGCTGCAGAGCTGGTCCAGCCCGGTGCGATCGGGCGACTTCGGCAGCGGGCTGCCGCGCCCGTCGTAGATCTCGGTCAGGGCCGCATCCTGCTCCTCGGCCCACGCGATGAGCTCGTCGTAGGACCACGCGCCGTTGCGGATGGCGACGATCTCCTCAGCGTCCAGGTCCCCCCGCCAGATGTGGACCTCGCCCGTGGTCAGGATCTCCCGACCCATGCGGAGCAGCCGCACGAGGTGGCCGGCGTGCATGGCGTCGTAGCCGTACTTCTCCTCCAGCTCGGCGCGGGCCGGGTTCCGGTTCGTCTTCCACCGCTGGTACTGCTTCCAGTACGTGGCCGCGGAGCGGTACCGACGCTCGCGGTCCAACAGCGCGATGAAGTTGCCGTCCAGCCCCACCGAGCGGGCGGCGACCTTGAACCGGGCCTCGTCCGTGGCGATCTGGAGTTCGACCAGCACCTCCTCGATGCGGCCGTTCAGCTCGATCTTGCTGGCCTTGTCGAGGCCGTCCAGATCGAGCTGCCACTCCTCCAGCTTCCGCTTCACCAGGGACATCGCGGCGTCCCGCTGATCCGCCGGGATCAGCGTGCGCTCGGGGAGGTCGAACTCCGCCCGCGTCGGCGCCGCCTTGGGCGGGGACAGCAGCCACGCCCGGTGCCCCTTGATGCGCCGCAGCTGCGACATCGCGTAGCCCGAGAACGTGTGCTTGCACTTCTGCGACAGGAACCGGCCGCGCTCGGCCCGCAGCCGCTGCCCGATGGGCGTGCAGACGCGCACCTCCGCGTCACGGCAGAAGAGGACGTCGAGGATGTTCGGGTTGCAGTCGGCCGCCAGCTTCATGAACTTGCGGAGGCCGTAGATCGAGCCTTCCAGCTTCGTCTCCGCCGCCGCGACCGTCTCATCGGGGGTCAGCAGCGGCCGGAACGCCTCGAAGTGGCCGGTCCGGTCCGCCTACTCGAAGACCTTGAGGAAGCCCAGGAAGTACGCCCGGGGCGGGATCGCCACGCCCTTGAGGTCGACGTCCGAGCCGGCTTTGTGGATGCCGTAGCCGCGCGAGCCGACCGTGGCGAGCAGGTGGGTGTGGGAAGGGAGCCAGTCCATGCCTGACCCGGAGCCAGCGCCCCCGCTCCTCATTCAGCGACCGTAGGCCTTGGCCTGGTAGACGCCGTACAGCCGGCTCCACTCGACCATCATCTCGCCGCCCTCGTCGGCGTAGCCGCTCTGGCGCAGGAAGTCGGCGCGCTTCATCACCCCGCCGTTGCGCTCGCGGTGGGTCTCCAGCGCCGCCTTCCACGCCTCCGGGGTCAGCGGGTCCGTCTCCATGAGGGTGTCCTCGAACGGCGCGAACAACTGCTGCGCCTCCACCACCGAGTCGTAGCGCACGTCGTCCGGGCCGACCTCCGACATTCGCGGCTGCGCGCGGGCCTCCGCCGTGGCCGAGTCGGGTGCGTCGATGAGGTACGGCGCGCGGTTGAGGCTCGCCTGGAGCTGGGCCTCGGCGTCCTCTTCGGCGTCGGCTTCGGCGTCGGCCCCGGCCTCGTCGGGGGGAATGCCGGTGGCCTTGGGCGGCGGCTTCAACGACGGCCCCCGCGGGGTCTGTCGGTCCAGCGTCAACTTCTGAGGCTCCGCCGGGGCCGCGTCCGCCGCGGGGGCCGAGGGAGCGGGCAGCTCCTGCGGCTGGCGGAGGATCTTGGCCGTCACCAGCGCGACGACGATGCCGAGCACGATCGTCACCGCCCAGCGAATCTTGTGCGCCTGATCCATCGTCTAGGCCCGCTCGACGGCGGAGTTCCACCGCGCCAGGTGGGCGTTGCGGGTCTCCTCGTCCATGCCCGGCGTGAACGTGCGGTCCGCCTTCCACGCCGCGCGCGCGTCGTCCTTGCTGGACCACACCCCCGTCGCGAGGCCGGCCAGCAGGCCCGCCCCCAACGCCGTCGTCTCGAGCATCTGGGGACGCACGATGGGCACGTTCAGGATGTCCGCCTGGAACTGCATCAGCAGGTTGTTGGCCGCCGCGCCGCCGTCCACCCGCAGGCCCGACAGCTGCACGCCGCTGTCCGCCTCCATCGCCGTCAGCACGTCCGCGTTCTGCAGCGCGATGCCTTCGATGGCCGCGCGGGCGAGGTGACCCCGCGTCACGCCTCGGTCGAGGCCGCAGATGATACCGCGCGCGTCCGGCCGCCAGTGCGGAGCGCCCAGCCCCGCCAAGGCCGGCACGAAGGTGACCCCGCCGTTGTCCTTGACCGTCAGCGCGAGCGCCTCGATCTCGCTGGCGTTGCCGATGATGCCGAGGCCGTCGCGCAGCCACTGCACCGCGGCGCCGGCGATGAACGCGGAACCCTCGAGGGCGTAGTCGATCTCGTCGCCCACCTGCCACGCCACCGTCGTCAGCAGGCCGCGCTCGCTGGGCACCGGGGTCTTGCCCGTGTTCATGAGCATGAAGGAGCCCGTGCCGTAGGTGCACTTGGCCTCGCCCGTGTCGAAGCAGACCTGGCCGAACAGGGCCGCCTGCTGGTCGCCGGCCATGCCCGCGATGGGGATGCCGTCGGGGAGCACGTCCAGCCCCTTGGTCGTTCCGTAGACCTCCGAGCTGCTGCGGATCTCGGGAAGCACCGAGCGGGGCACGTTGAGGTGACCCAGCAGGTCGTCGTCCCACTGCAGCGTGTTCAGATCCATCATCAGCGTGCGCGAGGCGTTGCTGACGTCGGTCACGTGCGTCGCCCCCCCGGACAGGCGCCACACCAGGAACGTGTCGATGGTGCCGAACGCCAGGTCGCCGGCCTCGGCCGCCTCCCGGGCGCCGTCGGCGTGGTCGAGGATCCAGCGCACCTTCGTGCCGCTGAAGTACGGGTCCAGCACCAGCCCGGTCTTGGACCGGAACAGGTCCTCCAGTCCCTTGCCCTTCATCTCCGCGCAGACGTCGGCGGTCCGGCGGCACTGCCACACGATCGAGTTGTGGACCGGTCGGTCGTCCCGGCGTCGCCACACCGTCGTGGTCTCGCGCTGGTTGGTGATGCCGATGCCCGCGATGGAGTCGGGTCGCACGCCCGCCTTGCTCAGCGCGCCCTCGATGGTCGCGAGGGTGGAGTCCCAGATCGCCTCGGGGTCGTGCTCGACCCAGCCCGGACGGGGGTAGATCTGGGGGAATTCGCGGTTGACCTTGGCCAGCACCGACAACCGCTCATCGAGGACGAGGACGGTGGTTCCGGTAGTGCCTTGATCGATGGCGAGGACGTTGCGCGACATGGTTCTCTCCGAAAGGGGCGCGGAGGATACCGTGGTACCTTCGCGCCGTGCGATTTGTAGCCACAGCCATTGCCTCACTCGTCCTCGCCGGCTGCGCAGGACCCGTGATCCCGTCGATCGGTCTCGACCTCGGCGACACCTTCCCCGAGCGTTCCGACTGGTACTGGAAGTACAACAACGACGACTTCCCGGACGACACCGTGGCGCGGTGGATCCACCTCGGGGACACCTCCCCCAACGGGGACGACTGGATCACCTTCCGCATCTGGCAGGACAACGAGCAGGACATCCTCGACGACTACGCCGCTGACGGCGCCGGCTGGGACCTGCAGATCTACTTCTCGCAGCAGCCCGACGGCTTCTACCTCCAGGGCTGGGAAGCCAACCCCGACGGCGCGATGAGCGACGTCGGCACGGAATACTTGAGCGATCCCGGCGTCCCCTTTGCAGTGAGCAACGTGACTAACGCCAAGCAGTGGACCGCCACCGTCAACGAGCGGGAGTGGACGACCACCGCCACCGAAGAGATCGAGGAGCTGGAGTTCAACGGCCAACTGCTCCGCGGCGTCTGGCGCCTAGACGTGGTCACCGACACCGGCGACACCCCGATCGAGGGCAGCTGGTGGATCGCCGGCGGACCCGGCTTCGTGCAGTACGACCTGCCGCCGTTCCAGAGCGAAGAAGAAGCCCCCGCGCCGTGGCAGCACGTGCACAACGACGACCTCGACAATTTCCTGGGGGTCAGCAATTGAGCGACCAGCCGACCAAGAAGCAGCTTCAGCTCAAGATGGATGACGAGGTCGCCCTCGGCGCCTACTCGAACTTCCAGGTGGTGGGCAGCAACGAGACCGAGTTCGTCCTCGATTTCGCCTACGTGCCCCCCCAGTCCCAGGTCGGGAAGGTGCGTGCGCGCCTCATCCTGAGCCCCAAGCACGCCAAGTCCCTCCTGGGCCTCCTGCAGCAGCGCGTCGGTGACTACGAGTCCCGTTTCGGGACCATCCCGATCCCGTCCGGCACGTTCGCGAAGGGCGGGCCCGGGGGCCAGCTCCCCAACTGATCCCGGTGCGCTCCCGCGCGGCGCTGCTGCTGATCGTCGTCCTGTCGCTCCTGAGCGGCTGCGCGCACCAACGCAAGCAGGTCAAGGAGCCCGATCTCCGCCCCATCGTCGGCCGCGTGCAGCTGGATGGAACCAGCGCGCTCAAGCCCGTGCAGATCCGCGGTCACCTCGGTCAGCGCCAGACCCATTCGCTGCACTGGATCCCGGTCCTTAACTTCGTCTACCCAGCGGTCCGCCTCGACGGTGACACCTGGGAGGACGACAAGACCCGCATCGCGAACATCTACGCGCTGCACGGCTACTTCGATGCCCGCGTGATCGCGTCGCAGGTGGTGGTCCGGGCGACCCGGAAGAAGGACGGCAGCGCCAGCCGGGTGCGCGTGGTCCACCAGATCGAGGAGGGCGAGCCGAGCGCCGTCGCCAACATCACCGTCAACGCCCCCGAGGGGCTGATGGAGGTGCTCACCGACGGCCTCCCCCTGGTGGTCGGCGAGACCTTCACCATGGACGCGGTCGAGGACTCCGAGAAGCTCATGCGGGGCCGCCTCGCCAGCCTCGCGTACGCGCGGGCTCGCGTCACCTCGCGGGTGGACGCCTATCCGGAGACCCACACCGTCGACGTGACGTTCGACGTGGAGCGTGGCGCCCCGGCGCGGTTCGGCGAGATCAGCATCGAAGGGCTCACGACCATTCGTGAGAAGTACGTGCAGCGTCACATCCGCATCGTCGAGGGCGAGCCCTGGGACGGCCGCAAGGTCGCCCAGACGCAGCAGGCGATCTACAACATGGGCGTCTTCGCGCTGGTCACCGTGTCGCCGGACATGGAGGCCGACCTGGAACCCGACGCCGACGGCGTCGAGGTCGTGCCGGTCAAGATCAGCCTCAAGGAGCGCAAGCCCCGCACGTTCACCGGCGGCGCCGGCGTCAGCTTCACCATCGACAGCGTCGCCATCACCGGCCGCGCCGAATTGGAGCACGTCAACAGCTTCCGTCGCCTGGTGCACTTCAAGATGCTTCTGATGGGCGGGCCGAAGCTCGCCTCCCCGGCGATCGAGGACTTCGGCCCCGTCCTCGACTTCGATGTGTCGCTGCGGTGGCCCGACTTCCCCGTGCGAACCGTCGACCTGTTCGTCGCCGGCGGCTTCGAGATGGACGTCGAGCGGGGCTACAAGTACCTGCAGCCCGAAGGCGAATTCGGCGTTGTGTGGTCCCTGTGGCGTCCGTTGAAGCTCAGCGCCACCTACTCCGTCTTGTACTTCAAGTTGTACGACGACCGACTCGACCAGGTGGACACCTCCGAGGTGACCGCCACGACCTTCGATGACGGCTACCTGCTGACGATGCTGTCGCCGCAGTTGATCCTCGACCTGCGAGACAACCTGCTGGCCCCCAACAAGGGCTTCTACTTCTCCGCCACGGTCGACGCGGCGCTCCCCCCGGGCCAGTACAACTACGTCCGCACCGTCGGCGACGTCCGCGGCTACGTGCCGCTGGGGACCCCTCGCATCGTCGCTGCGGGGCGCCTCACCGGCTCCTACATCCACCTGTTCGGCGAGACCACGCAGATCCCCATCGACGAAGCGGTCTACGCCGGCGGGGATGGCTCCGTCCGCGGGTGGAAGCCCCGCTACCTCGGCCCCCGCACCGTCGAGAAAGACTGCACCCGGGTCGACTGCATCCTCCCGTTGGGGGGCCGGGTCGGCTTCACCGGCTCCGTCGAGATCCGGGGCAACCCCGTGGGCGGCCTCTGGCTCGCCGGGTTCACCGACTTCGGCCGCGTCTGGGCCGAACCCGAGGACATCGCCTCGGCTGAGCAGTTCTTCGAAGAACTCCAGTTCAGCGTTGGCGGGGGCATTCGCTACAACCTGTCGATCGGCCGCATCCGGCTCGACTTCGCGATCCACCCCAAGCCGTGGACCGACGATGTCTTCCGCGACGAGGTCATCAAGCCGCTGTACTGCGCCGGCCTGGACACCGACGAGTGCCCCCAGGACCTGTGGCGTGAGCCGTTCAACTGGAACATCCACTTCGGGATCGGAGAGTCGTTCTGATCAAGTGGCTCAAGCGGCACGCGGGACGGATCGTCCTGGCGATCATCGGGTTGCTCGGCTTGCTGATCCTGCTGCTGTGGGGCCTGATCAACAGCTCCGCGTTGGTCACCCAGGCGCTTCAGCACGGGCTCCCCAAGGCCAACGCCGCGATCCCGGGGACCATCACCGTGGGGAGCTCCGAGGGACCGCTGGCGGACCTGACGTTGCACGAGGTGGAGATCCTCGACGACATTGGCCAGCGCGCGATCTACGTCGAACGGCTCGACCTCAGCTTCGGCCTGCTCGATCTGGCAATGCGCCGCATCGCGGTGGACTCGTTGGTCGTCACCAACCCCGAGGTCTACGTCCGCCTCCGGCCCGACGGCGGCGGGGTCAATCTGGCCACGGCGTTCGTCGACAAGAGCAAGCCGAAGAAGCCCAAGAAGCCGGCGTCCCCGTTCCTCAAGGCCCTCAAGGGGAGCGCGGACTCGGTCACCATCAAAGGCGCCACCGTCATCGTGGAGACGCCCACGGGCAAGCCGGTCGACCTCCAGGGGGTGAACGTCCAGGCGGTCTGGAGCATGAGCCGGCTGGTCCACGACATTCAGGTCAGCAAGCTCGAGCTGGACGTGGTCAAGCCGCTGCCCCTGGAGGGCGTGGTCGTGCACGGAGGCGTCGGGCTGCAGCCGGATCTGACGCTGGACATGTCCGACCTCTCGGTCGACTGGCTGGCGGCGAAGCTGCGCCTCGACGGCACGTTGGGGCGGCTCAACGACCTGACCCCGTCGGTGGAGGTCTCCATCGACGCGCTGGATCTGACCGACGTGAAGCAGATCGCGGCCAAGGCTCCGCTGGAGGGCACGCTGACCGGCGAGATCCTGGTGTCCGGCAAGCTCAAGGAGGAGCTCCGGTTCTCCGGTGCGCTGGAAGCCGGGGACGGCTCGAGCATCGGGTTGAACGACGTGCGACTGCGCCTCCCGGGCAAGGAGCGCGAGCTCCTCGAGTACGACGCCGATGTGGCGCTGGCGGGGCTGACCCCCGAGTACTTCCTGGACGGCATCGCCGGGCTCCCCGCCGACCTGACCCTCGACCTCACCTGGGAGGGCAAGGGCACCAACCTGGACACGCTCTCGGGGCACCTGATCGCCACCGGTGAGCCGTTCGACTTCCAGCAGATGCGGTTGGGGCCGCTGTCGGTCGACACCGTGCTGGATGGGTCCCTCATCACCACCCGTTCGTTGGACATCGGCGTGGGGGGAGGCGAGGTCCACGTCGCCGGGACCACGGACGTGCGGCAGCAGTCGTTCGCGCTGGATGTGGACGGCATGATCGCGGACCTGGGTGCGTTGACCGGCATCAGCAAGGGGCTGGTCAAGGGCGGCACCTTCACCTTCGACGGCTTCACCCGCGGAACGTGGGGAGGCGACGGCCCGCATCCCTTCTCGGTCTATTCGAAGATGGACACCACCGTCCACGCCCTCCGCCTGGAGCCGGTGTCGGTGGGGACGGCGAAGACCTCGTTCGAGGTCGACATGGACGTCGTGCCGGGCGGTCCGCCGTTGCTGCGGGGCACGCTGAACACCGACGCGACCGGGGTCGCGACCCCGGACGTCGAGCAGGTGCGAGACGTCACCGCGGAGCTCGCGCTGCTGGGCAAGTCGGCCAAGTACACGGTCCACGCGACCCGCGCCGGCGGCATCGTGGTGGACACCCGGGGGTTGGCCGACTGGGGTCAACTCCCCCACATCGTAGTGCGCGGCGATTCCCTCACCGCGGCCGTCGGCAAGCACACGATCGAGTCGCAGCAGCCGTTCCAGGTCGATCTGAAGAGCGGGGCGTTGGACATCACCGGGTTGCGGTTGGCGGCCGCCGGGGGGCTCATCTCCGTCGGGGCGTCGCGGGATCCGGGGAGCGGTGAGATCGGGGCGGACCTGGTCGTGCGTTCGCTGGACTTGTCGAAGGTCGAGCCGCTCGGGAGCATCCTCGGGGGCCGGGCCGACAACCCCTTCGATCACCTCGTCGCGGGGGTCGTCAAAGAGCTGAGCGTGCAGGTGGACGGCACCCTGGACGCCCCCGTGATCGTGGCCGCCGGTTCGTTCCGGGGGGTCACCGCGCTGGAGCGCCCGCCGCAGGACATCGAGCTCGAACTGCGGGTCGACGATGGCGCGATCACCGGCTTCACGGAGATCCGGGAGCTGCTCACGCTGCGCCTGGGCAAGGTCCCCCTGGCGTTGTCCCTGGACGGCCGGGGGCCGACCCTCGAGCTGGACCCCGACGCCCACTGGGACGTCGAGCTGACCATCGATCGGAACGGTCTCGAGACCGTCGCCGACCTGGCCGCGATCGAGCTGCCGGATCTCGTCGAAGGCGGCACCTACGACGGGATCTTCGCCTTCGAGGGGCCCACCTCGGATCCGACGGCCCGCGCGCGCCTGCGGCTCTCGGGGCTCGAGGTCGCCGAGCGGTCGGTGACGTCCACGTTCGGGGCGTCGCTCAAGGACGGCTTCCTGGAGATCGCCGGCAGCCGCCTGAAGGCTGACGGGCAGACGATCATCGAGCTCACGGGGGGCGCCGGCGCGCCGGTCAGCGACGTGCTCCTGGCCCGGCTCGGACCCGTCGCCGACCGCCACACCGATCCGATCCCGTTCCTCACCGATCTGAAGCTCGGGGCCGATCTCCGCAAGGTCGACATGTCGTTGGTGCATGTCTTCGTCGGGGGCCTCAAGCCGCTGACAGGGGCGCTGGGCGGGAACGTCTCGATCACCGGCGAGCTGAACGCCCCGATGATGGATGCCAACGTGCAACTGCGCGGCGGCCGGGCGGGCAAGCAGGAGCTGCATCCCATCCAGGTCGTGGCAGAACTGAAGGACGGGACCCTCCAGTCCGGGTTCGTGATCCGCCCCAAGCGTGGCGGCCTGCTGAACGTGGAAGCCACGGCTCCGTTCCCCCTGCGGTTTCAGCCGATGACCCCGATGGACGAGCTGCTCGGCCAGGACGGGCTGTACGTCACGCTCAAGGGGGATGGCTTCCCCATGCCCGTGCTGTTGGCGTTCGTGCCCAACATCTGGGAGAGCGAGGGTGTGCTGACGGTCGAGGGCACGGTGACGGGTTCGATCCGCGAGCCGGTGCCCAAGATCGGCGTGAACGTGGCCGATGGGCTCGTTTGCTACAAGACCACGGGCATCTGCTACGAGCAGGTGACCCTCGATACGCGGGTCGATCCCGGCAAGGTCGCGCTCAAGGAGCTCTCCTTCGACACCGTGCCGCAGGTGGTCAACCCCATCGACCTGGCCCGCGGCGGCCGCGCGCGTACCGGCGCCAAACAACGGCAGGGCTTCACCGCCACCGGGACGATGCTGATGGACGGCCTCACCCTCGGTGAGCTCGACGTCGAGCTCAAGTTTGACCGGATGTGGGCGCTGTACACCCAGGAGTTCCAGGCCCAGCTGCACTCACCGCAGGTCGTGACGATCCGGGGCACGCTGCCGGCGTTGGACATTCGGGGTGACCTCGAGCTGCAGAACGTGGACGTCGACCTGGGCCAGGACGACGTCGCCAACCGCGACATCCAGGCCCTCAGCCTGCCGCCGAACCTGCGCGTGCACCGAGAGAACAGCGTGTACGGCCCCGGCGAGCAGGTGGTCATCGTGTTCGAGGAGGAACCCGAGGCCGGCTTCGCCAAGCAGTTCATGGAGCAGTCGACGTTGGACGTGACGATCACGCTGACCAACAACATCCACGTGCAGCTCAACGCCGGGGTCGCCGCGCTGACGGGCAACACGACGGAGGCCGGGGCCGTGGCGGACATGTTCGGCAACATCAAGCCGGACCTGACCCTCGCCGGCGAAGTGAGGATCCAGCTGCGCGACGGCAAGCCCTACCTCGAGGGGCAGATCACGACGGGGCGGGGCAGCGAGCTCACCGTGCTGACCAAGAAGTTCACGGTGGAGGTCGACAGCTCCCTCGACTTCGTCGGCCTCATCGCCGACACGCAGCTGAACGTCACCGCCATCCGTCCCAGCGACTACGGCGACGTCGAGGTGGTCGTGAGCGAGCGGTTGGCGTCGCCTTCGATCGACTTCCGGTCGGACGAGCTGGAGGACCAGGCCGACATCATGTCGGTGCTGATCACCGGAAAGCCGCTGTCGGAGGTCGGCACCACCGAGGGCGGCGCTGCGTACGCGGCCATCGCGCAGGGGCTGGCCGGGTTCCTGACCCAGGCATTCGGCAAGTACGTGCCGGTGGACTCCCTGGACTTCGAGCTGGGCGACGACTTGCAGTCCTTCTCGGTCGAGGCAGGCAAGGCGATCACGCCCTACATCTTCTTCATCGCCCGCTACAATCACGGCGTCGAGAACGACGAGAACCGGGTTGAAGGGCAGCTGGAGATCAAGGTGAGTCGGCGCGCGTACGTCGAGTTCCGCATCGGCGATCGGCTCGAAGGCGCGGCTGAACTGGTAGGCAAAGTGATCTTCTGACACGATCCGCGTTCGTGGGCGCCATCATCACCGGCCTTGTGTTCCTGCTCAGCGGAGCCTTTGTCTACGCCTACAACACCGAGTCTCACACCTCGAAGATCACGTTCGGCCGGTTCGGGCTGAACCTCGGGGAGACCGAGACCGTCGCCATCCTGCTGGGCCTGGGGGTGTTCTTTCTCGCCCTGGGCGGGTGGCGCTGGATCCGCGACATGGGTCCGATGGACGAAGAGGACGGGGACAACGAATGAGTCAGCACACCTGGGACGTACCGTCTCTCGGGACGCTCCAGCGCCAGTGGCGTCGGAGCATGAAGTTCGGCGTGCTGATGGTGCCGCTGTACCCCGCCCCTGATGAGGGCTCCCCCGTCACGATCCGTGTGCGCTGCAACTGGGAGGGGGTCGCTTTCGAGCTGAACGGCAAGGCCACCCAGGTGAACGAGGGTGCCTCGGTCATCGAACTGGACGCCATCTCCGCGTCCGCGCGGGATGGACTCGTCAAGGCTGGCATCCCGGACGCGGCGAGCCTGCCCGATGCGCCCGACGACGCACCCACCGGCGACCACGACAGCGGTTTGTCTGCCGCCGCCGTGCCACCTGCCCCGGAGCCGACGCCGGCCCCCGCTGAGCCCACCCCGGAGCCCCCCGTCGAGGCCGCCCCCGAGGCCCCCGCTGCGCCCGAGCCGACGCCGCCCCCCGCCGCACCCGTGCCGGCGCCGACGCCCACTCCGGCCCCGTCCCGTCCCGCCTCCGGCGGCTTCCGGCCCAAGTCGATCGCGTTCAAGCCCAAGGCGGCGCGCCCCTCCTCCGCCCCCGCTCGCCCGGTGCCCACGGCGCCCCCGAGCCGGCCGAGCCAGTCCGGTCCCGTGCCTACGGGCTCCCGCGACGACATCGCTTCGATCGCGTCGGCCGCAGGCCCGGCCACGCTGTCGGGCGAGATGCTGATGGAGCCGGCGGTCATGCATGGCGACTTCAGCAAGGTCTCGTTCGGGGACGTGCTGCTGCACTTCGTGGAGAACACCGCCACCGGCGTGCTCGCGATGGAGGCGTTCCGCGAGGTCCGCTGGTGCTACCTCATCGACGGCAAGCCGGTGCACTACCTCGGCGACAAGCCTCACCCCGGCGAGTTCCTCAGCGACGCGCTCGTGGCCGATGGCGTCATCGATGTGGCCACCTGGGCGGGCGCGTTGCGGGTGCAGAAGCTCACCGGCGTCTCCGCGGGTCAGTACCTCGTCACCTCGGGGAAGTTGAAGGCGGGCGAGTTGCGGGAGGGTCTGCAGAAGCGGGCCGAGCGCATCACGCGGAACCTGCTCGGGATGAACTTCGGCAAGTTCCGGTTCCACGAGTTGGAGGTCATCCGCACCGTCTTCGACTTCAAGCCGGTGCCCGTGCTGTCGGTCCTTCTGAGTCAGCAGCGGGCCAGCTTCAGCGCGATCGAGGACGACAAGCTCGTGCAGTCGATCGAGGAATACTACCCGCTCCACGTTCGCCCCATCCCCGCCCGCCTCGCCTTGCTGGGCCAGCTGCCCCTGCAGCCGCGGGAGCGCGAGCTCGTGGACCGGGTCCTCCCCGCAGGGTGGACGCTGGGTGAGTTGGTCAGTCTGAAGGAGCTCGACGAGCGCACGCTGGTGCGGCTGCTGCTGTCGCTCAAGGCGCTCGGCATGATCGAGTTCGTGCGCGACGAGGGGCCCGAGGGCAAGCGCAACCGGGCCGAGCGCAAGCTCTACATCGGGTTGCGAGATCTGATCAGGCGGAGCCCGTTCGAGGCGGTGCACTCCCACTGGAGCAGCAGCGCGCCGGAGATCAAGGCCGGCTACCAGAAGGTGCTGGAGGAGTTCAGCAAGAAGCGTTTCAGCAAGGTGCTGGACCCTCGAATCGAGGGCATCATCGAGCAGATTCACGCCCGCGCGCACGAGGTCTGGGCGCTCCTGGCGACGCGGGGGTTGCGGCGCGAGCAGCGTCTGCTCGTCGTGGGCGTGGACCAGCTGCAGATGGCGTCGGACCTGCTCGATACGCAGGGCGAGATGGCCACGTTCAAGAACGACTTCCGCTACGTGCGGGCTTGCTACGAGCGCGTCCAGGAGCTGGACCCGGGGCGGCCCGAAGGGACCGAGAATCGCAAGCGGGCGAAGCTGTGGCTCGCCGACCCTCGGGTCGCCGGGGCCAACATCGGGGACCTCGCCGACCTCGATGACAAGCTCAACGGCTTGCTCTAGGGGCTAGTTGCCGTCGGCGTCATCGTCGCCGAAGCACTCCTCCTCGAGCCACTCCATCTCGTCGTCGTAGGCCTCCTCGAGCTCCTCGAGGGCCTCTTCGCACTCCTCGGTCCACTCGTCCTCGCACTCCTCGAGGATGGCGTCGAGCTCGTCTTCGAAGGACTCTTCGATCTCCTCGTAGGCCTCTTCGCACTCCTCGTCCCAGTCGTCGTCGTCGCTGGAGTCGTCGTCGTCACCGTCGTTGTCGTCGTCCTCGTCGCCGAAGCACTCCTCTTCCAGCCACTCCAACTGCTCGGCGAAGTCGTCTTCGAGCTCCCCGATGGCCTCTTCGCACTCCTCGGTCCAGTCGTCATCGCACTCGTCGAGGATCGCCTCGAGCTCCTCGTCGAAGGCGGCCTCGAGGTCGTCGTAGAGCTCTTCGCACTCCTCGGACCACTCGTCGCCCTCGTCCCAGTCGTCATCGTCGTCGTCGTCGCCCTCGTCGTTGTCGTCGTTGTTGTCGTCGTCGTCGCCTTCACCTTCGCCTTCGACGTCGCCATCAGCGTCTTCGTCCGCGGGGGCTTCGTCGCCGCCGAGGTCGATGTCGGCGACCAGCTCGCAGCCGGACAAGGGGAGCGCGAGGCTCAGGAGGAGGGCAATCAAAGTGAGGGAACTACGCATCATCGATCTCCGTTCGCCTCGTCGGTAAGGCCCACTGACGGTAGGTGCTGTACTCAAATACGACCAGAACTCAAACGGCAAAGCGTTTTCATCTTGAGTACAACCGATAGATATCATGGACATAGGCTGTATCCGTATGTACTCATAGAGCGATGCCGATCGACATCCATGGGTACCTGGACTTCCGTCGCTACCTCGACGACTGGTTCCGGGCGAAGAAGGCCGGGAACCCCCGGTTTAGCCACCGGATGTTCGCGCGCATGGCGGGTCAGAAGTCCCCCAGCCTGGCGCTCCAGGTGATGCGCGGGGAGCGCAACCTGACCCCCCAGACGACCGAAGCGTTCATCCGCGCGATGGGCCTGAACGCCGACGAGGCGTCGTTCTTCACGGACCTGGTGCAGCTGGGGCAGGCGAGCACCGGCGACGAACAGAACCGAGCGTGGACGCGGATCTCTGCCTCGCGGCGGTTCCGGGAGGCGCGGAAGCTGGAGGGGCAGGGCGTCGAGCTGCTGTCGCACTGGTACCACTCGGCCGTCCGGGAGCTGGCCCACCGGGCGGACTTCGAGCGCAACCCCGCGTGGATCGCGCGCACCATGCGTCCCAAGATCACGGCGTCGCAGGCCAAGCAGGCGATCGCGTTGCTGCTCAGCCTCGGGCTGCTGGTGGAAGACGATGACGGTGGCCTGGTGCCCGCGGACGCCAGCGTCGCCACGCCGCACGAAGTCGCTGGCCTGGCCGCCCGCAACTACCACCGCGGGATGTTGGAACTGGCGATCGATTCGATCGAATCTGCCGGCCGTGACGAGCGTCACCTCGGTGCGATGACCGTGTGCATTCCTGTGTCGCTGGTGCCAAAACTCAAGCGCGAGATCGCGTCCTTCCAGGAGCGTCTGATGGACCTGTGTGACTCGGCCGAAGAGCCGGCGGAGCAGGTCCACCACGTGCAGATCGCGATGTTCCCGATGTCGGCTCCCCCGGAGACCCCATGAAGCGTGCGTCCTTCCTCTTTCTGTCCGCCGCCGTGCTCGCCGGCTGCCCAACCACCAACGAGGACCCCGACGAGGGCATCTACGTCGGCAACCCCGGGGTGACCGCGCTCCGGATCGGCGCCATCGACGGCACAGACGTGGTGGACCAGGGCTTCTCGGCGGAGGAGTTCACCCTGACCTCCTGCGATGGGGAGCACACCGACTCGGTCG
>JAAESI010000029.1 GCA_024229515.1 Pseudomonadota bacterium | reverse complement strand
GAGGAAGCTGCTCCACGCCATCTACGGGATGCTCAAGGCCGACGCGGCCTGGGATCCAAGTCGCTTCTACCCCGCCTTCCAAAGCCAGTCCGAGGACCTCACGGGAGGGAAGATGGCTTGACGCTCAAGTGAGCATCTACCAGTCCGCGATCGCGGCGCCCCAGGTGAAGCCCGAACCGAAGGCGATCATCGCCACCTTCATGCCCGGCTTCAGCCGCCCGTCCCGCTCCGCCTCGGCGATGAGCAGCGGGATGGTGGCGGCGGTGGTGTTGCCGTACTTGTCGATGTTGTGGACGAGCTTCTCCGGCGGGATGCCCATCATGTTCGCCAGGTACTCGTTGATGCGCATGTTGGCCTGGTGGAACAGGAACAGGTCGATGTCGGTCCCGGTGATGCCCGACTCCATGCAGACCCCCATCAGGGCCTCTGTCATGCGTTCGACGGCGTGTCGGAAGACCTTGCGGCCGTCCATCGTCGTGTACATCTCGTCCGGGGGCACGACCCCGTTGCCGTTCTCGTCCAGGTTGAAGAAGTGCGAGCGGCGGCAGTCCCAGACCTGCTGGCAGAGCATCTCCGCGTAGCGACCGTCCGAACCGAGTTTGTGGGCCCGGATCCCCCGGTCCTCGTCGGTCGCGCTGACGACGACGGCGCCGGCGCCGTCTCCGAAGAGGGAGGCGACGGCGCGTCCCCGGGTGGTGAAATCGAGCCCGGAGGAGTGCTTCTCCCCGCCGACCAGCAGCACGTGCTCGGCCCCGCCCGACGCGATCAGCCCCTTGGCGACGGTCAGGCCGTAGACGAACCCCGAGCACTGGTTGCGGATGTCGAGGGCGGGCACGAACGTCGCGCCGGTGCCGTCGCAGAGGCCGAGCTTCTCCGCCAGGAGCACGCCCGATCCGGGGAACGCGTACTCCGGCGACAGCGTCGCGAAGATGATCATGTCGATGTCGGACTTGTCGATGCCGGCGGCCTCGATGGCTTGCTCGGAGGCGACAACGGCGAGCTCCGCGGGACCGACACCCACGGCGGCGTAGCGCCGCTCCTTGATCCCGGTGCGCTTCTGGATCCACTCATCGGAGGTGTCCAGGCCGTATTCGTTGACGAGGTCGTTGTTAGTCACGACGCGGGGGGGGACGTAGGCCCCGGAACCGGAGATGTAGGCGTTGCGCATGGTCGGCGGACCGTAGCCGGTCTGCCTCAGACTGCAAGGGCGACCCCCTTGCTTCTCAGCCGATCGAGGCGCGGCTCCGCCGGCGCAGGCCGCTGCCGATCATGAGCAGAAGCACGAGGCTCCCCGCGGCATCGGCCGGGGCCATCGAGGCGGTGCACCCGGAGCAGCCCGCGCCTCCGTCGTCGTCCTCGTCTTCGGGCACCGGATCGATGGCCCAGACCCGCCCGTCGACCGTGACCGAGGCCTGCGCGAAGCCGCCGAACTCGGCCAACTGCCGCGAAGACATGGAGAAGTAGTAGGTGGCACCGGGCTCCAACGGGATGTCGCCGCCGAGCTCCACGTTGACCTCCACGTCGTCGCCTTCGCCCTCGAAGGAGTAGTCGAACTCGTCGGGCACGGCGGTGGTGCCGAAGCCGATCTCGACGACCTCGTGGACGATGTGCTCGCCCCGGCGGATGTAGACGGTCCAGCCCAGGTTCGGCTGGTTGCTGAGGAAGTCCTTCACGCGCAGGCGGAGGCGCGTGGCTCCCTCGGGGGCCTCGAGGCTGAACTGGTTCTGGAGCGGGATGGCCACGTCGCCGGCGAAGCCGGGGTGGATCATCAACTGGGTCGGCTCCTGGTCGTCGTCCAGCGGGACGATGCGGCCGCAGTCGATGAGTCCGTGGGCCGCCTGGGCCGTGCGGATGATCTCGGCCGTGGCTTCGTCCATCGCGCCCTCGGCGAGCAGCTCATCGATGGTCGTGGTCAGCGCCGCGCTGGCGTCGTCCCAGCCGACGTCATCGGGGAACAGCTGGATGGCGCCGTAGTAGATGTCCGCGGTCAGCTGGGCGCCGACCTCGGGGGTGTCGATCAGGTTCCAGGCGAACGAGCCCCAGACCTTGCCGTCGGTGTGCGACTGACCGAACAGGTTGAGGGGGCACAGCTGGTCGTCCTCGAGGTCCCGGACCGGCTGCGCGCCGAGGCCGAAGCCGGCGCCCGCGAACTCACCCAGCTGGGGGTCGCCGGTGAGCACCAGGGCGAGCGCGTCGGCGGAGCCTTCGTTCAGCGCGCCGGGCGCCCACTGGAGCCCGTATTCGTCGCCGTTGATGAAGCTCGCGTTGACGATCTGGCCGAACACCGAGTGCATGAACTCGTGGTAGATGACGTCGGCGTCGTAGCCGAAATCGGTGCTCCCGAACTGGCCGAACGCCACCTCGCCCTGCGGGTCGCTGTCGAAGTTTCCGTAGAAGGCGTTCTGCACGTCCAGGTTGACGAGCCCCTCGATGCCGAGGCCGTGCTCGAAGTTGTACTGCTCGTCGAACCACTGCGAGACGAAGTCCAGGTGGTAGTACATCTGGACCTCGGCGAGGGGGTCCTCGAAGGAGCCCGGGTCGTGCTCGAAGAAGTAGTTGCCGTCGCTGTCGGGGGTCGCGAACCGCACCTTCTCGGTGCACTCGTCGGTGTCCTCGGGGCAGGAGTAGACGAACGCGTTGCTGCCGGCGAGCTCGTCCCCGTCGCCGGACAGCCGCTCCAGCGTCACCTCGGTCAGCCCGCTGACGTCGGGGTTGGTCGGGTACACGTCCGCCTGGGCGGTGTGCATCGTCTGCTGCCAGTCGAAGATGGCGCCGCTGTGCGCATCGACGAAGGCGTTCCAGCTGTTCAGCGGCTCGGCGCTGCTGACGGCCATGCGCCAGGCGAGGCGGGCCTCGCCGGTGTCGGTCAGACGGACGACGAGGGCGCCGAACGGGTCGACGATTTGGCCGCTCCCGAAGCCGCCGAGGGTGACCGCCGCCTGCGCGAGGGTCTCGGCGTCCGCCTGCGCCAGGGTCGGCACGGGGTCGAGCAGGACGGCGTCCGTCGGCGCGCCGATCACGTGCCGGACGTCGCCGTCGGTGCTGATCGACAGGATGATCTCGTCGCCGTGCACGGGCACGCCGAGGATCGACTGGGCGATGCGCACGCGGGCGCCGCCGGGCCAGTCGAGTACGAGGCGGGGCGTGAGCGTGACCGCGTCGGGGGCCGCGACGGCGCCCTCGGCGGACTGGGCGTCGATCCAGTCCTGAGCGATCCCTTCGGCGTCCACCGCGCTGGCGGCAGGCGAGATGAGGAGGACGGTGGCGGCGAGCAGGGTCTGAAGTCGGGGCATCGATTCTCCGGGGCCCCTACATATCACTCCCCGTTGTTCCAAGGTGTGGGCGTCGTCGTACCCAGGTAGGCCCACATGGCGTCGATCTCAACGTCCGTCAGGCCCTTGTAGGCGCGCGGCATGAAGAGGTTCAGTTCCCGCCCATCGCGCCCCTTGGACTCGCGCAGCGCGACGGCGAACTCGTCGCGGGTCCACTCCTTCAACCCGGTCTCGTGGGGCGTCAGGTTGCGGGCCGGAGGCGTGCCCGGCGGGCCGGAGGGGGGCAGTCCGGCGAGATCCTGGCCGTGGCAAGAGCGGCAGGGAGCCGCGAGCTTGTTCCCGTAGGCGACGGTCGGTCCCTCCTCGACCGCCGCCGGGGGCGCGGCGGAGTGGTCGATGTTCACGAACCCGACGTCCTTCTCCAGGCCGCCCCCCAGGTAGATCAGCGAGAAGATGATCCCCAGCCTCATGGTCGGCTCGCCCAGGTCGCGCTCGACCGGGGGCAGGCTCTTGAGCCAGCCCACCATCGCCGCGACCTCCTCGAGGGTGAAGGCTCGGTTGTAGGCGGCGCTCGGCATGATGAGGATCGCCCGGCCCTGGGAGGTGACGCCGTGGCGGATGGCCCGGAACCAGTCCTCGTCGGTCAGCGTCGCGCCGAGCCCGCCGCGGGTCAGGTTCGGGGGGGCCATCCGGCCCATCATCAAGTCGTCGAAGTCGAGCTTGCCGCCCATGTCGTCGCCGTGGCATTCGCCGCACACGCCGACGACCCGAGCCAGGTGCTCGCCGCGGGCCAGAGACTCGGGGTCGGTGGGGATCGGCGCGGTCGCGATGGGGCCGTCGAGGGTGACGGGGGCGTTGAGCAGGCCGTTGGCCTTGCGGACCTGCAAGCCCAGGAAGCCTCCGCCGAAGACGATCACAATCAGGACGCCGATGCCGATCGGCTTGAGGTACTCGCGCATGATTTGCCCCTCCAGGGCTGATTCTAGACCGGGCACGAACGAACCCGCCTCGAATCCGGGGCCCTCGCATTTCTCCAATGAAGCAACGGCGCCCCCAACCCCCGCCGCTCAGGAGAAGCCCCCATGTTCCGCACCTCTGCCCTGCTCGCTCTGCTCGCTCTGCTCGCGCTGTCCGTCGCCCTCGCCGGCTGCGAGGAGAAACCCGAGAACGCCCCCGACACCGACGGACACGCCGTGGGTGCCGATGACGACGACTTCGACGAGTCGGACTTCGAGGTCCCCGCCGAGTGCGAGGACGAGTTCGAAGCCGCCGACGCTTGTTGGGAGAACGCCGAGTCCGATGAGGACTTCGACGCCTGCATGGAGCTCGAAGACGCGCTGGCCGAGTGCGCCGGCTGGGACGACTGCCCCGGCGACGACGATGATTCGTCGGACGACGACGACTGGGGGGACGACGACGACTACGAGGACGGGGACGACGGCGACTACGACGACCTCCCGTGGGAGGAGTGCGAGTCCGAGCTGGAGGCCGCCGACGCCTGCTGGGAAGCCGCCGAAACGGATGAAGAAATCGATGCCTGCATTCCGCTGGAGGACGCCCTCCTAGACTGCCTCGGCGTCGAGGATGACCCGGTGGAAGCTCAGTGAGCTCGGGTCCATAACCACCAACGTCATCCCGGCCGCCCCGGGTCCGCAGCCGCGGGCTCGGGGCGGCTTCGTTCTCCCCGAGTCAGCCGATCGTGATGACGATCTTGCCGCGCGCGCGCCGGCTCTTGCTCCGGCGCAACGCCTCTGCCGCGTCCTCCAGCGGGTGACGCGAGTCGATGAGGACCTCCAGCTCCCCCGCCGCGGCGAGGTCCGCGAGCTCCTGCAGGTCCCGGCTCCGGGCTTTGCAGATCACCGTGCGTGAGCGCGGCGCTCCCCGCCGCAGCCGCCCCAGCGTCGAACCGATCGCCTGATCCTTCGTGTTCCCCGCCGTCGGCACCGTGGTCACGTACCGGCCCCCGGGGCGCAGGCAGGGGCGAACCGTGGCCAGCCGCTCCCGCCCGATGGTGTCGAAGACGACGTCCGCGTCGCGCACCCGTTCGCGGAAGTCGGCGGTGGTGTAGTCGATGACGTCGTCGCAGCCGAGCCGCCGCGCCAACTCCACGTTGCCCCCGCTGCAGACCCCGGTGACCCGCGCCCCGGTGTGCTTCGCCAACTGCACCGCGAAGGAGCCGACGCCCCCCGAGGCGCCCACCACCACGACGTGCTCGCCGGCCCGAAGCTCGGCGTCGTCCCGAAGCGCCTGCAGCGCGGTGATCCCCGCGACCCCGAGGCCGGCGGCTTGCTCGAAGGGGAGGGCGGGGGGCTTGCGGGCGACCGCCCCGGAGCGGATCGCGACCCGCTCGGCGAAGCCCCCGAAGCGGCCGCGCGGCGTCTGCATGCCCAGCACCTCGTCGCCGACGGCGAACCCGACCGCCCGCGGGCCGAGCCCGACCACCGTGCCGGCGACGTCGCTGCCGAGGACCAGCGGGAGCCGGCCCGCGAGGATCGAGAAGACGTACCGCCCCTCCACCAGCAGGTAGTCCCGGGGATTCACCGTCGCCGCCGCCACCTCGATGAGGACCTGGCCGCCGCTCGGCACCGGCTCGGGCCGTTCGTCCACCCGGACGACATCGCCGATCGCTCCGTGCCTCTGGATGAACGCCGCGCGCATCGGCCGACGATAGAACGGCAGAACGGAGAAAGCCGGTGGTCCGAAGACCACCGGCTTTCAAGTGCACTGCGATTTCATCTCTGCTCGCCGGTCCCGCTGCCTGCGCCGCGCCCCAGCCGGGACGCTCGCTTCTGCTGCGGCGTGACGTTGCCTCTCCAGAGTCTCTCGGTGCGCCGCGCCGCCCGAAGGCTTCGCGTCGCGCCGGCGGCTACCGGCTTCGAAAGGTCCGCGTCGCTCTCGCTCCCGCCCGGCCGAAACCGTACGTTCGCTCCTGCGCCGCCACTCCCTCGGAGTTGATGGGTTTCTCAGGGTATGTCGAGCCCGACTAGCGGCGCGTTGGTTCGCCGCCCCGACTTCGACCTTCTCGCCTCTCAGCGCTGGCCCCTGCCGTCTTCGTCGGACCCGATGGCTGGTCGCTAATGCTTCCAGTCGGGTCTCCCCTCACAAACTACATCTCTCCCTCAGAGTTCCAGGCCTTCCGCCCGTCCTGCCTCCCAGCCGCCCCAAAGGCGGGCCGACCGTTCGCAGATTTCCTCTCCTGAGGTTCTTCGCCCCTCCAGTGCTCGAGGTTCAAAGCGTCCACCTTCCGCAGCCTTACCTCAACTGCTTCGTTCCGTCCTCGCCGTTTCTCACGACCTCGACGGCTTGCTCCGCTCTGAACCGCCCCGAGATCTCCCCGGGTGGCACTCATGGGATTCCTCGTCCTTCAGGGTTGCTCCCGCCGCGCGTTCGGAGCCTCCGTTACCGGCTGCTCCATCCCCTCCTGACCTTGCCTCCGCCGCTCCGCGCCTTCGCGGGCTCCAGCCGCCGAAACGACCTTCGCATGCAACCTCGGTGTGTCTTCAGGGTCTTCCCCGCACTTCGACCGTATCCGCCTACCTCTGGTTTCCCTTTGGCAGGGGACCGACCCCCTCGTGGACTTCTCTTGTAGGACCTCGCACCTCACCCACCCGAAGATGAATGCGGCCGTCCGGCCCTCGTCACGTTCCGACTTGTCAATGAGCAGGGCGTTTGTTCGCCGCGCAGGAAGAAACTAGGCGGCCCCCCCAAACGCTGCAAGGGGCTCCATCGCCGGTTCTGTTGGGGCCTCGAAAACCGCCCTGTTCCCGAGGAGTTGCGGCAGAGATTCGTTTCACTTCCTGCAGGGCCCGCGACGGGCGCCAGCGGTGGCCGCGACGTCCGGAACGGTTGCGTTCGGCAAGGGTTCAGCATTGCGGTCAACTGCCTGAGATCACTCAATTCCGGGATCGAGGCCGCGAGACGGGGTGAGACCGGGTCCGCCCAAGAACCGGGTCAGAGACAAAACCTTTACAAACAAAGCACTTAGCGGCGCTGGTTTCTCGGAGCCTGGCGCCGGTTGAGGTGTCCAGCCACCCAGCAGGAGACCCCATGACGACTCATTCGACCCCCAGACTTTCTTCTTCTTCTTCTTCTTCTTCTGGTCCTCGTGGCCGCGATGGCGCTGCCCGCCGGCGCCTGGGCCAAGCGGAAACCTCAACGTTCGGCGCCGATCGAAGCGCGCCTGGACGGGGACGGCCTCGTCAACCTGCAGAGCGTGGGCGGCAACCTCTCGATCGGAGGCAACGCCAACCTCGCCGATCTGGCCGGCTTCACCGCCTTGGAGTCGGTCAACGGCAACGTGTCGATCTCGAACAACATCGGCATCGACAGCCTCGGGTTCGACAGCCTCGTCTCGATCAACGGGAACCTGACCATCACCTGGAACGCCAACCTGCCCACCGCCGAGGCCCAGGCGCTCGCCGATCAGGTCACCGCCGCCGGCGGTATGAACGGCTCGGTCTCGATCACGGGGAACGGCCCCTGAGCGCTCAGGCGCCGAAGCCCCAGCCGGTGACGATCAGCCACAGGTAGAAGCCCGTCTTGGGGATCCGCAGCAGCGCCGCGGCCATCGTCCCCGGCAGCGAGATGCGGGTCATGCCGGCGCTCCACGTCGCCAGCGCGAAGGGGATCGGAAGGAGCGCGGCGACCGCCACGCCCTTGACCCCATGCTTGCTCATGAACGTCTCGAACCCGGGGTGCTTGGTGTGGATCCACGCGCGCACGCGGGTGCGGGACACCAGCGCGCCGCCTCCGTAGCCGACCAGTCCAGCGGTCACGCTGGCCGCCGCGGCGACGCCCCACAGCACCATCGGAGCCACGTCGGCGGAGACCCCGATCAGCAGGATCGGCTCGTGGGTCATCGGCAGGGGGCTGGCGTCGGTGATGACCACCGCGGCGAAGATCCCGGCCATGCCGAAGGTGTCGACGAACGCCGTCGCCATCGTCGTGATGGGCTCCTCGAGGGCGAAGGCGAGGCCCGCGGCGACGGCCAACAGGACCACCACGCCGATGCCCATCTTCCGCAGGAGCGCCCGGTCGATCGCCGGTTCGTTCACGAGATCTTTGCTCCGCTCCGGTCGAGGTTGCGGGCGTGCTCCATGCGCGGCACCACGTACCAGGCGACGCTCACGCCCAGGAGCATGAGCACCGAGATGCCCTGCGGGTTGCTCAGCGTCTGCCCCAGCAGGTCCTCGAGGAAGTAGCCGCGCTTGGGGTCGCCGCGGAACATGTCCGTGATGAACCGGAAGATCGGGAAGATCGTCAGGTAGGTCAGCGCCACCTGCCCTCGAAACGTGCGCCGGGGCCGCAGCCAGAACAGGAACGCGGTGAGGCCGGCGGCGTAGAGCATCTCGTAGATCTGGGTGGGGTGGAGCCCCTGGTTCAGGGGCGCCAGCGAGTGTTCGTGCGTGAACGTGATGGCCCACGGCACATCCGCCGGCCGTCCGTAGCAGCAGCCCGCGCCGAGGCAGGCGAAGCGACCGACCGCCTGACCCAGCGGAACCAGCGGCGCCGCCAGATCGAACAGGTTGCGGATCGGGATCTTCCTCCACCACAGGTAGCCCGCCAGCGCGGCCACGATCAGCAGGAAGGACTCGTAGAACGCGGACCCGCCCGAGGTCAGGTCCAAGACCTCTTTCCAGCTGTCCATGCGGCCCCAGTTGGCGCGCAGGTAGCCGATCCGGCCTCCGACCGTGTGTCCGACGAAGATGATGATGGCGACCTCGAACGCGAAGTCGGCGGGGTAGCCTCCGTCCTTCTTGGTCATCTTGTTGCCCACGACGATCAACGCCAGGACGACGGACGTGATGATCACGCCCCAGGTCGGTACGGGGGTCCCGTTGGGGAGTTCGAAGAGGTAGGGATGCAAGGCGATCAACCATATCGCTTGAAGTTGGGACTTTTGCAACCTGGGTCTGTCTTGGTATGACGTAAATGCGGGAAGACCTGGGGGCCTGGGGAAAGCCGCTTTGGAGTACGACCTCAGTATCGAGATTCCGGCCACGATGGACCGCCTGGACACCCAGGGTCTTCCAGCGTCGGTGTGCAGCGTCCTCGACAGCCTCGGCGTAGTCATGGCGCCGACGTTGGACGCGTCCGACAGCGCCGAGCCCGTCAAACAGATCGCCCCGGAGGAGGTCCAGAGTCTGGGCCGCTTCCAGCTGGGGCGTGAGCTCGGCCGGGGCGGCATGGGCCGCGTCCTGGAGGCGCACGATCCGGAGCTTCGCCGTCGCGTCGCGGTCAAGATCGTCATCGATCCGTCCCGCGTGACCGAAGGGCAGCTCGCCCGGTTCGTCGCCGAGGCGCAGATCACGTCGCAGCTGGAGCACCCGAACATCCCGCCGATCCACGACATCGGCGTGGGGCGCGAGGGTCACCTCTACTTCGTGATGAAGAAGATCGAGGGCGTGTCGCTGCGCGACGTGATCCGCGATCTGCGGCGCGGGGACGAGGAAGCCCGCCGCACCTGGACCCGGCACCGCCTGCTCAGTGTCTTCGTCCAGATCTGCAACGCGGTCGCGTACGCGCACCACCGCGGCGTGCTCCACCGCGATCTCAAGCCCGACAACATCATGCTCGGCTACTTCGGCGAGGTGCTGGTGCTGGATTGGGGCGTCGCCCGCATCATGAGCCGGGGCGGCGAGACGAACTCCGGCATCGACCGGCTGACCCTGGTGCAGACCAGCGCCGGGCAGGCGATCGGCACCCCGGGCTACATGAGCGTCGAGCAGACCCTCGGCGAGGTGAACCGCCTCACCGAGCGCAGCGACATCTGGTCCCTCGGGGCGATCCTCTACGAGATGCTGACGTGGCGTCGCGCCTACATCGCGCGCACCACCCACGAGATGCTCCGGGCGGTCTGCTCCGGTCCGCCCGAGGATCCGCGGCACCGGGCCCCCGATCGCGCCATCCCCGACGCGCTCGCGGCGACGGTGAACCGGGCCCTCTCCACGGCCCCCGAGCAGCGCCACTCCACCGTCGAGGAGCTCGCCGAAGAGGTCCGCTTCTGGCTGGAAGGCAACGAGCGTCGAGAGGCCGCCCGAGCGCACCTGGACAGCGCGTCGACCGCGTGGGTTCGGTACCAGGCCCTCAGCGACGAGAAGGACCGCTGCGGCGACCAGCTCGGCTCGGCCGCCGCGGCGGCGTTGGAGCAGCCGGCGATGGCCGGTGAGCTGGCCGACCTTCAGGACAAGATGGAGGAGCTGGAGACCCGGCGTGCCGACTCGTTCGAGCGCGTGCTCACCAGCTGCGAGCAGGGCCTCGCCCGCGACCCCGACAACATCGCGGGGCGATCGATGCTCGCGCGGGCCTACCTCAGCCGATCCGTAGAGGCCGAAGCCGCGGGCGATCGCTTGCGCTCGGGCTACTACGAGCGGCGGGTGCGGCTGTACGACGACGGGCGGTTCGCCGCCGAGCTGTCGGGCGAAGGGATGGTGTCCCTCCAGACCGCGCCCGAAGGTGCCGTCGTCACCGCGCACTCCGTCGCCCAGAAGGGGCTGACGTGGAAGCGCGGCGAGTCCCGCACCCTGGGGACCACCCCGCTTGAGAACCGGCCGCTCGGTTCGGGCTCCTGGGTCCTCGAGATCGACGAGCCCGAGTCCGCTCCCGTGTCCTACCCGGTGCAGGTCCGTCGGGCCTCCCACTGGGATGCCGGCGATCACATGATCGAGCTGCCCAAGGAGGCCGCGTACGACGCCGACCAGTGGATCTACATCCCCGCCGGTCCCTTCCAGTCGGGCTCCGACCTGCCGTCGGCGATGCCGCCGCGCGAGGTGGAGTTGGCCGGGTTCCTCATCAGCCGCTTCCCCGTCACGGCGGGCGACTTCGCGATGATGCGGGACGAGACGACTGACGGGGATCCCAAGCTCCCCGCCACCGGCGTCACCTGGGCGCAGGCCAACGAGTACGCCCGCTACCTGAGCGAGGGCCACGGCGTGACGCATGCCCTCCCCACGCTGTTGCAGTGGGAGAAGGCTGCCCGTGGGGTCGACGGCCGCGCGTACCCGTGGGGCGATCGCTTCGACGCCAGGCTCTGCCGCATCCGGACGAGCCGGGCCGGACGGCCCTCACCGGTGCCGGTCGGTACCTACCTGCAGGACGCGTCGGTGTACGGCGTCCGCGACATGGCCGGGTTGGTGCGGGAGTGGTGCGTCGATCAGATCGGCGGCGACCCCAGCGCACGGCCCACCAAGGGCGGCTCCTGGAGGAGCGGTCCCGCCGGGTGTGCGGCCGCCGCGTTCGAGCTCGTCGATGCCGACCAGGCCGACGATCACACCGGCTTCCGGCTGGTTCGAGCGCTCCCGGGCCGCTAGCTGACGATCTTGCGGATGAGGGGCTTCAGCCCCTGGACCGCGCAGCGCTGGAAGTAGAAGTCCAGGCCGCGCACGCCGCCCAGCTCTTCTCCGCTGCCCGCCCGACCGGGGCCTCCGTGCACCATCTGCGGCAGCACCGTGCCGGGGCCGGGGGAGTGGTCGGCGACCTTGCTGTGACCCAGGTGGAGCCGACCGTGGTGCGGCGCCAGGCCCATCACCATGTCGCCCACGAAGGTCTTGTCGTCGCTGTAGACCGAGCTGACGAGGCCGCCCTTGCCGAGCGCGACGGCGGCGCACGCCTCGGCCGCGTCGCCGGAGTAGGGGAGGATCGTCTGGACCGGGCCGAACACCTCGAGGTCGTGGGCGACGCCCGCGTCCAGGGCTGACTTCGCCTTGAGCAGGGTGGGACCGACGAAGTAGCCGCGATCCCCGTCGACGCCGACGAGCTCGCCGCGGCCGCCGTCGCCGTGGATGAACTCGGCCGTCTCGGCGAGGGCCTTCACCCCGGCGCGCACGTCGTCGTACTGCTGCTGCGTGGCGACGGGACCCATGCGCACTTCCTTGAGCGCGGGGTCGCCGATGCGGGTGCGCTTGATCTCCTCGACCAACGCCTCGGTCACCATGCCAACAGAGTCGTGGGGCACGAGGATGCGGCGGATGGCGGTGCACTTCTGGCCCGCCTTCTGCGTCATGTCGCGCGCGACCTCGCGAAGGAACAGGTCGAACACCGGGTCGTCGCTGCCGACGTCGGCGCCGAGCACCGCGGCGTTCAGTGAGTCCGCTTCCACGTTGACGCGCACGCCGTTGTTCACGATTGCGGGGCGGGAGCGGATCCAGGCGCCGGTGTCCGCCGAGCCGGTGAAGGCGAGCACGTCCTGGGGGCCGAGCTGGTCGACCAGGTCCCCGGGGGAGCCGGCGATGAGGGAGACCGCGCCGTCGGGGAGCACGTTGGCCTCCACGAGGATCTCGAACATGCGCTCGGTCACCAGCGCCGTTGACGTCGCCGGCTTCACCACCACGGGCATGCCCGCGAGGATCGCCACCGCGGCCTTCTCGCCGAAGCCCCAGGCGGGGAAGTTGAACGCGTTGATGTGCACGGCCACGCCCTGGCGGGGGACCTTGATGTGCTGGCCGATGAAGCGCGGGTTCGCCGCCAGCTGGGCGGTGTCGCCGTCGACGATCCAGCGGGCATCGCCGAGCTCGCGGGCCACGTGCTTGCCGTAGTACGCCATCGTCTGGGTGCAGCCGTCGATGTCGAACTTGGCGTCGCCGCGGGTGTTGCCGCCGTTGCGCCGAGCCAGGTCCAGGAGCTCGTCCCGGTAGGCGTGGATCGCGTTGGACGCCGCCATCAGCAGCTCGCCCCGCTGGACGAAGGTCAGCTCCCGCAGAGCGGGGCCTCCGACGGTCCGGGCGTATTCGAGCGCCTCGCCGAAGTCGAGCCCCTTGGTGGTCGCCCGCGCGAGCGTCTCCTCGGTGGTCGGGTCTTTGAGAGGCGCACCTTCGCCCTCACCGGTCTGCCATCGACCGGCCAGCCAGCTTCGAAGTGTCTTCATGGTCTCAGCGCGCTCGCACGTAGGGGTCGTCGGCGTCGAACTTCACGTACTCGAAGTCGAAGCCCTGGTGGTTGATGCCGTGCTTCGGCGGGGCGATCCAGCCGGCGATCTTCCCCGGCTCGTAGCAGGGCTGCATCAGCGACGCGATGTACGCCTCGTCGGCCTCGCTGGGGAGCCACTCGTCCTTGCGCTTCTCCCACGTGGCGTCATCCACGGGGTTCCCCTGGGGGTCGTAGTTGCAGCTCGTCCACAGCCCCTGAGTGCGGTGGAAGCGGTAGTGGGGGAGGGTGAACTCGAAGTCGACTCCGGCCTTTTTGAGGATGCGGTTCCAGGTGTTCACGCCGCGCATGCAGTCGACCTCGTAGCCGTCGCGCAGCACCAGGTTCATCGCTCGGCGCAGCTGGATCTCCTTGCTCACGGGGGTGCCGTCGGGGCCCGGCGCGAACGCGCCGTAGTGCCCTTCGAGGGCGACGTGGTCGGTGATCTTCTTGTCCGAACCCTCGCGGAAGCGGCCCTTGAGTCCGCCCGCGAAGTAGGTCGCCGCGTTGCTGGAGTCCTCCCCGCCGAACAGGTCCATCGAGACGCTGAACCAGCGGTTGACGTACCTCTGGACGAGTTCCAGGGGGATGCCGCCGGCGGTGCTGACGTCGCCGTCGGGCGCCTCCTTCATCAGCTCGACGGTGCGCTGCACGATGCGGCGGATGCCCGTCTCGCCGACGAACATGTGGTGCGCCTCTTCGGTGAGCATGAACTGGCAGGACGAAGCCAGCGGCGTGAACCCGGACTCCGCGAGCGCGCCCAGCTGGTACTTGCCGTCGCGGTCCGTGAACATCGTGAAGCAGTAGAAGCTCAACCAGTCGCTGATCGGCTCGTTGAACGCGCCGAGGATGCGCGGGTTGTCGACGTGGCCGGAGCGGCGCACGAGCAGGTCCTCGGCTTCTTCCCGGCCGTCACGGCCGAAGTACTTGTGGAGCAGGTAGACCATCGCCCAGAGGTGCCGTCCCTCTTCGACGTTGACCTGAAACAGGTTGCGGAGGTCGTAGAGCGACGGCGCGCTCTTGCCCAACTGGCGCTGCTGCTCGACGGACGCGGGCTCGGTGTCGCCCTGCGTGACGATGATGCGACGCAGCTCGGTGCGCCAGTCGCCGGGCACCTTGTCCCAGGCCTTGTCCCCGATGTGGTCGCCGAAGCCGATCATCCGGTCCTGCTCGGCGGGCGTCAGGAAGATGCCCCAGCGGTAGTCCGGCATCTTGACGTGCTCGAAGTGGGCCCAGCCGCTGGGCTCCACCGACACGGCCGTCCGGAGGAAGATCTCGTCGGTCTGGAACCCGTCGGGGCCCATGTCCATCCACCACTCGATGAAGTTCGGCTGCCAGGCTTCCAGCGCCTTCTGCAGCTTGCGATCATCGGCGAGGCCGACGTTGTTGGGGATCTTCGAATTGAGGTCGACGTTCATGTTCGGGACCCTGTCGTGCGCTGCCGACCGAGAACCGTGAGGCCGGGCCGGACGAGGTCAAGGAGGAGGACGATGACGGGGTAGGGCCCCGTCAAGGAGGACGACGAAGAGATCGGCGGGAGCCGGTCCGCGGACCGACCGAGAGCAGCGTGCGGCATGGTCCCCTAGGTCCGGTTGTAGTCGAATTCGGCGGTTTCGGGCTGGCCGTAGAGCGTGAGGGCGCCCTTGGGGCCGACGGCGTTGGGGCGCTGGAAGATCCAGTTCTGCCAGGCGGTGAGCCGCCCGAAGATCTTGGTCTCCATGGTCTCGGGACCGGCGAAGCGGAGGTTGGCCTCCATGCCCGTCAGCGCGTCCGGGGACAGGGTCGCGCGCTCTTCCACGATCAGGCGGATCTCGTCCTCCCAGTCGATGTCGTCGAACGCGTCGGTGACGAGGCCGTGGTCCATCGCGTCGGATGCGTCTAGGATCTCCCCGACCTGCTCGGAGAGGCCGTCGGCGTGGGCGCGGTCCGCGAGGAAGCGGGTCTGCAGCCGGGTCAGGCCGTTGCTCATCGGGAAGGGGCCGAAGTTCAGCGTGCTCAGCCCGATGCTCACCTCGCCGTCGTCGTCTTCGAACATGTACGAGCGGTCGGCCGCCACCGTCAGCTCGAACAGCGAGCCGACGAAGCAGGAGCCCTCCTCGATCAAGGCGAAGAAGGTCTTGGCCGTCAGATCCATGCGCTTGAGCGTGCGGCGCATGAGCAGCGTGGCCTCACGCACGAACCAGTCGTCCTGCCGGGCCGCCAACTGGGCGTCCAGATCCAGCACCGTCTGCGGCGAACCCTTGGTGTGCACCAGCACGAGGCCGATGCCGGGGTGGTTCACGCGGAGGCGCAGCAGCGCGTCGTCGAACTCACGGAAGGCGCGCAGGGCCCACCAGTCGGCGCCCAGGTCGCGGGCGTCGGCGGGGATGGCGGGCAGGCTGTCCGGCACCGTCATCGTCAGGTGGGCGACGCGATCCTCGGGGCCGAAGGTCAGGTCCAAGTGGCGGTAGTGGATGCCGCCGTCGTCCTCGATCGAGGGGTTCAGGGCGTCCAACGTGATGCCCTTGCGATCGGGGTGCCCCGCGCCCGCGAGCTCGGCCGCGCGCGCGGCGATGGCGGCGTCGAACTTGCTCGGGGGGAACACGCCGTCGACGAGGTTCCATTCGACCGCGCGCTTGCCCTTGATGCCCTCGGCGAGGGTGCTGAAGACGTCGGCGCGGTCGCGGCGGACCATGCGCTTGTCGACCACGCGGGTCAGCCCGCCGGTGCCCGGGAGCACGCCCAGGAACGGGACCTCGGGGAGGGCGACGGCGCTGCGGCGGTCGTCCACGAGGTAGATCTCTTCGCACGCGAGGGGAAGCTCGTAGCCGCCCCCGGAGGCGACGCCGTTCAGCGCGGCGATCCAGGTCTGGCCGGAGTTGGCGGTGACGTCCTCGATCTCCAGCCGCGTCTCGTTGGTGAACTTGCAGAAGTTGACCTTGAAGGCGTGGCTGCTGCGGCCGAGCATGAAGATGTTGGCGCCGGAGCAGAAGACGCCATCCAGCGCGCTGCCGAGCACGACGCAGGCCACCTCGGGGTGCTCGAAGCGAAGGCGGCGGACCACGTCGGCCAGCTCGATGTCGACGCCCAGGTCGTAGGAATTGAGCTTGAGCACGTAGCCCTCGCGCAGCCCCTTCTCCTCCTGGATGTCCAGGTAGAGGCGGGCGATCGCGCCGTCGACCTCGTACCGCACGTGCGTGTACTGGGACGGGGACGTCTCGAAGTTGATGTTCAAAGGAGCGGAGTCGTTTCCTGCCATGGCGCGAAGGGTACGGATCTTTTGGGGCGATGCAAGATATTGCGTGTTTGTTTACAAACAAGCAGTATAGTGCGCATCTGATGAGGCCCGAAGCTGATGCCATGGTCCGACGAGTGGGGGCCCGCGTGCGTGCGCGGCGGGCCGAACTGGGGCTCACCGCGAAGGCGTTGGCGGAGTCCTCGGGGCTGAGCCTGCGCTTCATCTCGCAGTTGGAGGCGGGGCAGGCGAACATCGCGATCGGCCGGCTCGCGTCCGTCGCCAAGTCGCTCGGGGTCAGCGTCGCGGCCCTGGTCGAGGCGGGGGAAGACCAGCGCTGCGCCATCGCCCTGGTGGGGCTGCGCGGGGCGGGCAAGACCACGTTGGGCAACGCGCTGTCGACGCACCTGGCGCTGCCGTTTGTCGAGGTCGACGAGCAGATCGAGACGGCCGCGGGCCTGGGCCTGGGGCAGATCTTCCAGCTCCACGGCGAGGACTACTACCGCCAGCTGGAGGGGCGCTGCCTGGACATGCTGCTGGACGCGCGTCCCAAGGTGCTGGCGCTGTCGGGCGGGGTCGTGGGCAACGCTCGCGTCTGGGGTGTCGTGCGGAATCGATGCACGACGGTGTGGCTGCGGGCGACGCCCGAGGACCACATGAGCCGGGTGGTGGAACAGGGCGATCATCGGCCCATGGCCGATCGAGCCGACGCGATGGAGGAGCTTCGTGCGATCCTTGCGGACCGGGAGCCCCGGTACGCACGCAGTGAGGTCTCGATCGATACGTCCGCCCAATCCCTGGAATCGACGCTGGAACGGCTCGTGAGCGAGCTGAAGGAGCACGGGTGGCGCGCCGCCTAGTCCTGATTGCGGTGTTGGGTCTCCTGGTCGGGTGCGTGGATCGCATCCCCCCGGGCGACGACGACGATCTGATCCCGGGCGACGACGATGACACCGACGACGACGACGCCTCCGACGACGACGACACCGCCCCCGACGACGACGACACCGACGACGACGACGACACCACCGACGACGACGACCTGGCCGACGACGACGACACCTCCGACGACGACGACGCCTCGGACGACGACGACTTCACGCCGCCGGAGCCGGGGGAGTGCCCTTGCGACTTCGGCCAGCTCTGCCTCCTGGACAACTGCGTCTGGGCGCCGACCCTGGCGGTGGGGGCGCTGGAGACGACCAACGACGTCGTCCCCTACGCCGCTTCGGCCGCGGGCTGCTTCTTCACCGCCTCGTGGATCGGCGATCCGGTGGTCGCCATCGACGGTCCCTGCCAGGCCTCGATCCTGGACCCCAGCTCGATGCCGACCCAGTTCTTCTCCGCCGACAGCGGCGACGTCACCTTCACCGGCGGCGACTTGAACCCGATCGAGTTCCTGCAGGCGGGGCCCAGCGAGTGCCTGTTCGACCAGGTCGAGATCGACGACAACCTCTTCAGCCCGGGGCAGGCGATCAACGTCGTCAGCGAAGGCGGCGTGGACGTGCCGAGCTTCGAAGCGTGGCTGGTGGCGCCTTCGGACATCACCGGCGTACCCGCCACGTACAGCCCCGGCAGCGCGATGGCGATGGCCTGGAGCGGCAGCGGCGGCGAGTACGTCGAGTTGGTCGTGACGGCCGAGGACCCGGACGACGGGGTCGCCGTGGCGGTGACCTGCCGGGTGCCCGACACCGGCGGCTACGTCATCCCCGCGAGCATGACCTCCTGGCTCCCCAACCCCGGGTTGGACGCGCTGGCGTCGTTCACGCGCAGCGCGTCGGTGCACCTGGAGTTCCCCGACGACCTCGTGGTCGTCGAGGCCGGGCTGCAGACGCGGTGGACCGTCGGGCTCTGAGGCCGGTGGAGTGAGCCGTCGGCGCCGTCGAGGCTGGATGCGACACCTCGTCAGCGACGACCCTCCGCCATCGTGGGCGATCGCGCTGCTGGGCGTCATCCTGACGGGAGCGGCGTTCGCCGAAGGCGACGTGGGCGTAGCGTTGCTCTGCGCGGTCGGATTCTCCTTCGGGTGGTGGGGTCTGCAGTCCGCGGACATCCGGTCGATCCGACGGAAGATCTCGAACGTGCGAGGCCAGGACCTGACGGAGGGGACCCGCGACGGCATCTCCTGGACGGTTCGCGTCACGCCGGCCGATGTCATCATCACGGTGCCGTTGGGGCGCGCCGTGCCCCGCGATCTGCGCATCCGCGCCGAGCGCCGCCCCCTCGACGACGTCGATGTCGGGCACCCCGGCTTCGATGACGGCGTCGAGCTTCGGGGCAGCCCCACCTACCTCAGCGCGGTCCTCGATGAACCGACCCGAAGGCTGATCAGCAAAGCCGTGAGGAAGTCGCGCCTCGTCATCGAGGGCGGCGAGTTGACCAGCGGGTCGAGCACGACGGCGGCGGCGATTTCGACAAGCGCGACGCCTCCAAATTGGTCGACCGGGCCTGCGCGATCGCGGGCGCGCTCGCCCTGCCGGCGTCCGACGTCGCCGAGGCGCTGGCCGCCGGGGCCCGCAATCGGGAGGCTCCCCAGGCGGCGCGGGATCTCAGCCTCGAACGGCTCCTGGACCGCTACCCGACGGCCCCCGAATCGATCGCCGTGGCCCGGGAGGGGATGCGGGACGCGACGGGGCGGGCCCGCCTGCTCGCCGCCTGCGTCGCCGGCAACGACGAAGGCGACGAGATCCTGCGGGCGATGGCGCTGTCGTCGCGCAGCGGCGTCTTGCTGCTGTGCGAGGCGCTGCTTCGCTGGTGGGGACCCGAGGCGGAGGCGACGCTGCTGCGCCTGTTGGAACAGGACCTGGGGCGGCACGACGCTCCGCCGGTGTTCGAGGCCCTGGGCCGACTGGGCACGCTCGAGGCGGTCGCCCCCCTCCGCGCCGCGGCCGAGCGGGGCGCCTGGTTCGTGGCGGAGACGGCCATCGCCGCCATTCAAGCCCGCCACGGAGGGGCTGGCGGCAGACTCGCGCTGGTCACCGAGGCGGAGGAGGAGGGGCGCCTCGCGATCGCGTCCGACGCTCCGGCGGGGGCCTTGAGCAAGGAGCCGGTCCGGTGAGCGGCCGCGGGGCCATCTTCGGCTTCTTCGTGATCGGCTTGATCCCGGCGGTGTTGGCGATCACCGAGGGCGAGCCCGAGATCCTCCGGTGGTGGCTTCCACTTCTGTTCGCGACGACCGTGGGCCTGCTCCTGGGGCACTCCTGGGAGCGGAAGCGGTCGGTTTGTTACGACGGTGACGGTCACCTGCGGTCGGGGATCCAGGACGGCGTGGCCTGGACCGTCGAACTGCCCGCCTCGGGGGTCGGCGTCCGGGTCGATCTGGGGGCAGTGCCCCGCGACCTCGTGATCCGGGCCGAGTTCGAAGTGCAGGCCGACGTCGATCTCGGCGTGCGGGTCTTCGACGATGCGGTCGAACTTCGGGGGGCCCCCGCGTACCTCAGCGCGGTGATGGATGAGCCAACCCGCCGGCTGGTGCTGCGATGCGTGAGGAGGGCGCGGCTGTCGGTCGAGTCGGGCGTGCTCCGCATGCGCCTCCCGATGAAGGGCTCCGCGGCGCTGACGTCGGTGGAACTCAAGCAGTTGGTGGATGACGCCGTCGCCATCGCGACCGCGCTCCGCCTCCCCGCCTCGGGGGTCCGAGAAGCGCTGGCGGCCCAGGTCCAGGGACGTGGCCCCCGGGCCGCCCGGGACCTCGCCCGGGAGCGTCTCCTCGAGCGGTACCCCCGCGAGCCCGAGTCGATCACCCTCGCGCGCGAACAGCTCGCCGACGCCCGCGGTCGAGCCCGCCTGCTCGCCGCCTGCGTCGCCGCCAACGAGGACGGTGCGGCGGTGCTCAGCGCCATGGCGGCCACGTCCGCCGATGGGGTGGCCCTGCAGTGCGAGGCGCTGTGGAGGATGGGGGGCCCGACCAGCGAGACGGTGCTCCTGGAGCTGCTGAGGGGCCTGACGGACCTCCCCGACGTCATCGACGCCCTGGGGCGGATCGGAGGTCCCCGATCGGTGGAAGCGCTCCGCAAGCACGTGATCTTCAAGCCCCTCGCCCAGGCCGCCATCGCGGCGATCCAGGCCCGGCACGAGGGGCGCGGCGGAGGCCTCGCGCTGTCGGTCGACGCGAGCGAGCAAGGCGGCCTCGCGCTAGCCTCCGAGGCCCCCGACGGGGCCCTGAGCAAGGAGCGGAGCTGATGCCGGAGCTGGCCGAAGTCGAACACGGACGATGCGTCGTCCACGCCCTCGCGGTGGGCCGGCGCATCGAGGAAGCCTGGATCGACGAGGACGACATCGTGGTCGAGTCGGTCGGCGCGGCCGCGGTCCGCGACGCGCTGCACGGCGCCACCGTCACCGGCACCGGGCGGCACGGCAAGCAGATGTGGATCGAGCTGGATCGCAAGCCCTGGCTGGGCGTGCACTTCGGCATGACCGGCGGCTTCCGCACCCGCGGAGACTTGCCGCTGCAGCTGGAGAACTCGCCCCAGGAGGTCGACCGCAGCTGGCCTCCCCGCTTCAGCAAGATGGTGCTCGGGTTCGAGGGCGGGGCGCAGCTCGCTTTCACCAACGCCCGCCGGCTCGGCCGGCTGCGCCTGCGGGACGACCCCGCCAACAGCAAGCCGATCAACAAGCTTGGGTACGACCCCTACAAGACGCTGCCGTCACCGGAGCAGTTCAAGAAGCGGCTCGCCCGTCGCGGCAAAGCGCCGGTCAAGGCGCTGCTGCTGGACCAGAAGTTCGCCGCCGGGGTGGGCAACTGGATCGCCGACGAGGTGCTGTACCAGGCGCGGCTCGCGCCGACCCGGACCGTCGGCTCGCTCAGCGACGAGGAGTTCGAACGCGTGCGCCTCAAGATCCGCTCGATCGTGAAGACGGCGGTGCGCGTGCAGGCCCGCAAGGACCGGTTCCCCAAGGGCTGGCTGTTCCACCACCGTTGGGGCAAGGAGGCCGGCGCCAAGGTGAAGGGCAAGCCGATTCAGTTCGACGAGGTCGGGGGCCGGACCACCGCCTGGGTCCCGGCGGTCCAGCACTAGGACCACCGGGACCCGCGGGGCGTCGCTACCGGCGGCCTCCACCGGAGGGGTTGTTGCTCCGGCCGCCGCCGGACTTGTTCCCGGTCCCGCTGGGCCAGCCGCCACCGCTGCCCTGGCCCCGGCCGCCGCCCTTGCCGCCGCCGCCGCCCTTGCCGCCGCCGCCGCCGCCGCTCTTGCCGCCGCCGCCGCCGCTCTTGCCGCCGCCGCCGCCGCTCTTGCCGCCGCCGCCCTTGCCGGCGGCGCTGAGGGGGTAGGACGGGGACGTCGAGCCGATCGAGTGGTTCGTCATCATGTTCGTGTTCTCCAGGACCGAAGTGAATGGAGCGAAAGTCGCGTCGGTCCCCCGCGACCCCGCGGGGAAAGGGGACCTAGGAGGCGCGGTCGAGCGGACGGCCGTTGGTGGCGGTCCAGTCGTAGACGCCGCCGCGTGCGGCGAGCTTGTCGATGCGGAACCCGACCTGCGCCAGCGCCGCGGGGATGCCGACGCTGAGGATCGGCGCGCTGACCCGGTGCTTGCCTCCGGTGTCGCCGTAGAAGCGGCCCCGGGGGTCGATCATTGCGTAGGAGTCCGTCATCGCGTCGTTGTCCTCGGCGATCGGGCTCAACTCCGCGTGGCGGTCGATCCAGGCGTCGAAGGTGGCCCGGTCGATGAGCAGGTCCTCGACGGATCCGTCGTTCATGCCCTCGACGGCCAGCACCTGGAACACCTTCCAGCGGTCCGGCGCGAAGGCCCGCACGTAGCCGCTCATGTCCTCGTGCACGCTGAGCTTCGTGACCACGGTGTTGAGCTTCAGGTAGAGCCCCGCGTCGCGGACCATCCGGGCCAGCTCGAGCGAGGTGCCGACGTGATCGCCCCGACCTCGCCCCAGCCGCTGCTGGATCGCCTCGTCGGCGGTGTCGACGGACAGCCCGACGATGTGCAATGCGCCTCCGTGGTGGTGCAGCAGGCGGGGGAGGCGGGCGCCGTTGGTGACGATCGACACCACCAGCCCGAGGCTCCGGGCGTGCTCCACCAGCAGCCCCAGATCGGGGTGCAGGGTCGGCTCGCCGCCGGCGAAGTTGACCTTCTCCGCCCCGGCGCCGCGGAGCGCCTCGAGCAGCCGCTTCGCCTCCTCCGTCGGAAGCCGCCCCCGCACGTCGCGGAACGTGGCGAAGCAGAACCGGCAGCGCAGGTTGCAGGGCTTGAAGAGGTGGAAGTTCACGGTCGTCAGGGGATTCATCAGGCACTCCATTCGTGGGTGCTTGACTCCCAGAGCATCTGGCGTGCCAGGTTTGAAACAGGCGCCACGTGCAGCGTTCGGGTGAATCCGCCGGCGTCGTTGGTGTCCAGAAGTGCTACGGTTGAAGCATCGAATTGCTTATGCCCGTGCTGGGGAGCCAGGCGCTCCTGCTGAACCCGTATCTCGACACCGTCCGGGCCGAGTGGGATCGGCTCGCGGACGCGGGGCAGATGCCTTCGTGGGGGGCGTCCGCGGACGACTGGGTGGGGTGGCTGGACGACATCGGTCCGTGGGCTGCCGAGCTCGACGCCGACCTCGCCGCAGCGCGGTTCGCGCAGCGCGGGCTTCGGCCTCGGAAGGAGCTCCTCGAAGCG
This sequence comes from Pseudomonadota bacterium, assembly GCA_024229515.1. Taxonomy (GTDB): domain Bacteria; phylum Myxococcota_A; class UBA796; order UBA9615; family UBA9615; genus JAAESI01. Next base: position 82,506 of record JAAESI010000029.1, on the reverse strand, counting down.
TTCGCCTCGGTCGCGGGCGACCGGATCACGTCGGACCGGCTGGAGCTCGCGGCGCGCGACGGCGAGGTGACCGAGGCGCTGGACCAGATGGCCGGTCACTCACCCTCGATGGTCGCGCTGCGGCAGGCCGCGTGGTCCGCCGCGTTCGGCCGCAACCTGACCCATGTGCCGGCGTCGGAGCGGCTGCTGATGCAGACCCCGGTGCTGATCGCGGGCCCCACCGGGGTGGGCAAGGAGCTGGTCGCGCGGGCGATCGCGGCGGCCCGTCCGTGGGTGCTTGAGACCAAGGGCGGGGGCCGGCGCCGGGCCCGCTCCCGCTACGAGCCGGTGCATCTGGGCTCCATCCCCCGTGAGCTCGTCCCCTCGGCGCTGTTCGGCTACGAGCGGGGCGCCTTCACGGGGGCCCAGCAGCCGATGAAGGGGGTGCTGACCCGCTGCCATGGCGGGGCGGTGTTCCTCGACGAGATCGGCGAGCTTCCGGAGCACACCCAGGTGGCGCTGCTGCGCTGCCTCCAGGAGGGCCAGGTCCGTCCCCTGGGCGGCGACGACCCGATCCCGGCCGCGCCCCGGGTGATCTCGGCGACCCACCGGGATCTCCGCCACCGGGTGGAGGAGGGCGCGTTCCGCGAGGATCTGCTCCAGCGGATCGGCGCGGTCACCATCACCGTGCCGTCGCTGCTGGAGCGCACCGACGACATCCCCGAACTGGTCGATCGGCTGCTCGCGGGCTTCGATCTGGGGGACGCCTTCCGCGGTGACGTGCGCGACGAGGTGATCCGGTGGACCCGGGGGCTGCCCAACAGCCACCCCTGGATCGGCAACGTGCGGGAGCTGGAGTCGGCGATTCAGGCGATCGCGCTGGGGTTGGAGCCGCGGCTCAACGCACCCACCGCCTCGGGCTCCCGCGATCCGCTGCCCGCGGACGTGACCCGAGCCGCCTGGCCCATGGCCCGCCTCCGCGCCTGGTACGCCCGCCGCGCGCTGGCCGTGCACAAGACCAAGACCGAAGCCGCGTACGCCCTCGGAGTGGCGCGAACGACCTTCGACCGCTATCTGGAAGCCGACGATGCCTCCTGAGTCCCGACCCGCCGGCTTCTACGACCGCTGGCCCACCTTCGCCCGCGTGTACTTCGCCGAGAAGCTCGCGCGGGCCAACGGGGGCGACGAGATCGGCGTCGTGATGGCGGCCGGGGCCAGCTCCCTGGGCACCAAGTCGCTGGTCGGGCTGGTGACCAAGAACACGGCCCTGCTGGCGGTGATGGCTCCCCTCCTGGGGGTCGCCGCCGCCCCGCTCCTGGCGGCCGGCGGGGCGGTGCTCGTGCGGGCGTTGAGCCGGGGCGCGAACGCCGCGGAGGTCGCTCGGATCCGGAACCAGCTGGCGGCCGCGCAGACCGAGTACGAGGCGCTGCTGCGGGAGCGCAAGGCGGGACGGCTTCCGGCGCCGCGGCACGAGGCTGCGGTCAACCAGCTGCTGGCGAGGCTCGTGGGCTAGAGCTCCGAGTCGTGGTCGGAGATCTGGTTGATCGCCGCGAAGCTCCCCGGCCACTCGATGATGCCGACGATCCAGACGTCGTCCTCCAGCAGGGGCTCGGGGGCGACGAGCTCCTCCAGGACCTCCCCGCCAGCGGCGATGGACACCGACGGCGTCGCCGCGCGGGCGTCCTGACCGAGGGCGAGGCCGTGGTCCAGGTAGTGGTGCACGAGCACGCGGTACTGGCCCACGGGCGGCTGCCGAAGGCCGATCTGCTCGAAGTAGGGGCCGGAGCCCTCGCCGTCCTCGTCGCCGTCCAGGAGCGGGTCGTCGTCGGCGGAGGTGGGGTCCCCCCAGTTGGGGTTCGGGTTCCAGCTGAAGCAGTCCGTGTCGCCGAAGTAGCTGCCGTCGGGGGCGACGAGGTGGAGGTCGAGGTCGACCCGGTTGGTGTCCCACTCCAGGCTCGCCGTCAGGTCCATGGGGGGCGTCACCTGGACCACCGCGATCGCGGGCACGGAGACCTCATTGAACCGGTCCGTCGCGGTCAACGCGACGCGGTAGGTGCCCTCGACATCGGGGACGAACGTGGCGAAGCCGAGGGTCCCCGCGGGGGTGATCGCTTCGTCCGCGAGCGCGCTGCCGTCGGGGAGGAGGTCGAACGACCACGCAAGGTCCAGCTCGTCCAGCACGCTGTTGTCGTCCTGCGTGAGCGAGCCGTTGAGCCACGTGATCTGCCCCTGCTGGCTCCACCCCAACCGCTGCCCCGTGTCGTCCTCGGGAGCGTTGACGACGAGATCCGCCACGGGAGCGTCGTTGACGAGCCTGATGTCCGGCGGGGGGCAGGCGGCGAGGGTGATGGAGCCGAAGGCGAGGAGGAGCGGAGCAGTTCGCATGCCTGGCTCAATCGCAATCGCCGGACCTCGCGTTCGGGTCAGTTGGTGCCCGGTCCGCACAGGTAGGAGAGATCGAAGTCGATCGGTCCGTCCGGCTCCTCGGCGGCGGGGGTCTTGCCCGTGATGCCGGTGCAGGTGAACTCCCCCTCGATGTTCTCCAGGTCGACCCAGCCGGTGCAGGGGAACTCCGCGCCGTCGCTCGCCCAGCTGTTCTCGCCGCCTTCGCGGAGGGTGAGCTCGGCGTACGCGGGCGAGGGGTCCTCGTCGCTTCCGTACGACGAGGTGCCGGCGAAGTTGGGGATCCGGACCACCGCCCGCACGCGCTTGAGCTCTTCCAGTTCGGCCGTGTACGCGGCGATCGAGTAGCTGCCGTCGGCCTTGACGCTGCACAGCACCGACGCCTCCGCCTGGTTCGGTCCGTCGACCTCGATCGAGGTCGTGATCTGGGGCGCCGTCGTCCACGGGAGATCACCGCTGAGGGTTAGATCCGCGGTTCCGCCCTGGGCCTCCCAGGTCTGGCAGCCGGAGGCCATCAGCGCCAGCATCACGACGATCGCGGCTCGACTCATCCGGCCAGCGCGTCCAGTTCGTCGACCACGAGCGTGGCCCGGGGGCCGCCGACGACCTCGGCGAGATCGCGAATGGTCTCGCGCTCGTCGGCCGACAGCTTGGGCATCAGCCTCCAGCAGAGGCGGTCCATCGACGTGGGTTCGAACCGCGGAAGCCACTCGGGAAGATCGTCCAGGGCCGCTTCCATCGCGCCGGCGGCGCGGCCGCTGAGCCAGTGCTCGATGACTTCGCCCTCGGGGTGGCGGTGGGCTCCCGTGAGGAACACCGCGACGAGTCCGCGGAGGGCGGCGTCTCCGTGCACCCGCTGCAGCGCGAGCACGATGTCGAGGGCGCCGACGCGGCCCAGCGGCTGGCCCAGCGCGTGGGCGAGCACCGAGGCGGTGGCGTCCCGCGCGTCCGCCTCTTCCCGCAGCGCGAGCGCCCGCCACAGCAGCATCAGGCCCGGGATGTCCTTGCCCGCATCGAGCCGCCCCAGGAGGGCGTCGGTGAGGTCTTCGGTCTCGCACCCGCCGACCAGCGCCTCCAGCCGCTCGGGCCGGCTTCGCCAGGGCTCGTGGCGGCGCATCGCGAGGACCAGCCGCGCGGTGGGGAACGCCGAGGCGGCCTCCTCGATGGCGGTGCCTTCGCTGCCGTCCAGCCAGTAGCGGGCCATCAGCTCTTCGAGGCGTCGGGCCGCCCGGTGGCGGGATCCGCGGCGGGCGAGGGTGCGGAGCACGTCGGCGAGGGCGAACCAGCCCGCGCCTTCTTCCGCCGCATCCAGCCGGGCTTCCAGCGCCTGGCAGGCCGCCTCGTGATCGAGGAAGCGCTCGTCGCGGAACCACTTCAGCGCCACCTGGAGCTCCGCCCCGGGGGTCGCGGGGGCCAGCACCGCGGCGAGCGCGCCGTCGTCGTCGTCGGTCAGCGCCGCGTCGACGTCAGCGGCCCACAGGAAGCGGGAGGGGTCATGCTGGGCGAGGGCGAACCGAGCCGCGGGCTCGATCCAGTCCACTTCGTCCCAAGCTCCTTCGTCGGGGATGGCAACCGTCACGGCGAGCAGGATAATGGTCCTATCCAACGTGTGCACCTCGTCATCGTCGGTCGGGTCCAAGGGGTCTGGTACCGAGCCAGCACCCGCAACGAAGCGGTGCGTCGTGGCGTGCTCGGAACGGCCAAGAATTTGGACGACGGATCGGTGGAGGTGTTCGCCGAAGGGGCCCGCGATCAGCTCGAGGGACTCATCCAGTGGTGCTGGGACGGCCCCCCGATGGCGAGGGTGACCGGCATCGACGTGCGGTGGGGCGACGCCGAGGGAGGATTCGAGGCGTTCACGATCCTGCGCTGAGGGCCAGCAGCGCGAACGCCGTCGCGATCAGGGGGTCGTCTTCTTTCTGCAGCGACGAGCCGTTGGCCCACGAACCATCGGCCCGCTGATCCGCCTCCACCGCGGCAGTCAGCTCCGCGCGCCACCCCGCCGGACCCGGGATCTGGGAGTACACGGCTGCCGAGGCGGCGCGGTAGTAGCCCACCATCGCGGGTCCGAACGCCTCCATGGGTCCCCCCTCGAGGCCCGGGTTGGCGTCGAGGCGGTGCAGCGCATCGAGCCGCCCCACCGCGTCCGCGACCACCTCGCTGTCGGCCGATTCGCCCAACGCCAGGAGCGCGAGGATGCCGTCACAGGTGGCCGTGCCGTAGCTCGACTGGGGGCCGTCGGCGCCCTTGTTCAAGCTCGGCTGCACCGGCGAATAGACGAAGCCGCCGTCCAGGCAGCGGCAGCGCAGCACGAAGCCCTTGGCCTCGTCGGCGCCGTCCCAGTCGGTTCCCGCCAGCGCCTCGATCGCGCGGCGCGTCATGGAAAGGTCGACGTGTCCCGCCTGGGGCGGGGTCTTGGGGAGACGTGAGCCCATGCCGAAGCCCCCGGCGGCGGTGTGTCCGAGCCAGCCGACGCCCGCGCGGAACTGCTGGGAGCGCAGCCACGCGCGACTGGGCTCCGCCGCGTCGGGCCGCACCCGAGCGAGGAACCGGGCCGTGAGCGCCGTCGCGTACACCGGGTAGTCGGGAACTTGCGCCCCGAATCCGCTGGCTCCGTCCTCGGGGGAGCGGAGCGCGATGCAGGCATCCGCGGCGCGCTGGATCGCGTCGGCGTCCGCGCCCGCCTGGGCCAGGGCGAGGGCGACGAACGGGGTCGTCGACCGGCCTTCGGCGAAGAACCCGTAGGTGGTCGAGCGAAACGCTCCGTCGGGGCTTTGCTGAGCGAGGAGGTACTGGATCCCCCGGGCGATGGCGTCGGGGGGCGGGTCCGGGACAGCCTCCGGACGGCGGCAGGCGGCGGCCGCCAAAGCGACCGCCGCCGCGGCAGAATTCGCCAGGAAGGTGCGACGGGTGGTGGGTCCCTGCATCCCCCTGACGCTACCGCTTACTTCGCCGTTTCGACATCCGGGGCGAACCGGGCGTCGGCGTGCATCGAGTCGGGGGAGGTACCGGTGACGCGCGCGGCTCGGACCTGGGCCCAGTCCTCGGCGCCCAGCGCCATCAGGGCGCCGGCGGTGGTGAAGGTGCGGCTCGTGATGCAGTGGTGACCGGCCCACGAACCGTCGGAGTTCTGGCTGGCGACGAGCCACTGGCCGACTCGGTTGTTCCAGGTGCCGAAGTCCTCTCCACCGTCCTCCGCGAGGGTGTCGGAGATCATCATGTAGGACAGCATCTCCTCGCCGCCGACGGAGCCGAAGCCGCTGAACAGCGCCCCGCTGGAGTCGCCCGTGATGCGGCTCTTGGCGGCCTCTTCGGAGCGTTCGGCCTGCTGGCGGGCGGGGCCGTCGGTGGCGCGCTTGCGGGCGTCGCGGTTGCCCTTGAGCGAGGTGGCGGCGGCGTACAGATCGACGCCCGCCCCGGCGCTGGTGTCGAAGGCGCCGTCCTCGGAGACGAGGTCGCGCTGGTACTGGTCGTTCTTGGCGATCACCTCGCCGTCGACGTCCTTGCCCAACTCGATGGCGCGCTCCAGGCTGCTGGCCGCGATCGACGTGGACAGGACCGGAGCCCAGCCGTTGCTGTCGAAGCTGCCGTCGGAGTTCTGCGCCATCTGGACCTTGATGAGGACCTTGTCGTGCGCGGCGGCGACCGTCTTGGCCATCTTGCCGTCGAAGTGACCCTCGATCTCACCGAGCATCATCGCGGCCATGTGGGTGTCCACGAGCTGCCCGAGCTTGTACTGCGGCTGCGTGCCCTCGGGGCCGTTCAGCTTCGCGCTGTCGATGGGGCTCTCTTCGATGATCCGGGCGACGTAGCCGACCGCTTTGCTGATGGACTCGTCGTGCTTGTCGGTTCCGCGCGCGTCGCGGAGCATCGCCAGCACGGTCAGCGACGTGGTCGCCACGTCCGACTGCGCCTGGGCGCCGTCGGTGGACCAGTCGCCTGCGCCCCAGCCGCCGTCGGGCCGCTGGACCTGCTTGAGCCAGGCGATCCCCTCGGCGCGCGAGGCGATGACCTGGGTGGCCGTGACCTGCGCAGCGTCCGGCTGGGTGATGGGGGAGGGGGACTCGTAGTCCACCATCGGCCCGCGCTTCGAGGCGTGAGCCGCCCCCACGGACAAGGTGAGGGCGGCGGCGGCGGCGGCGACGAGGCGGAAGGAAGGCATGCTCATGTCGAAACTCCTGGGTGCGTTCGTTGGTCGAACATCAACTCCGACACGCGAGCCGACCCGGGGTTCGTAACGCCTTCGTAAACCGTGCTCAGCGGGTGAACGGACGGGGCACGGAGTAGAAGCTCACGCCGTACTCGGTGTCCTCGAACCCGACCTCGCCTTCAAGGAGGTGGACGGTTTCGCCGACCTCACAGTCGAAGCCCGTCGTGAACTCGAACGGGCCGCGCTGCCACTGGCCGACCGCGGGAGCTTCCACCGACACCGCCGGGCAGCCGACGCCGGTGGAGGCGTCGTACAGCGAATAGCCGTTGGCGCTGCCGGTCGGGTAGACCTTGAACTCGACCCCGCCGGGCACCTGCACCACCGCGGTGGTCTTGCCCGCCTCATCGACCGTGTCACATCGCGCATCGCGCTCTTGTAAGCGAGCCGGTTGGCGATGTTGAAGGGGTTGCTGCATCCGCCCAATAGCGCCACGCAAACGGTGGTGGCGGTCAGAAGATGGCGGGTGTTCATTCAGTTCCTCTCGGGGCGCCAGGGGTTTCCCCACATACGCAGATCCCGGAGGCGTGCTTGCAGCAAATCGGTCAGGCGGCGACGTTGTCTCCGCGCACCTTGCGCAGCCAGGCGCGGGCGTCTTCCTCCGTCGCGAAGATGCGCATCGGGAAGCGGGGCCGCTGCAGGCGCAAGAAGACCGTCGCGACGAGCACCCCCACTCTCGACATGCCGTAGGCCGCGACCGCGTGGAGGTTCTCGGCGTACTCAGCGGTCGCGGCGTAGGCGCGCCCCTCCGACGAGGAGCCCTTCAGCGCGAGGTCCGACAGCAGGTAGGCCCGGCCTCGCGCGAGCTGCTGGAAGATCGTCGCGAATTCCTGGACGTCCGACAGCTCGGAGGTGACGCCGGGCTTGTACTGCAGGTGGACGAAGCCGTCCTCGTCCAGCTCGAGGCGGGCGATGCGTTGATCGACGATGTCGCTCATGAGTCCCCGCGTCCCCCCGATGAGACCCCCGCACCCTACTCCAGGCTGGATCTCAGGATGGTCCAATCGGTCAGGCTCGACCCCGATTCGTCCCACAGCGTCGCCGTGAGGCTCGGATCGGGGGCGGTCGTGTCGATGTCCACGGTGATGTAGTAGCTGCTGCTGTTGAAGCACTCGAGCAGCTCGCCGTCGTCGCCGCAGGAGCTGTTGGAGTTGGCCAGCGGGGACGAGACGAGCTCGGGGAAGTCGTAGCCGCCGTCGGCGCCCGGGTTCAGCCGGAACTCGGAGCGGTGCACGTCGCCGGACAGCAGCACCACGCCGTCAATGGCCTGGTCCCGGATGAACTCGTAGAGCGCGTCGGTCGCCTCGGGGAAGGTGGCCCACGAGTCGCTGCTGCCGTGCGTCGTCCACTGGCTCCCCGACAGCAGCAGCTTGAACGTCGCGGTCGATGCGGCGAGCTCGTCCTGGAGCCACTGCGTCTGCTCGGCGCCGAGGATGCTGTTGTCGAAGCCGCGGTAGTAGCGGTCGTCCAGGAAGAAGAAGTCGACGTCGCCCCAGGAGTGGACGAAGAACGTGCCGGGCGTGGTCTCGGTGCCGGCCGCGGGGTTGGCCCAGTACTCGCTGAAGACCCGCAGCGCGGTCTCCTTGCCGGCGTCGTTGCCGTCGGTGTTGTTGCCGACGTAGTCGTGGTCGTCCCACGTCGCGAGCGTGGAGACGGTGGTCGCGAGGGCGCCCCGCCCCACCCGCTCCAGACCCCAGCGGTAGTACCAGCGGAGGGCGTTGAGGTCGGGGGTGTTGCCGTAGTGGTTGTCCCCGATGAAAAAGAACAGGTCCGGCTCGCCGGCCGCGATGTGGGCGAAGATCGGCTGCTCGTCGAACTTGCTGCACGAGCCGAACGCCATCGACAGCGTGGTCGGGGTGCCGGAGGCGGGCGGGGTGCGGAAGGCCTCCTGGGGCCCCTCGGGGGCGCCTTCGATCTCGAACCAGTAGCGGTATTCGGTGTCCGGCAGCAGCCCTTCGACCAGCGGCTGGGCGGTGAAGTCGGTGGACGCCGAGGGATAGGTCCATGCGACCACCGGGGCCTCGGCCTCCCCCACCTCGGCAAGGTGCAGGCCGACCTGCCGGGTGGCATCGGCGCGGAGGAACAGGCGCGCCGAGTCGGGGGTGATGGCGCCGACCATCGGGCCGTGGGTGAGGGACTCGTCCCAGCAGGTGGTGCAGGCGTTGTGGAGGCCGTCGGGGTCGATCCAGGAGGCGAGCTCGTCGCCGAACTCGCCGAACTCCTCGGCCACGTAGTTGCAGTAAACCGGCTCGCCGTCGAAGCGGAGCTCCAGGCAGTGGGAGATCCACTTGTCGGTACCGTTGCTCGAGCGGATCTCCACGCGGTCGACGTCCGACCGGGGCAGGCCGAGATCTTCGATGCTGTAGACGTCCATCTCACCGACCCGGAAGTCGTCGACGTCGGGCACGTTCAGGGAGAAGCAGTCCGTCTCAGTGAGGCAGAGCGACAGGCTGTTGGTGTTCGTGCCCGCGTGCTCCGAGTAGCCCGTGCGCACGCCGATCGTGAGCACGTCGATGACCTCGGGGAACTCCGGGTACCCGGGGTCCACGGGAGCGGTGTCGTCGTCGTCGGGTGCGATGTCGTCGTCGTCGGGTGCGATGTCGTCGTCGTCGGTGGCGTCGTCGTCGTCGGGTGCGATGTCGTCGTCGTCGGGCGCGGTGTCGTCGTCGTCGCCGAAGCTGTCGTCGTCATCGACCGTGGGCACGCATTGGCCGTCCACTTCGACCGTGCCGGGGCCGCAGACGAGGGTGGGGCAGGCGGGCAGCAGGACGAGCGCCAACCCGATCGGGAAGGCGAGGGGCGCGATCTTCATGCCGGGAGCCTACCCCCCGGAGGCGGCTACTGCGGCGCGGAGGTGTCGGACCGCGCGGGGTCCGCGATCCGGCCAGGCACGAACCCGCCGACCCACGTGGCGCTGAGGGAGCCGTCCTCGTCCTCGTCCTCGCCGGAGCCTTCCCAGGGGTTCTGCCAGCTCGCGACCAGCGTCACCACGTCGCACTCGACGCCGCCCAGGAGCTCGTCCTCGCCGACCTCGGCGGTGCAGTGGGTGGCATCGACGTCGATGGAGTGCGAGGCTCGTTCGCTGTCGGAAAGGGTTCGGTTCGACGCCCTCGCCTCCACCGTCGCGGGGTAGGAACCAGGGCCCGCGTAGTCCTCGATCAGGACGTAGAAGCTCTCGCGGTACTCCCAGTCGACCTCCTCGTCGTACCACTCGCGTTCGTCGACTCCGCCGACCTCGTACGTGTCTGCGCCGAGATCGACCCGGTAGCCGACGACCCCGTCGAGCCGGACACCCGCCTCGCCGACGGGAGCGTTCAGAATCGCGGCGTCGACCCCCGTGAGGGTGACGGTGATCTCTCCTTCGAAGACTTCCTCGGGGTAGCCCGAGAGCACGACGAGGGCGGCGATGAGGGGGAGCAGGCGAGCGATCATGGGTTCCTCCTGAACCCAGGGTGGTTCCCGGACCCTTTCCTCTTGTAACTCAGCGGTCCCGGCCGATCAGCGAGAGCCCAAGTCCGGCCCCCAGCAGCGCCACCACCACGGTCGTGTGCCCCATGAGCAGGTGCGCGGGGAGCTGGATGTCGCAGTGCAACTCGAGGAACAGGTTCCCGGCCAGCCCGGCGGCGGCGCCCGCCAGCAGCAGGCGGCTCCCGACGAGGTAGCCGCCGCGGTCCAGCGCCCAGCCGAGCACCAGCAGCGGCAGCGCGAACATCGAGCCGAAGCCGAAGCAGGCGACGACCATCGGGCCGAACATCATCCCGGTCTTCGTCAGGGACTCGCCCGCGGCCACGGGCGCGAGGGCGAACCCGACCGCCGTGGCGAGCCCGGCGACGACCAGCAGCCGGCCCAGGCGGGAGGCCCCCGCGGGCTTGGACAGGGGGCGGAGGGCGACCTGCATCGAGGCGAAGGCGAGCCCGGTGTACAGCGTCATCGCGGCGAGCAGGCGGAGCTTCGGCATCGTCGCCAGATCGCCCCGGGGGGACGCGATGGCGACGAACGCGGCGACCCCCACGAGGGCGGCGAGGCTGAGCGCCAACCGCACCGGGGTCGATAGGCTCCGCATCGCGGCGCGCGGACCGACCTCCAGCGCCACGGCCTCCCGCACGGTCGTCAGGATCGAGTCCATCTCGGCGGTCGCAGGCTCGTCCTCGTCCCCCAGCGCCCGGGCCAGCGCGGCCTCGTCGTCCACCAGCTCGGCGCAGGCTTCGCAGCCCCGGAGGTGCTCGTCCGCGGCCTCCCCCTGGGGGGCCTCGCCGGCGCGCAGCAGGGCGTGGATGTCGCCGCAGTTCATCGTCCGATGGTCTCCGTCGCGTCGGTCGCCTCCAGGGCGGCCCGCAGGACCTTGTAGCCACGGTGGGCTCGGACTTTCACCGCGCTGACGGACGCGCCCACGACGTCGGCTACCTCGGACATCGAAAGCCCGTCGAACCAGTGCAGCTGGATCACCGCCCGCTGCGACTCGGGGAGCCGAGCCAGCGCCTGCCGGACCTGGTCCTGCGTCTCCAGCGCGCCCACGTCCACCGGATCCACGCGCGGCTGGGTCGACGCCTTGGCGTCCAGGTCCATCACCGACTCCTTGCGTCGGCCCTTCTTGCGGAAGTACTCGCGCCGCAGGTTCATGGCGATCGTGTAGAGCCACGGGCGCAGCTCGCAGCCCTCGCGGAAGTCGTTCCGGGCGCGGTGCAGCTGCAGGAACGTCTGCTGCACCAGATCCGAGGCGTCCTCGTTCGACCGGATCTGGCGCCGCATCAGCTGCGTGATCGGCGGCCCGTAGCGTCGAAAGATCTCGTCGAACGCCTTGGTGTCTCCGCCCCGGTAGGCAGCGAACAGCTGCTCGTCCGTCGGTTCGCCAGCGGCGGGTGCGGCGGCGGTCAACTGCAGCCGGCGCCTGATGCCCAGCATCATCACGAGCGCCAGCAGCAGCTTCGTCACCGCTTCACCCCCATCGTGTCGAGGATGTGGCCGATGCGGCCCCGGATCGTGTGGTCGCTGCGGATGAGTTCGGCGGCTCGCTGGCCGACTTCGCGCGCCTCGTCGGGACGCTCCAGCCACCACGCGAGGCGGTCGAGCATCTCCGGCAGGTCGCGGTACCAGTCCAGGTGCACGCCCGCCTCGAACAGCGCCTCCAGGGCGGGGCAGTGCTCCGCCAGCACGAAGCCGCCGCAGGCCATCACGTCGAACACCCGCATCGTCACGATGTCGGATTGGTAGATGCGGCCCACGTCGAGGTTCACGGTGGCGCCCGAGTAGACCTTGTTGATCTCGTCGCGGTGGCCCGCGGGACCCTTGTAGTTCACCCCGAACTGCTCGACGAAGCGCCAGCCATCGTCCCCCCACACCGTGCCCTCGACCTGGCCGATCTGGGCGATGTAGGTGAGCCGCTTGTCCGCCCCCGCCATCTCGGCCACGAACGGCACGATGTCGCGTCCCCGGGCGGCCTGGGCAGCGGCGAAGTCACCGAGGTGCTCGCGCACCGCCTCGCCCGTGCGATCGACGGAGAAGTCGGCCCGGATCGCCCCGAGGGCGGCCTCCAGCCGCTGCTGCCCCTCGGCCTGCGCATCCATCGGGGAGCCGCCCTTCCACAGGGCGTACAGGCCGAGCAGGTCCTGCCGGAACTTCTGCCCCTGATCCACCATGCTCGCGCCCACGAACGCGACGGGGGAGGTATAGGCCTCGACGTCGGCGCCTTCGAGGGCGATGGGGAAGCGGCGCTCGGGGTTGGCCGCCAGCGGGAGCCCCTCGACGTTGCCGAAGCCGGCGGTCTTCCAGGCGGGAATGAGCGAGCCCCGCCACGTGAACACGTGGGTGCCGGCGACGTTGCCCTGCGCGGGGCGGAGCCGGTCGGTGGACGGGTCGATCTCCCAGATCGCCAGCGGCAGCTCCTGCCGGGCGCACGCCTCGGGGAGGCCGTGGACGTGGTTGATGGAGACGACGAACTCGGGCTCCCACCGCGACGCCGCGTGGTCCAGCTCCTCCTTGGCCAGCCGCTTGGGCTCCCAGGTGCCGACCGTGAACCCCTCGGCGCGGAGGGCGTCGGCGACGTCGTCGACGAACAGGGTGCCGTCGCACACCAGCGCGCGGCGCTCTCCCAGGCCGTCTTGGAGCAGCCGGGCTTCGGCGGCGTAGTGGGCGGCGAAGAAGGGGTGCGCGATGACGGTGCGGTCGGGGGCGTGCTCCACCTCGTCGAGCAGATCGGCGCCCAGGCGCAGCCACAGCTTGCCTCGGTTGATCGCCTTGCTGAGGTCGTGCGCCTCGAGCAGCAGCCGCAGGATCCAGGGATCCCGCTCCCAGGCGACGACGCGGACGTCGCTGTGGGTCAGCAGGTGCAGCAGCTGCTCGCCGCCACCGAGCCCGAACAACAGCACGGCGCGCTCCCCTTCGGGGGCGTCCAGGAGGCTGTCGGGGGTCTGGTCGATCGCGTGCCAGGTGCGATGGACCCGGTACTCCAGGGCGCCGCCGTCGCCCCGCCGGACGTGCGATCCGTCCACCGGAAGGCAGATGCGATCGAACAACCGAGGATCACGCTGCTGGATCGCGCGGAGATTCGAGGCAAGGATGGGAGGGATGTCCTGCGACACGATGATGAAACAGAGTCTAGCGGTCGGCCGACGGCTGGGTATGGTTGCGGCCCCAGCAAGCTCCTAGATGGCAAAGAAGCCCCCCAAGAGTCGGCTCGGTCGCGTTGCGCGCCTGGCCGCGATGTCCACCAAGGTCTCCGCGTCGTACGTGGGGCGCCGGGCTGCGGGTGCGTTTCAGAACAGCGAGCTGCGCGAACGCGCGATGAAGCGGCTGCACGAGTCCAACGCCGAGCGGATCGTGGAGACGATGGGGCTGCTCAAGGGCGCCGCGATGAAGGTCGGCCAGACGGTCGCGCTCGCGGCCGAGCACCTGGACCTCCCCCCGGACGTCACGCGCGTGCTCGGCAAGCTGCACGCCGACGTCGAGCCGCTGCCGTTCGAGACCATCAAGTACGAGGTGGAGCGGTCGCTGGAGGGGTCGCTGGAGGAGCGCTTCGCGCGCTTCGATCCCGACCCGATCGGCACCGCGAGCCTGGGGCAGGCCCACTCCGCGATGCTCCCGGACGGCCAGGAGGTCGTCGTCAAGGTGCTGCACAGCGGCATCGAGCGATCGGTCGCGTCCGACCTCAAGGCGCTCCGCTCGATCCTCACGAGCACCCGGATCATCCGCCGCTCCAAGGCGGAGGTGGACGCGATCTTCGCGGAGATCGAGGAGCGCCTGAACGAGGAGCTGGACTACCTCCAGGAGGCGGCGAACATCGCCGAGTACCAGCGCATCTTCGGTGACGACGCCCGCGTGCGGATCCCCAACGTGCACCCCGGCTGGTCGACCGAGCGGGTGCTGACGATGGACCACCTCCCCGGCGTGCACGTGGACGCGTTCGTGGAGTCGGCGTCGGCGGAGGCGCGCCAGCGGGCCGGCCGCACGCTCGCGGAGCTGCACTACCAGCAGGCGTTCGAGCTGCGCACACTCCACGCGGACCCCCACCCGGGCAACTACCTGTTCGAGCCGGACGGCCGCGTGGGCCTGCTCGACTTCGGTTGCGTCAAGCGGTTCGACGAGTTCTGGATCGGCGCTTACGCCCGCACCGCGCTGGCGGCTCACGCGGGCGACCGAGCCGGGACGATTCAGGGCGCCCGGGACGCCGGCGTGCTCCATGGCCACTCCGAAGCGGCCGACGAGATGCTCTGGCAGTGGTGTGCGGCCGTCATTCGTCCGTACCGCATGGGGCACGTGGAGGCGGGCAGCGAGCGCGACGACGACTGGATGACTCCGATCATGAAGCTCACGCCGCAACTGGCGAAGTTCCCCGAGATCCAGGCTCCGGGCGACATCCTCTACCTCCACCGGGCCCTCGGCGGGAACTACAACATGCTCCGCCGGCTGGGCGCCGCGGGGGACTGGGGCGAGCTCATGACGAAGTACGCCGAGCACGCCGTCGCGGTCGCGGAGGGGCGCGCGTGAGGCTCCGGGGAGCGGTCGTTGGGGCCGCGCTGCTGGCCGGCTGCCCGAGCAACCTCCCCGAGCCCCTCCCCGAGCCCGACGCCTGGGGCACCTTGACCGGCCCCGGCGGCCCCGCCACCACCTTCGACGCGGCCGATCTGTGGACCGAATGCGCGTTCCTCGACGGGGGCGAGGACGACAACGACCACCACAACTTCGTGACGATGTTCGACGGATACCTGCTGATGCCCTGGATCCCGGAGTGGTCCGCCGGCGGGCTGACCTTCTTCGACTTCGCCGACCCTTGCGACCCGATCAAGGTGGGCGAGGTGTTCCACAGCGACTTGCGCGAGTCCCACACCACCGGGTTCGCCCGCATCGACGGTCGGACCTACGCCGCGTTCGACTACCACGGCGCCTACGACCCCGACGAAGACGCCATCGTCGGGGGCGCCCACTTCTGGGACATCACCGACCCCACCGCGCCCGCCTTCGTGAGCGAGATCAACCTCCCCGGCTACGTCTACCCGGACGCCTACGCGCGGGTGTCGTTGGCGACCTTCTGGCAGGGGCCGTACGTGTTCGTCTCGGGAGCCGACAACGGCTTCTGGGTGATCGACGCGTCGAACCCGGCCGAACCGACGCTGCTGAGCCAGTACACCCCGGATCCCCCGCTGCGGGTGGGCGCGGTCCACGTGATCGGCGATGTGGCCATGGTCTCGGCCGCCGAAGGCTCGCGAACGTTGCTGTTGGACGTGTCGGACCCCGCGGAACCGCAGCCGATCCCGGGCGGTGAGTTCCACGTCACCGACGATGACGGCGTGCCCAAGGAGTACTACTTCGCCAACACCGGCGGGCGGTACGCGCTGTTCGCTCGCAAGGAGAACGGCGGCGGGTTCGCGGCCTACGACCTGACCGATCCCACCGCGCCGACCCGGGTTGGCGGATACAACACCCCCGATGGCAACGGCGGCTACGTGTTCAGGCTCCACGACACGATGTTCGTGGGCGACAGCAACTTCGCCAGCGTGTTCGACTTCAGCGACCCCTCGTCGCCGCTGGAGATCGGACGCGCGGACCTCGAGGGCGACCTCGACACGGCCACCCCGATCGGCAACGTCGTCGTGCTGTCGGTGGACGACGAGGCGGTCCCCGACGAGGCCAGCTCCGTGGTGCCCTGGACCGAGGAGCCGGACCGCCGCGCCCCGACGGCTGAGCTGCACTTCCCCGCCGATGGCGCCACGTTCGTGCCCCTCGGGAGCCGCGTGGGGGTCTCCTTCGACGAGATGGTCGAGTTCCGCACGGTCTTCGAAGGCAGCTTTCGCGTCACCGACTCGGCTGGCTTCCCCGTCGAGGGGATGTTTACCGGTCAGGAGAACGTCGTGAGCTTCGCCCCGACCGACGGCTGGTTCGCCGACACCACCTACGCGGTGGAGATCGCCGCGGGAGGCATCCAGGACTTCTCGGGGAACGCCGTGGAGACGCCGGTGACCTTCCGCTTCTCCACCGGGCGTGAGCTGGCCGAATGAGGCGTGCGCTGGTCCCGGTCCTGTTGGGGGCGCTGCTGGTCGGCTGCCCCGATCAGCAGCCCGACCCGGGCGAGGGGCCGCCGCTGGCCGACGCCGGGCTCCCGATGCTGGTGGAGGTCGGAGAAACCGCCCAGTTCGACGGCGGCGGCAGCGAGCTCGCCTCGACCTACAACTGGGACTTCGGCGACGGAGAGGAGGGCGCCGGCGTCGCCCCGTCTCACGCCTGGACCGCGTCCGGCCACTACACGGTCGTGCTGACGGTGACGAACGCCGAGGGCGAGACCGACAGCGCCGGGGTGCGCGCCGACGTCGTCTGGCCGCTGGCCCCCGACGCCCCCTCGACGGCCAAGCGGATCGCCGCCAACGCGGACTGGACCGAGGTCTACGTCGCGCTCCCGGACTTCGCCGCCGTGGCCGTGATCGACCCGGCCGATCGCACCGTCCAGTGGCGCGACGTCTGCGACGATCCCCGCACCGTGGCCACCGCCTCGAACGTTGGCCGCTGGGTCGTGGCGTGCGACGAGGGGAACGCCTTCCAGGTCTGGGAGGGAGACGCCCGCCTCGCCGACGTGGCCCTCACCGAGTACGGCTGGCCGGCCCGCGCGGCGGTCCTGAACGCGTCTGGCGACGAGATCGGCGTGGCCCACGGAGGCGCCGGCGGGCTCAGCCATTGGACGCTGTCGCCGGTGGTCGCGATGCAGTGGTTCGACCGCGAGCAGTTCCCCGACAGCCGGGGGCTCGCCCGCCTGGGCTCGGACTACCTCGTCTCCCGCTTCCGCAGCCTCCCCGGCGGCGGCACCTGGTGGGCGGTCAACGCCTCCGGGCCGGACGGGGACGTGCTGCCGACCCACACCCTGGCGGTGGACCCCGGCCCCGACAGCGACACCACCACCCGCGGCGTGCCCAACTACGTGGGGCTCGTGCCGTCGCCGGACGGACGCACCGTGGCGCTCCCCTCGCTGCAGGCCAACATCCTGCGGGGGGCCTTCCGGGACGGGCTCGACCTGACCCACGAGACCACGGCGCGGGCGGTGCTCAGCCAGGCGTCGATCGACGGAACCGAGGGCGTGCGCAAGGTCTTCGACAACCGGGACTTCGCCAGCGACGTCGCGTTCTCGCCCCGGGGAGACTGGGTGTACGTGGCGATGCTGGGCATGGAGGCGGTCGACGTGCTCGACGCCTACACGTTCGAGACGGCAGGCTCGTTCCAGGGCATCGGCAACGGCGTCGACGGGGTGCTCGTCTCGCCCGACGGTACGGAGCTGTGGGTCGTCGCGTCCTACTCCCGCGAGCTCGTGATCTTCGACCTGGAGACGCCCGGCGCGGGCGTCGAAGCGGCTCGACTGGACCTGCGCCCCGCCGGCGTCGAGGAACTGGATCCCGACATCCTCCGGGGCAAGCAGCTCTTCCACCGCGCCGCCGATCCCCGCATCGCCCGCGACGGCTACCTGAGCTGCGGCTCCTGCCACCTCGAGGGGGCCGCCGACGGCCAGACCTGGGACTTCACCGACCGGGGTGAGGGGCTGCGCAACACCATCGACCTGCACGGTCGCGGCGGCACGCTCCAGGGGCCGATCCACTGGAGCGCGAACTTCGACGAGGTGCAGGACTTCGAGAACGACATCCGCGGCGGCATGCGGGGCACCGGCCTGCTGACCGACGAGGACTTCGCGGCGACGTCGGACACGCTGGGGCCCCCCAAGGCCGGCCTGTCCGAAGACCTGGACGCCCTCGCGGCGTACGTCGAGAGCCTGGATGCGTTCCCGAAGTCGCCGTTCCGCACCAACGGCGGCGGGCTGACCGAGGAGGCGGAGGCGGGGCGCGCCATCTTCAACACCGCCGCGGCCGCCTGCGCCACCTGCCACCTGCTCCCCGAGTACACCGACAGCCAGTGGCTGGCCCCCGCCGAGCCGCTGCTGCACGACGTCGGCACCCTCACGGACGGCAGCGGCGGGCGGCTCGGGGGTGGCCTCCCGGGACTCGACACCCCCACCCTCCGAGGCGTCTGGTCGACCCCCCCGTACCTCCACGACGGCTCCGCTGCGACGCTGCGGGACGTGTTGGACGCCAACGTCGACGACCTCCACGGCGGCACCAGCCACCTGGACGAAGCCGAACTCGCGGCCCTGGCCGCCTTCCTCGGACAGATCGAATGACCCGGACTTCGATCCTCGGTGTCGCGGCCGCGGTCGCGCTCCTGGCCTGCCAATCGCAGGCGGCGGCCCCGCAGGCGAAGTCGCAGGCGCCCGCGGGCTTCTGGGATCACTGGGGCGACGGGCAGGCGGAGATCGCCACCTACACCTTCGTGCAGCCGCGCTACGGCGAGAACCGTGCGGGCGAGGCGGTGCTGATCACGGTGACGGAGACGTTCACCGCGGGGCAGCGGCTCAAGTCCGACGGCGGGCACCCCGACGAGTACCCGGTCATCAAGCTCAACGACGTGCGCGACTTCCAGACCGGGATCTACGACTACAACGCGATGACGAGCACGTTCGTGCCGCTGGACGGACGGGTGGGGCGCGGTCTCCCGACGAAGATCACGATGTCGCTGCAGGAGTGGTGCGGGCACGCGTGGGAGCAGTGGGCGATCGACCCCCGCTCCTGGGAGCGCAGCTTCCACAGCTACTTCGACGGCGAGGGCGACGACCACACCGGCGGCGAGGTCCCCAAGCGGGGCGTGACGGCGGACGCGATGCCGCTGCTGGTGCGGGGCGTGGCCGGCGAGCTCGTCGCTCCCGGCGGGTCGATCGAGGTCCCGTGGCTCCCTCGCCTGCTCGACGGACGCCTGACCCACGCGCCGACGGCCTGGAGTACGGCGGCGATCACGCGGTCCGCGGCCCCGGAATCGGCGACGGTCCCGGCGGGCACGTTCGAGGTGGAGCGCTGGGAGGCGAAGCCGACCGGGGGCCCGGCCCATCGCTACTTCGTTGAGACGGCGCCGCCCCATCGGCTGATCGCGTGGGAGCGTGACGACGGGGAGCGCGGCGAGCTGCTCGCGGCGCAGCGGCGCACCTACTGGGAGGAGAACCACGAGGGGCAGGAGACGATTCGTGAGGAGCTGAAGCTGCCTCCCTCGAAATGGCCCCCAGGGGCGGCCCCGTGAGCCTGGAACCGGCCCAACTCGACCCTGCCGACTACTTCGCCGCGCTGCAGGGCGGGAGCCAGGCTGAACGGGTCTTCCACGGCGCCCGCGTCGCGCTCTTGAAGGCGGCGCTCCCGTCGCCCTCGGGGCGTGTCCTGGAGATCGGCGCAGGCAGCGGAGGCATCGCGGTGCCCCTGGCCGAGGCGGGGCACAACGTCACCGCCGTCGAGGTCGGGTTCGAGCACCTGGCGCGGCTTCGTGACTACGCGATGGACCGCGGCCTCGCCATCCCCGTGGTGCAGGCGGACGGCCGCCGGCTCCCCTTCGCCGAGGGCACCTTCGACGTCGTCATCCTCGCCTCGGTGGTCCACCTCGCGGCTCAGCCGGGGCCCCTGCTGCGGGAGGCCGAGCGGGTCTGCGCCGACGGCGGCACGCTCCTGGTGGCCGGGCCGTGGCGGCACCATCCCAAGACGAACCGGCTGATCAAGACGATCCTGCGCGGGGGACGCGCCCCGGAGACGAAGACCCAGCCCTTCAGCAAAGACCTGGTGCGTCGCTACCTGGGGGCGTCGGAGTTGGTGCGGCGGGATCGCGACTACGCGATGGGCTACGACGTCACCGTCTGGCGCAGGCTCGCCCGCAGCTGATCGCTCAAGTCCTCCCACGGCGTGGTGCAGGACGGACCGTCGGTGAACTGGAAGCGGGCCGGGCCCTCTTCGTCGTACTCGATCCAGGTCGCTGACTTCGTGCCGTAGTTGAACGACTCGGCGTGCACGCAGGTGCTGCTCATGGGGGTGTCGCGGTGCACCGCGAGGGCCGGCTTGAGCTCGTCGAGGGTCGGTGCCCAGCCTTGCAGCGCATCCTCGCGACCGGAGGGGGCGGCGTCGAAGCTCCGCTCGGTGATCGCGTGCAGTCCTGGGGGCAGCTCGGCGGTGTGGAGCAGCCAACCGTCGCTCCAGACGAGGAACGCATCGGTGCCGTCGGCGATGACGAGGTGGAAGGGGTTGTGCAGCTCGCCCGAGATCGTGCCGAGCCGATCGAAGGCTGCCCGGGCGCTGGGCTGGTCGAGCGCGTCGAGCACGATCGCCCCCCGGGAGCGCCGATCCGGCGAGATCCCCCCGGGGCTGGCGGCCCCGGCGAAGCGGTTGGTGAGTCCGGCGAAGACCCCGGCCGCGTTCAGCCCCAGCCAGGTGCCCCCGGCGCGCAGGTCCTCGGGCGCGAAGAGCCGGATCGGCCGATCGGTCCACGCCCGCGGCCGGCCGGAGGCGCGGTCGAGCTGTTCATCCCGGTTGGCCGCGACCACGAGGGGGCGATCGACGTAGTGCCGGTGGGCGACGAGGAGGGTGCACATGCGTCGGGGAGCCTAGCCGGCCCACGCCGCCAGGGTTCGCAGCGGTCGGGCGCAGGCGTCCACGTGGGCCTGGTCGAACGCGTCGGGGTCCAGCTTCGCGAGCGCGCCGAGGCGGCCCCGGGGCACGGAGTTGACCTCGATCAGCCACGGCCGCCGTTCAGCGTCGAGCACAAAGTCCAGCCCCAGCTCCACCGCATGCGGATCCGTGAACGCCGCGGTCGTGCGGGCCGCCAGCGCGTTCAGTTCGCCGACGTCGCAGACGGCAGCCGCCCGGGCGGCCCGCGCCCCCGAGTGCACGTTGACGACATCAGCCCCCGCGGCCGCGATCCGCGCCACCGCCGGGTTCAGACGCCACGTCCGGTCCGGAAGCCGCTGCGCCAGCAGCCGGAGGGCGACGCGCGCCTCCCCGGGCTCCGGATCGATCGCCTTCTGCACGAAGTCCCCCGCGCCCAGATCGTCGCCGGGACCGACCCTCCAGACGCCTTCGCCCTTGGAGCCCAGCCGGCGTTTCAGGTAGCCGGCGCCCCAGTCAGCGTGCACCGCGGGGTCGGTCGTGATCGCCGGCAGGGGCACGCCTGCAGCCTCCAGGAATCGATGGGTCGCGAGCTTGTCCCGGCAGATCGCGCGCACCGCCTCGGGGTTCGCCACCGGCACCCCCGCGGGGATCTCGGCCAGCAGTCGGGTCCGCAGCGCCGCCCACGGCTCCCCCGCGAGGCGGTCGTGCACCGCCGCGATCGGCACGCCCTCGACCCGGACCCAGGCGTCCTTCTGCAGCGCCCACCCGGTCGCCCGCCCGTCCTGCACCTCGTGCCCCACGACGACCCGCAGACCCTCGTCCGCGAGCGCCTGCATCGCCCGCCCGAACGGGTACGACCCCGGCGCCCGGGGCGCCCCCTCGTACGGCCGCATCAGCAGCAGCAAACACTCGCGTGTGCGGTCCATTCGCCCAGATGGTAATAGGCCTCGATCCGGAACGAACGGGAGTTGACGTTGGCCCAGCAGCACACCATCCCCGTCCTCGATTCCCGCGGTCACATCCCGCCCCCCGCCCCCGGCGACGGCTCCGTCGCCGACGAACCCGCTCCCTTCTCCTAGGAGAGTCCCGTGTCCGATCTGTCCGGCCGCACCGTCCTCATCACCGGCGGAAGCCGCGGCATCGGTCGCGCCACCGCCCTGCACCTGGCGTCCCTGGGGGCGCGCGTCGTGGTCACCGGCCGCACCGTCGAAGCCCTCGAGGCGGTCGCCGCCCAGACCGAGGGCCTCGCCGTGCGCATGGACCTCGCCGACCGCGCCCAGACCGCGTCCGCCATCGCCGAAGTCCAGGAGCGCGCGGGCCACATCGACTGCCTCATCAACAACGCCGGCATCGCCGTGGGGGCGCCCCTGCACCGCACCACGGACGAGGTGTGGGACCGCATCCAGCAGATCAACGTGCACGGCACGATGGCGATGTGTCGGGCGTTCGTGCCGGCGATGGCGAAGGCCGGCTGGGGCCGCGTGGTCAACGTCTCGAGCCTCGCCGGTTTGACGGGTCAGGCCTACACGTCCGCTTACTGCGCCAGCAAGCACGCGGTCATCGGCCTCGTGCGCGCGCTCGCGATGGAGTACGCCCGCACCGGCGTGACGATCAACGCGGTCTGCCCCGGCTGGGTCGAGACCGACATGGCCCGCGAGGCCATCGATCGCATCGCCCAGTCCACCGGCCGTTCTGCAGACCACGCGCGCGCGACCCTGGAAGGCGCCTCTCCACAGGGTCGGATGGTCGAAGCCGAGGAGGTGGCGGCGCTGATCGGCACGCTCTGCGGCGAGGCCTCCAGGGGCATTCACGGCCAGGCCATCCCCGTGGATGGCGGTACGGTTATGAGGTAGTGATTTCAGGCAGTTGACTGCAACTTGAAGTCCTTGCTGGATGCAATCGTTCCCCGACCATCACGCTTCTGCAACGAGTCCTCGGGACCTCCACAGAAAGTGAAACGAATTGCCGTTCCAACCCCTCGGGAACGTTCGGGTTTTCCACGCCTGTGGAAAACCGCGACTGGAGCCCCTTGCAGCGTTTGGGGGGGCGGTCTAGTTTCTCCCTGCACGGCGCTGCCGGGCTGCTCATTGACAAGTCGGAACGTGACGGGAACCGGACGGCCGGTGCCACCTTCGGGTGACAGCGGAAGCGAGGTTCCAAAGAGAAAGTCCAGGAGGGTGACGGCCCCCGGCGGATGGGAAACCAGAAGTTGGCGGGAACGGTCGCACCGCAGGGAAGACCCTGAGGGCCCTGGCTACGTCGAAAGTGAACGGTCTTCGGACCGGGAGCCCGCGGAAAGGCGGACAGGCGCAGCTGGAAGGTCGAGAGGGGATGGCAAGGCCGGAGACGGCGGAGCCCAGAGCGGAGCGGGAGGAGCCTTGAAGGACAGCGAAACCCCACGAGTGCCACCCAGGGAGACCCTGGGGCGGTGGAAAGCGGAGTAAGCCGTCGAGGTCGTGAGAAACGGCGAGGACGGAACGAAGCGGCTGAGGTAAGGCCGCGATTGGTGGACGCTTTCACCTTGAGCGCTGAAGGGGCAGCAAACCTCATGAGAGACGCCTGCAGGAGCAGTGGCCCCCTTCCGGGTCGCAGCGACGGGCAGGCCGGGCAGAAGGCCTGGAGCTCCGAGGGAGGAATCAAGTTCACGAGGGTTGACCCCACCGGAAGCATCTCGCGACCGGGAACGGGTCTAGGCGAAAACGGCAAGGGTCCACGTCGAGAGGCGGGAAGACCGAAGCCGGGGCGGCGAACCGATGAGCCGCTAGCCGGGCCAGTTACACCCTGAAGAACCGATTCGACTCCGAGGGAGTGGCATCACACGAGCGAGCGGGAGGCTTCGGCCGAACGGGAGCGAAGGTGGCGCAGACCTTTTGAAGTCGGGAGCTGCCGACGCGACGCACCCTCCGGGGCGCGGCGCACCGAGAGACTCTGAAGAGGCGACGTCACGGCGCGGTTGAAGCGCGGGCCCCCAGCCGGGGCGCGAGGCCAACCGAGTACCGGCGAGCGACCCAAAGCATCGTGCACCTGAAAGCCCCGGTCTTCGGACCGGGGCTTTCTTCGTTCTGCCTGTCTGGCTAGTCGACGTGCTTCTTGGGCGTCCAGTCGGGCCCCTTGCCGGCGAAGGTGAAGCCGGCGATGAGCACGAACTGGGTGGAGTGCTCCGGGGACGAGCCGCCGCCCTTGTGCCAGGTCTGCTGCTGCTCGATGCGCACGGCGCCCCACTGGCGGGGGCCGCTGGTCTGGCCCGAGCCGATCTCCAGCTGCACGTACTCGCGGATGCCGTAGCCGAGCGCGTATGGAGCGGGGTGGTACTTCACCGACCCCAGCGTGCTGCCGACACCCCAGCCCAGCCGCATGACCGCACCCCAGGGGATCTTCGCCGGGATGGGCACCGCCATTTTCAGGCTGATGGCGTGCTGGAACCGGGTGATGAGGCGCTCCTGCACGGCGGCGAACTTGTCGGTCGAGAATGCGGTCTGGAAGCCGATCCCGACGATGTTGAACCAGATCGCCATGCCCGCCCGGAACTTGAACATCACCAGGGTGGGGTTGGGGTAGCGCACGCGGGCGCCCACGCCGCCTTCGATCTCGAACCTCCGCCAGTGGTCCTCGGTGGTTTTGCCGGTGATGCCGACGTCGGTGTCGCGGAAGCGGTCGACCTTGGGGTGGGGGCGGCGGGGCTGGACCGAGACCCGCTTCTCCTCCACCGGTTCGGCGGGGAGGGCGCGGATCCGCTGGGCCTGCTCGCAGGAGTTCCCTTTGCCGTCCTCGGCGGCGCAGGCCAGATCCCAGTAGTCGGTAGCGAGCGCGCGGTTGCGGCGCACGCCGTGCCCTTCCTCCCACATCTGGGCGAGGCGGGCGCAGCTGCGGGCGTCGCGCTCCTGCCACACGGGGGCCGAGTCGGTCAGGGCCGGGCAGCCGACTTCGAAGCTCTGCCGGCCGCTGAACAGGTCCTCTTCCAGGTCATGCCAGGTGGCGCCCGCGGGCACGTGCTTCCGGGGCGCCATGAGCAGCTCGCCGGCGAGGCCGCAGGCCTCCAGCCGTCCGACCTCGCAGGCGGCCCGGTAGTACTTCTCGGCCGACGTCAGGTCGATGCTCACCTGGCCCGTCTCGGAGTTGAGGAAGATGCCCGCCTTGCCCTCCTTGAAGAGCACCGCCGCGGCCATGCAGGCTTCGACGTGCTGGAAGATGCAGCCCGCCTCGAACAGCTCCACCGCCTGCGTGATGTTGGCCCGCTCGAGCCCCTCACCGGTGAACCACTTCTGGCCCGCGGAGAAGCACGCCGCGCCGTCATGTTCCTCGATGCAGGCCTTCTCTTCGGCGGCGAAGGGAGACTCGATGATCTCGACCTCGTTGCCGTTCTCGTCGCGGAGCGGCTCGTCCTCCTCGCCGTCCTCTTCGGTATCCAGCGGAGGGGGGCCGTCGTGCTGGGCCCAGGCGTTCAGCGGCAGGGTCAGGAGGGCCAGGAGCGTGGCAGCAAGCAGCGATCGCATCGCCCAAAGCATGCCACGACCCGATTAGGGCTGAGCGTTCAAGCTCCAGTCGTACGGCACATACTCGATGGGCCAGCCCTCGGCGCGGGCTCGACCGAGGGGCTCGGCGACGGCCGGATCCGCGTTCGCCTCGACCCACGCGAGCACGTCCCCGAAGTCGCCCGCGAACCAGTCGTAGATCAGCGACAGGCGCACGACGCGGGCCCCCTCGTTGACGTCCACGTGGGGGGCTGAGCTGGCGAACGGCCGGGCCGCGGCGTGTAGCTGCTGCTCCAGCGTCGAGCCCTGGTAGGGCGCCCCCGCGAGGGTGGGGCAGGAGCGCGAGGCGCAGTTGATGGCGGCATGGATCCGCGCGTCGCCCAGCTTCCGGATCACCTTGTTCTCGAGGTCGTAGAGGTTGGTCTTTCGACCGTCGAGGGTGAAGCGGAGGCCGTAGAAGAAGCCGAAGCCGGCCTTCGGTTCGATGCGTCCTCGTACCTCGTGGATGGTGGTGATCGGCCAGTGCTCGACGACCCCCAGGAGCAGCACTCCGAGCGCCCCGAGCTTCGCCTTGCGGCTCACTGGCAGATGAAGGTGACGACCGTGACGGTGTCGGCGCGAACCGTGTAGGTGGTGACGTCGTCCTCGGCGCTGAGGGCCGGGAACGCGAGGCAGATGTCGCTCTCGGGGGGGACGATGTCGATGGTGACGTCGCCGGGCTCGACGTTGGGGAAGCTGATGAACGCCTGCGCCTCGAAGATGAGCTCGCTGCCCGCCTGAGGGGTGTCGTTCACGAAGATGAACGGCTCGTCGTGGGCTGCGTCGATGCTCGCGGAGCCACCGGTCGCGGCCTGAAGGGCGACGGTGTCGAGGCTGACCACGAGGATGCCCTTGCCCGCATCCGCGACGAGGCCGAGCGAGCCGTAGACGAAGTCGGTGGTGGCGCGGTCGCTGATCAGCGTCTGGAAGATGAAGTCGTCGCCGCCCACGACCCCGGCCACGCTGTACTCTTGGTAGTCGGCGCCCGCGTCGACCGTGATGTCGAAGGTCTCGAGGGTGGGCACCGTGATGTCGGCGCGCCCGGTGCCGTCGGTGCCCTCCTCCTGATCGTCGAACGTGACCGTGATCCCCTCGGTCGATCCGCCGGCGGCGTCGGTGAGGGCCACGGTGGCGCGCACGAAGTCCGGCACCGGCTCGGGGGTCGGCTCGGAGGAGTCGTCGTCGTCGGCGCCTCCGCAGGCGACGAGGGGGAGGCAGAGGGCGGCGATGAGCAGCGTTCGCGTCAGCATAGTCCCTGCTTACCAGACCTTGACACTCGCCCGCGACGACTGAGGCTGTCAGGCATGGCTTCTGGCGCGTCCCTCAAGCGACTCCTGGTCCTGGCGCGCCCCGAAGCCCCCCGGCTGACGGTCGGCACGGTCGCGCTGCTGTTCACCTCGGGACTGACCCTGGCCTACCCCGCGTTCGTCGCCGAGATGATCGAGACCGCGCTGAACGACGAGGGGCGCGAGGCGATCGACCAGCTCGCCCTGCTGCTGCTGGGGCTGTTCGCCATGGCGGGCTTCTTCACCGCGATTCGCAGCTACCTCTTCACCGTCGCGGGCGAGCAGATCGTGGCCCGCCTCCGGCAGCGCCTGTACGACTCGCTGGTGCAACAGGAGATCGCCTTCTTCGACGAGCACCGCACCGGCGAGCTGACCAGCCGGCTCGTCTCGGACACGACGGTGCTGCAGAACGCCGTGACCGTGAACATCTCGATGCTCCTACGCTACGCCCTCATGGGGCTCGGCGCGATCATCATTCTTCTCTTTCAGTCGCCGCAGCTGACCTTGGTGATGCTGGCGGTGGTGCCGGTCGTCGTCATCGGCTCGACCGTCTACGGCCGCGCGCTGCGCAAGGTCAGCCTCGAGGTCCAGGATGCCCTCGCGAGGTCGACCGAGGTGGCCGAGGAGACGCTGTCGGGCATCCGCACGGTTCGTTCGTTCGCTCGGGAAGAGGAGGAGCAGGCACGGTACGGAGGCAGGATTGACCTCACGTTCCGCCTTGCCCGGAAGCGCGCCCGCCTGGGAGCGATCTTCGGCGGCGGGGCGAGCTTCGCGGCGTACTCCGCCCTCGCCGTGGTGCTCTGGTTCGGCGGCGCGATGCTCGCCGAGGGGACGATGGAGATCCCCGAGTTGATGGCGTTCCTGATGTACACCGTCACCGTCGCGTTCAGCCTCGGGGCCCTCAGCTCCCTGTGGGGGGACTTCATGAAGGCGCTCGGTGCGAGCGAGCGGGTCTTCGAGCTCCTCGATCGCCAGCCGTCGGTGAGCTCCGGCGAGCAGCAGCTCGCCACGATTGAGGGCCGCGTGCGGCTGAGCGAGGTGGTGTTCGCGTACCCCTCGCGCGCTGACACGATCGTGCTGGACGGCATCGACATCGCGCTCGAGCCCGGCGAGGTCGTCGCCCTCGTGGGCCCCTCGGGGGGCGGCAAGTCCACCGTCGCGGCCCTGCTGTCACGCTTCTACGACCCCTCGGTGGGGACCATCACGCTGGACGGCATCGACTACCTGGACCTAGAGCCGGACTGGTTGCGCGAGCAGGTGGGCGTGGTCGCGCAGGAGCCCATCCTGTTCGCCACCACCGTGGCCGAGAACATCCGCTACGGCCGGCCCGACGCCACCGACGAAGAGGTCGAATCGGCTGCCCGCGCGGCCAACGCCCACTCCTTCGTGGCGGCCTTCCCCGACGGCTACTCCACGCTCGTGGGGGAGCGCGGTGTGCGCCTCAGCGGCGGGCAGAAGCAGCGGGTCGCCATCGCGCGGGCGCTCTTGAAGGACCCCTCGATCCTCATCCTCGATGAGGCCACCTCGGCGCTCGATGCGGAGTCCGAGCACCTCGTCCAGGATGCGCTCGCGCGGCTCATGGAGGGGCGGACCACGATGGTCATCGCCCACCGGCTGTCGACCGTGAAGGAGGCCGACCGGGTGCTCGTGCTGGATGGGGGGAAGGTCGTGCAGGAAGGGCCGCACGCGGAACTGGTGGAGACCGACGGGCTGTACCGCCAGCTGGTTGAGCGTCAGCTCAGTGGGGCTGCTGCCTAGAGGGTCGGCTCGACGACCTCGAACTCGAAGTAGTGGTCGTAGCCCTTGGGGTCGACGACCATCTGCGAGCCGCTGCGGACCGTCTCGGCCACGATGAAGCCGACGCCGCTGACCACGTCTCCGTCCTCGATGTCGGTGCGGCTCCCGAGCAGGCCGGTGACCTCCGCGGGGCTCACGTCGGCCAGGTACGCGGCGACGGCGTGCTCGATGGCCCAGTTGGAGGTGTCGCAGGCGAGGAAGGACTGGGTCGAGAACTGATCGATGGACACGTCGGGGTCGCTGGCGAGGAAGAGCCAGACCTCATCACCCGGCGTCACTTCGAAGGCGGTCTGCCCCACGATGGTGTGGAACGCGGTGCCCGCGGGCTCCGGCTGATCGACGAACTGGAAGCCATCGCCGGTGGCGGGCGCGCAGGCGGCGACCGTCATCGCGAGGGCCAGGAGCAGGAGTCGGATTCGCGTCATCGGGGAGTCCTCTGCACTCAAGGTAGACGGCCCGGATCACAACTGTCCTGTGCAATGTCACATTGCCCCGCATGCGCCGCGCCGACCGCCTCTTCCAGCTCGTTCAGTTGCTTCGCAGCCGTCGTTTCGCCACCTCGGAACAGCTCGCCGCGGAGCTGGGGGTGTCCCGGCGCACGGTGTACCGGGACATCCGCGATCTGGAGCGTTCGGGCGTGCTCATCAAGGGCGCGGCGGGGGTCGGCTACCAGCTACACCGCGGCTACGAGCTGCCGCCGCTGCAGTTCAACGCCGAGGAGATCGAGGCGCCGGTGCTCGGCGCCCGCATGGTCGCGACGTGGGGCGACGAGGAGCTCGCGGGGGCCTCACGTCAGGCGATGACCAAGATCGAAGCGGTGCTGCCGCCGGCGCTGCGCGAGGTGCTCTTCTCCACCGCCCTGTTCGTGCCGGACCGTCCCTGGACGGCGGTCGCCACGAGCGGCCTGATCGGGCTGCGCAAGGCGTTCGCCGAGCACGCCAAGGTGCGCTTCGAGTACACCGCCCGCGCCGGCGAGGCCTCCAGCCGCACGGTCTGGCCGTTGGGGCTCTACTTCTGGGGTTCGACGTGGTCGCTGGTGGCGTGGTGCGAGCTGCGCGAGGACTACCGCAACTTCCGCCCCGATCGCATGGCGTCCATCGAGCTGCTGGAGGCCTTCGACGCCTCCAGCACCATCAGCCTCGATGCCTTCGCCTCCCGCATGCGCGAGCGGGGCGAAGCCTAGCGGCTGAGCTCCAGGATCAGCTGCTGCAGGAAGAGCGTGCCCTCGGCCAGATCATCGACCCCGAGGCGCTCGTCGGTGCCGTGCATGCGGCGCTCGTCGTCGGCGGTCAGGGGGAAGGGGAGCAACCCGTAGCAGGCCGCGCCGGCGGTGCGGAAGCGGCGGCAGTCGGTGCCTCCGGTGCCCATGAAGGGGGCGACCACCGCGTCGGGCCAGACGTCGCCGGCGGCGGCGCGGGCGGCCTTGAAGACGGGGCCGTCCT
The DNA here is from genome assembly GCA_024229515.1 of Pseudomonadota bacterium. GTDB lineage: Bacteria > Myxococcota_A > UBA796 > UBA9615 > UBA9615 > JAAESI01. The sequence continues at coordinate 52,941 of JAAESI010000029.1, read as the reverse complement.
CGGGGGAGACGGGGCTCACCTTGCCGCTGTTGTTGAACGTGACGGTCACGCCGTGGGGCTCGACGGTCTCCGACAGGAGCGCGGCGGCTGCGTTGACGTCCTCATCCGGAAGGAGGCGGCAGTTGACCTTCGCGGTGGCGCGGGCGGGCAGCGCGTTGGACCGGGTGCCGCCGTCGATCATCGTCGGCACGCAGGTGGTCCGCAGGCTCGCGTTCCAGAAGGGGTCGGCCTCCAGCGTCGGCTCGTGGACCTTGGGGACCGGATCCCCCGGCGCCACCTCCGCGACCGCGGCGATGGTGGTGTCCATCGGCGCTTCCAGGGAGCCGGCGACCCCCTCGGCGAAGGCGCGCGTGGTCGGCAGCGTGCGCAGCGGCCAGCGCAGCACCGACACGTCGGCGACCGCGGCGCCGAGGCGGGCGATCGCGTTGTTGGGCAGCGGCATCGAGCTGTGCCCGTCCTGCCCGTCGGCCGTGAGGGTGAAGGTGTAGGAGAGCTTCTCGGTCGTCTGCAGCCCGACGTAGGCGACCCCGTCCCCGACGATGCGCACGTCGCCGCCCTCGTTCAGCACGTACTCGGCCTCCAGAAGATCCGGCTCGTTGGCGAGTAGCCAGCCGGTGCCGACGGTGCCCCCGGACTCCTCGTCCGCGGCGAGCAGCAGGACCACGTCGCGCTTCGGCTTCTTTCCGCTCAGCGCCATCGCGCGGAGGATCTCGATGGAGGCGGCCACCATGCCCTTGTTGTCGATGACGCCCCGTCCGTAGACGAAGCCGTCCTGCTCGGTGAGGGTCAGCGGGTCGGTGGTCCAGGCCTGGCCTTCGGTCCCCACCACGTCGACGTGGGCGACGACGACGAGCGGCTTCTTGGACTTGCTGCGGCCGGGGACGCGGGCGATCAGGTTGGCTCGGCCGTCGGCGTCGGGGGGCCCGACGAGGCGGGCGTCGATGCCGTCGGCGGCGAGGCTGTCGCGCGCCCAGGCGGCCAGCTCGGCCTCGTTGCCGGGGGGATTGGTGGTGTCGAACGCGACCAGCGTGGCGAGGGTCGCCCGGGTGCGCTCGACGAGCCCTGGACGATCGTCCCCGGCCGCCCCGAGGGGGAGGACGAGGACGACCGCCAGGAGCGTCGCGGAGATCGAGATGCGTCGGCCCATAGGCGGCCGACGATACCCGGGTTCAGGCGGCCACGACTTCGCCCTCGGAGACGGGGTCGTTGGCGGTCACGTCCAGCGGCTTGAGCCCCTTGGACAGCCACGTCGAGCCCTGGATCCGCCACAGCATCATCAGCGCGATGAGCGTGATCTCGACCGTCAGCCCGATCCAGGCTCCGACCGCGCCCCAGCCGACCACCATCGCCAGCGTGTAGGCCAGCGGGAGGTTGCCGAGCCAGACCGCGAGCGAGGTCGCGACCATCACGAACCGGGTGTCCCCGGCGCCGTTGAGCGCGCAGATGCCGACCGTCGCGGGGGCGTCGACCAGCTGGAACGCCGCCGCCACCACCATCAGCATCGTCGCCACTTCGACCACCTCCGCGCTCGCCCCGAACAGCCCGATGAAGGGGCCCGGGAACAGCACGAAGATGACGCTCATCGCCGTCATCAACACGGTCGCGCAGAGCACGCCCGCCTTGAACGCCTGCCGTGTGATCTCCGGCTTGCCGGCGCCGATGCCCATGCCGACGAACACGCCCGAGGCTTCGCCGATCGCGTAGCCGGGGAGGAAGCTCACCGACACGATCCGCATCACGATGACGTGCGCCGCCAGTTCGGCGTCGCCCAACCGCGCGAGCATCGAGACGAACACCAGCCACGCGCCGACGTCGATCAGCCGCCCGAACCCCATGGGGAACCCGATGCGGAGCATCTCCTTGGCCAGCGGAAGCTCGATCCGCCACCGCACGACGCTGTTGGCCAGCGCCAGCCGCGTTCTCCAGGCCGCGAACGCAAGCCCGCCGAGGCAGGCCAGCACGGTCGCCAACGCCGCCCCGCCGGTGCCCATCGCCGGTATGAACCCCCACCCGAAGATGAAGACGGGGTCCAGGCCGATGTTGAGCCCGTTGGTGAACAGCGTCGCCACCATCGGCGTGCGGGTGTCGCCCCGCCCTTCGAACCACGCCTTCAGCGCGATCAGGGTGAAGGCGAACGGCAAGCCGAGGACGCGGACGGTGTAGTAGGCGTCCGCGTGCTCGTTGACCTCCGCGCTGCCGCCCATGACAGAGAACATGAGGTCGCCGAAGGGGGCGAAGCAGGCGCCGACGAGGCCCAGACCTACCGCCATCACGACGGCCTGGATGACGCTCCGCTCGACCGCGCCGTGATCGCCTGCGCCGGAGCGCTGGGCGACCACGACCTTAGTCGCGCGGAGCAGCCCCATGCCGAAGCTGATGAGCAGGAAGGTGACCGCCGTGGCGAGCCCCATCGCCGCTAAGGGCGCGGTGCCGAGCTGGGCCACGTAGATGCTGTCCACCACGATCATCGCCGTGAACGACAGCATCGAAATCATGATGGGCCAGCTGAGGACCAGGACGTCGCGCACGCCTACTTTCGTAGGCAAATCCATGGTGCGAACGGTCATGCGGCACCTCCTTCCTGCGTGGGGTTTCGCAGGTGGAGGAGCGCCGCTGGCGTGCGATTCAATCGGTGTCGACGTCCTCGGTCTGGCGTTCGGGCATGGCCTCTTCGGCGAGGCCCTCGATCACCGAGTTGATGCGGAAGCCGGTGCGCTGGAGCACGTCGGCCTCGTCGTTGCCGTCCTCGTTGGGGCCGTAGGAGATGCCCGCGTAGCGAAGCTCCTCGCCGTCGCGGCCGATGCCGGAGAGGTGCTTCATCACGCCGGTGTTGTCGCCGGCGCGGGCCTTGAGGAGATCGGCGAACTCGCGAACCGGGTCCTGCCAGCCGTCGCCAGTCTCGGCGCTGCGGATGACCGCGAAGCAGGGGTACTCGCTGCAGTCCAGGACCTCGATCTCGCCGAACGGGACCTCCGCGAGGGCGGCCTCGATGTTCGCTTCGAAGCCTTCGGGGCGGTAGACGTCGTCGAGATCCTCGGGCCAGGCAATCGGTTCGCCCTCGTGCGAGGCGAGCTGGCCGCGGGCGATGTCGCTGCTCATCTCGGCGCGGGTGAGCTCGTCGCGGAGCCGGCCGATCTCAGCGGCCAGCATGGCCTCGCGCTCGGCCGGCGAGGCGTTGCCGTCCAGCCGAATGGAGACCCGCTGGGGCTGCTCTGGTGCGGCCGGCGGCGCGGCCGCGGTCGGCGTTCCGACGACGTGCACGTCCCCGGCGGCGACGGTGACGGGGGGGCCTTCGTCGGCGCGGACGACGGCGGCTCCCTGGTAGACGGTGACGGTGACGGCGGCTCCGGCGAGGGCGCTCAGCAAGTGGGTTCGGTTCATGTCTTCAACCTCCTGACCGGGTTCACGCAGGACCCCCTCCGGAGGTTCCACTTCGATCAGGGCGCGGCCGTTCACTTCGACCTCGACATGGGCTGCCTGCAGCGTTGCTTGCCCATCCACAAACTGCGATCCGGAGACCAGTACGGCGGCCGGGCCGGGGCGGGTCCACAGCCAGACGAGGGCCATCGCGGCGGCGACGGCGGCGGGCCGGCTCCAGCGCCGGGTGATGCGGCGGAGCGCCGGTTGGTGATCCCGGCCGGCGAGCACGGCGTCGTTCAACTCGGGCGGGGGCTCGACCTCGGGCAGCGCCATCAGGTGGGCGGGGAGGGCCTGCATCGCCAACCACGCGGCTTCCAGCTCCGGTTCGGCGGCGATGCGGGCGCGGAGGGCGTCGGCGGCGTCGCCATCGAGCTCTCCGTCCAGCAGGCGGCTGAGGTCTTCGTAGACGCTCATGAGCTCCCTCCGAGCAGCTCCGCGAGGCGTCCTCGGCCGCGGTGCAGGCGTGACTTGATGGTGCCGATCGAGGCGCCTTCGTCCCGGGCGATGTCGGCCAGGGCGGCCCCCTGGAGGTGGTGCAGGACCACGACCCGGCGTTGGGCGTCGGGGAGGCGCGCGAGGGCGGCTTCGAGGCGGACGGCGCGGCGGCGCTCGGCGAGGCGGGCGCCGGGGGCGTCGGCGCCGGGGGCGTCTTCGTGCAGGGGCACGACCTCGCCGCGCACGGTGCGACGGCGATGGCGGTCGATGAGGTGGCGGCGGGCGATGGTGCCGATCCAGGTCCGCACCGAGGCGGCACCGCCCAGGTTGAACCGGGGGAGCGCGACGAGGACCTTGGCCCAGATCTCCTGGTAGGCGTCGTCGGGGTCCGGGGTGAGGCGGCGGCAGAGGCCGTAGACCATCGCGCCGTGGGCCTCCAGCAGCGCCCGCTGGGCCCGCGGATCGCCTTGCGTGGCACGAACGAGGGTCAGTTCCGGGGCGGGCGAGGGCACGGCTCGAATCTATACACGCGCGGGCCCCCCGGGAGGTTCCAACAAAGCTCACATCAACATGCGGCGGGCACGCCCAGGGGCGGCGGTTACCCGTGAGTCATGGCCCGCCCGATCCTCCTGACTGCCCTCGCCCTGCTCGCTTCCACCCCCGCCGCGGCCGCCACGCTCCACGTCGATGGCGCCTCGGTGGACCCGATCGAGGACGGATCCGTCGATCATCCGTTCCACACGATCGGCGCCGCCGTGGGGGCCGCCGCCTCGGGCGACGAGGTGCAGATCGCGGCGGGCGACTACCCCGAGTCGGTCACCGTCGCCGTCTCGGTGACCGTCGTGGGGGCGCCCGACCTGGGAACCCGGATCGTGCCCACGGGAGCGGGCTGGACGCTGTCGGCGATCGGCATCGAGGTGCGCTCGCTGCTGTTCGACGGGACCACCGCGGCCCCCGGTGCCGCCGCCGTCACCGCGACCCGACCGTTCACGTTGGAGGCGTGCCAGATCCAGGACCGGCGCATCGGCGTGAAGACGCAGGGCGTGGACGGAGCGGCGACCGTGCGGCACAACCGCATCCTGAACAACCGCTACGGACTCGTGCTGTACGACTCGGGGGACGCGACGTACGTGCTGGTCGAGAACAACCTGATCGTCGGCGTCGGCGGCGGCCTGGGGGTGTACGCGGGGGGGACCCGGTGGCGGGCGAAGCACAACCTCATCAGCAACGCGGCCGCCGGCATCTACCACCGGCGGGACCCCGGGGAAGTGCTCCCCATCTCGTACGTCTGGAACAACCTCATCACCGACGTCACCTACGGGGTGTACGGCAACGGCGTGCAGGCCTGGGAGCTGGTGCTGCTGGGGAACTCGCTGGACGCGCTCGTCGACACGTCCGGGCTCGTCTCGGCCAACGAATACGCGACGATCCACGATGGTTGCGACGCGCCCGCGGACCTTCCCTCCCCCCCCGACTTCGCTCCCGGAGGCGGCTGCGTCGACGGGGGGCTGTTCGGCGCCGACCCCGATGGCAGCGCGTTCGACATCGGCCCCTACGGCGGTCCCGAGGGCGGTTCCTGGGGGGAGGGGTTCGCCTGCGTAGGCCCCCACCTGACCTGCCCCGCGCCAACGAATCGAGGGGTGTGGGCGTGGGACTGGAAGGAGGTGCAGACCGCCGCCGGCCGAGCCGACGTCGTCGCGTTCGCGAACGAGCACGGCGTGACTCGCGTCTACCTCGAGTCTGAGGCCCTCGTGCAGGACGATCCCGCGTCGCTGAGCGCGTTCGTCGAGCTGGCGGGGGGATCGGAGATCGAGGTCACGCTGCTCTTCGGCGCCCCCGAGTGGGCCCTGGATGCGCACCACGACGAGGCGGTCGCGCTCGCGGACGCTGCCGGGGCGTTTGCGGCCTCGCTGCTCGGAGCCGCGCCCGTGGGGGTCCAGTTCGACGTGGAGCCGTACCTGCTGGAGGAGTGGGACGCCGACTCGGTGGCGGTTGGGGATCAGTACCTGGGCCTGCTGGAGGAGTTGGGCAGCACCCTGGCGGGGAGCGGTCTGACGCTGGAGGCCGCGATCCCCTTCTGGTTCGATGAGCACACGTCGACGTACGACGGCTCCGCGCGGCCCCTGTCGGAGCTGGTGTTGGATCGGCTCGACTCGGCCGTCGTCATGGCCTACCGGGACACCGCCGGAGCCATGGTTGCGTTCTCCGCCTCGGAGGTCGCGTACGCGGAGCAGATCGGCCGGCCGCTCACGATCGCGGCGGAGACCAACTGCATCTCGCCGGCCGTCATCACCTTCTGCGAGGAGGGGGCGGAGGCCCTGGAGGAGGCGCTGGCCGAGGTCGCGGCGGAGCACGACGGGAACGCGGGTTTCTGGGGGACCGCCGTCCACGATCGGATCGGGTGGGCGTCGTTGAGCCCCTAGCGCGGCGCGGCGGGCAAGTAAGCTGCGCGCGGAGGCCCCATGACCGCTCTTCGCACCCTGATCGCGCTGCTGCTGCTCCTCTCGCTCGCCGCTTGCCCTGACGACGACGACGACTCCGTCGGCCTGGGGGGCGACGACGACACCGCGGTCGGCGACGACGACGACACGACGGACGACGATGACGACGACGACAGCGCGGGCGACGACGACGACGACGCGACGGACGACGACGACTCCTCCGGGGACGACGACGACTCCGCGGGCGACGACGACGACTCCGCGGGCGACGACGACGACGATTCCACCGGCGACGATGACGACTCCGCGGTCGAGGCCTGCGCCGTGGACGACGACGGCGATGGCGTGAGCGTGTGCGGCGTCGACGGCCTCCCGGGCACGCTCGACGACGACTGCGACGACGCCGACGCGGCCAACTACCCCGGGAACGGCGAGGTCTGCGACGACGCCGACAACAACTGCGACGGCGCCCTCGGCGGTGACGAGATCGACGACGACGGCGACGGCCAGACCGAGTGCGCCGGCGACTGCGACGACGCCGACATCGCCAACTTCGACGGCAACGCCGAGGCCTGCGACGGCTTCGACAACGACTGCGATGCGGCCGTGCCGAGCACCGAGATCGACGACGACGGCGACGGCCAGGCCGAGTGCGCAGGCGACTGCGACGACGCCGACATCAACAACTTCGACGGCAACGCCGAGGTCTGCGACGGCTTCGACAACGACTGCGACACGCTCCTGGGCGGCGACGAGATCGACGACGACACGGACGGCCAGACCGAGTGCAACGGCGACTGCGATGACGCCGACATCAACAACTTCGACGGCAACGCCGAGGTCTGCGACGGCTTCGACAACAACTGCGACTCGGTGGTGGCGTCCGACGAGATCGACAACGACACCGACGGCCAGGCCGAGTGCGCAGGCGACTGCGACGACACCGACGTCAACAACTTCGACGGCAACCCCGAGGTCTGCGACGGCTTCGACAACGACTGCGACACGCTCCTGGGCGGCGACGAGATCGACGACGACACGGACGGCCAGACCGAGTGCGATGGCGACTGCGACGATGCCGACATCAACAACTTCACGGGGAACTCCGAGGCCTGCGACGGGGCCGACAACGACTGCGACACGGTGGTCGACAACGGCGCCTGCATCGACATCAGCAACGTGCCCGACACGGTCCTGTACGAGGGCACCGGCGCGCTGGTCGTCGACTCGGACACCACGATCGACACCGATACCGGCGAGATCGCGGGCGTGCGGGCAGCCGGCACGGGCCTCGTGGACGGCGTCTGGTTCGACGCCGTGACCCAGTCCGGCGGACCCGACCTGGGCGTCTTCAACGCGGCCGGGATCTCGATCCTCGCCGGCGTCACCGTGGACGTGGTGGGGAGCCGGCCGCTGGTCCTCACCTCATCGGACGACGTCGCCATCGACGGCACTCTGCTGGCGGGCGGCGGCGTCGGAGCAGACGCCCTCACCACCGGCGGCCCCAACGCGGGCGGAGCGGGCACCGCGGGCGGCGCGACGGGCGGCGCAGGCTCCAACAACGCGTACACCGGCGGCACCGCCGGCTTCGGCGACGGCGGCGGCGGCTTCGGAGGCCCGGGCATCCACTACGGCAACGGCGGCGGCGGCGCGGGTTACTGCTGGGGCGGCGGCGGCGGCATGGGCGACCGGCCTTCGGTTGCGGGCTCCCCCGGCACCTTGAGCGCGGGTGGCGACGGCGGCGACAACGGCGGCGACGGCGGCTTCGGTGGCGACGGGGGCGATCCCTACGGCACCGCGGACCTGGTCCCCCTGGAAGCCGGATCCAGCGGCGCCGGCGGCGTCTCCGACACCGACTTCAACCCCAACGGCGGGGGCGGCGGCGGTGGGGCCGGGGGCGGTGCGGTGCAGATCTCGACGATCGGCGCCCTGACGGTGAGCGGCGTCATCGGGGCGGACGGCGGTCGCGGTGGCGACGCCTGGGGCGGCGGCGGCGGTGGCGGCTCCGGGGGCGGCATCCTGCTGGAGGGCGAGGACGTCGCAGTCAGCGGGCTGGTCAGCGCCGGGGCCGGTCGCGGCGGCCACGGCAACGTGCTGTGGGTCCCCGGCTCGACCACCGGTGGAAGCGCCGGCGCAGGTTCCTCGCCCGGCGGCGGTGGCGGCGGTATCCAATCCGGCGGGGGCGGCGGCGCGGCCGGCGTCATCGTCGTGAACTACGGAACCACCGGCGCGGTCAGCGGCACCCTCAGCCCCGACGCCTCATCCGGCTGCGCGGTCGTAGTGCAGCTGCCCTAGGAGCCGAGCCAGCCCTTGATCGTGGTCTTGGCGAGCTCGTAGACCTGCTCCCACTCCATGCCCGCGTAGATCATGATCCCGAACAGGGAGCCGTACAGCAGCGCCGCGCCGGTGGCGGCGAGCGTGGCGAGGGCGATGACGGCGCCGTCTTCCTCGATGAGGCCGACGCCGACCAGGAAGATCGCCATCGCGGGGGCGGTGTTGGTGCCCGGCAGCGGGATGATCATCAGCGAGCCCATCAGCCCGATCAGGATGCCCACGAACATCAGCGCGCCCCGGCTGTGGAGCAGTCCCCAGCGCGGACGGATGAGGTGTTCGACGCGCCGGAGGAACCCGATGGCCGTCTTCAGCGCGCGTCTGGCGAACGCGCCGCCGAGGGTGCGCTTGGTGATGAAGTTGGGGAGCCACGGCGTCTTGCGGCCCATCAGCATCTGCACCGACAGCCCCACGATCGCGATGCCGAACGGAGTGCTGTAGCCCGGCGCGGGCACCGGCAGGGCTGAGGGGAGGGCCAGCAGCAGCAGGCTGAAGCCGAACCCGCGATCGCCGATGCGGTCGACGAGCTCGCCGAAGGTGAGCGGCTCCTCGGGATCCTGCTCGTCCATCAGGCGCTGCAGGTCGTTGCTGAGGTGCTGGTCGAGGGCCGCTTCGATCATGGCGCGGCAATCTACCCGAGTCGCCCGATCAGGTCTTGGTGTGGCCCACGCGCAGACCCACGCCCGTGAGCACGACCGCCAGCACGAGCCAGGATCCGGCCCAGAACCAGGCCGGCAGCAGCAGCGCTTCGGCGACGGTGTTGGCGTCGCTGTGGGTCACCACCTGGCCCCCCACCTGCATCGTGCCGCGGCCCAGCAGGTCCTTGATGTTGGTGAACGCGTTCAGCGAACAGGCCGCCGCCAGGAACGCGTACAGCCCGGCGGCGGTCTCGCCCTTGAGCTTCAGCCCCGCCGCCACGAGCAGTCCGCCGATGACCAGTAGCGCCGCGAAGCCGAACGGGTTCCGCACCCACAGCAGCACCGACAGCAGCATCAGCCCGCCGAAAGCGGCGGTGCCCATCTGGCCGACCTTCTCGATGCGCCGCGCCGCCAGCATCAGGGCGCCCACGATCGCGGTGCCGACGTAGCCGGCGCTGGCTACGAACGCCGTGGCGAAGGCGTTGTCCGGGCGGCGCGTGCGGGCCAGCCCCGAGGTGTCGGGGTAGACCTTGATCCACTCGATCTCCCCGCCGAGCAGCAGCGCGGCGATGCCGTGGCTCATCTCGTGGACCCACGTGGAGAACAACGAGAAGGGGTACAGGACCAGCCGTCCGTAGGGCACATTCGCCAGGATCAGCAGCACCACGATGGCGATCAGCAGGCGACGTTCTTTCTCCAGCAGGCTCTTCATAGGTCGAAGTACACGCGGGATGCTTGCTGTATTGCAAGATCACGTGGTACTTCGCGCCCGCTGTGATTCGTTTCCTCGCCGCCTTGTTCGTTGGATCCGTGCTCGCCTTCGTGGGCCTCGGGTTCGTCTTGCCCACCGACTGGGAGGCCAAGCGGACCGCTACGTTCGAAGCCACGCCCGAGCGCATTGCCGAATACGTGGCGCAGCTCGACACCTGGTCCGAGTGGAGCCACCTCAGCACCCACGTCGATGAGGAGACCGAAGTCTCCGTCTCCGGCGCGACCCTCAACTGGGGCGGCGGCGACGTGCTCGGCGAGGGCGTGCTCACCGACTTCAGCACCGCCGATGAGTGCGCGACCTACGCCCTCAGCTCCGGTGCGGTGAAGTCGACCGGCAAGCTCTGCTGGGAGGGACTTCCGTCGGACGATCCCGAGGCCGCTCCCAAGACCCGCCTGACGTGGTCCGAGAACGGCACGAGCGATGGTGGCCCCCTGGTCCGCTGGTACGGCTTCCTGTCGATGGACGCGACCCTCGGTGCCCGCTTCGATGGCGCCCTCGAGCGCCTCGAGGAGCTGGCCGAAGCGAAGGTCGAGGAGGCCCCCGAGTCCGAGGTCCCCGCCGCCGGCGACGACGACGACTCCAGCGGGGACGACGACGACTCCAGCGGGGACGACGACGACTCTGCCGACAGCGGGACTGATCCTGCCGGGGACGAGCCTCCCGCCCAGTAGTAAGGTCGCGCGCATGCTGCGCCGCGCCCTTGTTCTTCTCGCTGCCCTCACCTTCCTGGTCAGCTGCCCCGAGCCTGACGAGCCCCAGCCCGGCGAGTTCGTCGCAGGCTCCGCCGCCGTCCGCATGCAGGTGCCCTTGGGCATCGCGGTCACCGGCAACGGCTTCTTCGGCACCCCCAGCAACCCCGGCCCCTACGCCGACCGCTACCCCGCCACCGAGCGGCTGCACGGTCACCCCGAGTTCGTCGCCATCGCGATGAGCCGGGGGGAGGGGTTCGAGCTCATCTTCCTCCGCAGCGACATGATCGCGACCGTGCAGCAGCTGCGCGAAGCGATCCTCGCGGAGGTCGAGGCGCGCACCGGCCGCAACTACGACCACGCCCTCATCATGGGCGCCACGCACACCCACTCGGGTCCGGGACGCTTCATCCAGGGCGGCCTGTTCAACCTCATTGCCGACTACTTCGTGCCCCAGCACTACGCCGCGCTGGTGCAGGCGGGGGCGGACGCGGTGGAGCAGGCGCTGGCCGACATGGGGCCCGCCGAGCTCGGCTACACGCTCGTGCAGGCGCCCGACGCCCACGGCGACCGCCGGTGCGAGGACCTGGTCGACTACAGCAACGACCAGACGGCGGTCATCGCCGTGCGCAAGGGCGGTGAGGTGACGGCCGCGATCGTGAACTACGCCATCCACGGCACCGTGGTCGACCTGGACGAGTTCACGATGAGCCAAGACGTCTCCGGCGCCATCGAGGAGTTCGTCGAGCTCGGCTTCGACCACCCCGTCGACGTGATGATGATCAACTCCTGGGCCGCGGACGTGAGTCCGAGCACCCCGCCGCTGCCGGCGCTGGAGGGCGCCTCGGAGCAGCCCCCGGGCTACGCCAACATGGAGACCATCGGCACGTACATGAGCGACGTCGTGCACGGCGCCATCGGCGGGCTCGAGTGGACGGCCGAACCGGATATCCGGGCGACGACCTACCGCTACCCCATCGACCGCATCGCCATCGGCTACGAGCCGGGCCAGTACCAGTTCGAGTGGGGCGCCATCTACTGCTCGCGGGACCCCAACTGCGAGGAACTGACCCACCACGCGGACCTCGAGGACGGCTGCATTCCGTTCCCCGAGAACAGCCCCGCGCCGCGGCAGTCGGTCGTCACCGTCGGCACCATCGCAGGCGCTCACTTCACGACCTGGGCAGGGGAGGCCGGCACGCTGCTGGCGGAAGAGACGATGGACAACATGCGGGCCCACGCCGGGGTCGATGACGTGCTGTTCTTCGGCTACTCGCAGGACTACCTCGGCTACGCGCTCCAGGAAGAGGACTGGTGGTACGCCGGGTACGAAGCCTCAGGCTCCATGTGGGGCTCCCGCCAGGGCGAGTACATGGCCCGGATTCAGGCCCTCGCGTTCGAGCACTGGCTGGGCGACGGGGAGGAGCCGCCGGGCTTCACGCAGCCGGATCTGGTGACGCCGTTCGACCTGACCGACGGCGAGGTCTGGGAAGCCGAAGACGCCATCGGCGCCGGCGCCGTCTCGGCCGAGCCGGACGCCACCTACGCCCTTGATGGGGTCGCGACGTACGCCATCATCGGTGACGATCCGCTGTACGGCACCCCGGTGGCGATCCTGCAGCGGCAGGTCGATGGAGAGTGGGAGGACGTGCTCCAGAGCAACGGGGTGCGCCGCGACTCGGACGGCTATGGCTTCTGGGTGGAGTTGAACCCGGACCCGACCTACGAGGACACGACGGACCACATCCCGCGGACGTTCCACTGGACGTTCCACCTGCCGATCACTACGCGGTCGATGGCGTTGGAGGCGGGGACGTATCGGTTTGATACCGAGATTCCGTTGAGCACGGGGGTGACGGTTTCGACGGCGAGTGGGGCGTTCGAGGTCGTGCCGTAGCGCTGTTCTGGACCGCAGTTTCCCAGTTTCCCAGTTTCCCAGTTTCCCAGTTTCCCAGCAGATCCGGCCTACCCCCTCCGTCGCCGACCCAGCAGAACCAAGACCAGCAACCAGCCCGCCGATCCGCTTCCTCCGATCGAGCTGCCACAACTGCAGCCCTCCACGTCGCTGGCGCTGTCGTCGTCATCATCGTCATCGTCATCTCCCGCGGAGTCGTCGTCGTCTCCGGGATCGGGCAACGGCGTGATGGCGAGGCGCAGCTCCAGATCGTCCAGGTAGCTGTCGTTGTCGGTCCCGGCGAAGCGGGTGCCGTGCATCAGGAAGTCCAACGAGCGGGTGCCGGGGGGCAGGGGGAGCTCGTCCGTGAGCTGGGTCCAGGTCGCGATCGGCTCGCCGTGACGCCCGGAGCTGGCGATCTTGGCGCCCTTGGCGTCGATCGCGATGACCTCGACCTCCGGCAGATCGTCGCCGCTGAAGTCGCGGAACCAGCCCGCGATGAACGCCGTCGCGCGCTCGTCGTCGATCGCCTTGGCGTACGCGTCGACCTCCACCCGCTGCACCGCCGAGGCGGTCTCCGACTCGTCTGCGCACAGGCCGCCGATGGCGAAGTAGCGGCCGCCGGAGCGGGGCTCTACGCCTTCGCACTCGCCGCCCGTGACCGACTCCAGCGTGCCGCTGGTGATGCTCCAGTGCTCGATGCCGTCCTCGGCGCCCGGGTTCAACAGCAGGTTCTTCGTCAGCGCATCGCCCGCGGTGCGGAAGCCCGCCGGGGCCGACCAGTCGCTCCACGCCAGCCCCTGGTCGCGGTAGCGCACCCGCCAGCAGACCTCCATCCCGGGGAGCAGCCCCTCGATCACCGTGTCCGCGAGGTCATCGCCCGCCTGCAGGTCGACGCCCCCGTACTCGTTGATGTGCTGGATCCAGGCCTCCGCCATCGGATCGGACCAGTCGGCGCAGTCGGCCGACACCTGGAAGTGGGATCCACCGTGAAGGTCCGTGTCGGGATCGCTGTACGTGGACGCCACCAGCAGCGGGGACAGGTCCGGGGCGGTCTCGCCATCGGCCGGGCTCAGTGCCTCCGGCGTGGCCGGCGGGTCGTTGTTGGTGCGGACCGTGAGCAGGTCGCGCACCTCGTTGTCCCGGGCGAGGTTCTCGTTGCCCCGGCTGACGCGCCGGAGGCGGAACGACGGGGCGTCCCCCGCGCTGACCTCCATCATCACGAAGCCCCACTCGTCCTGGCTGATCACGAACTGGTCGTAGTCCGCCTGCGCGTACTCGCCCCAGTAGTCGATGTTTCCGCCCGCGGTGGCCACGTTGACCATCACGTGGCGGTGGTCGCGCGACTGCCCGCGGCTGTACCCGTGGGTGTGCCCGAAGAAGTGCAGCGACGGCTTGCCGCAGTCGGTCGAGAACGCCTCCAGCAGCGCGATGGCGTCGCCCGACCAGGCGGTCTCGCCGGCCAGCCACAGCTCGGACTTGTGGGGGTGGTGAAGCTGCGCGAAGACGAAGTCGATGTCCGCGTCGGCGCACGCGTCTTCCAGCTCTCCCTCGAGGAAGTCCAGCTGCTCCTGGGTGCGGTACCCGCCGTTGCTGTCCAACCCGATCATCCGCACGTTGCCGACGCTGTGGCCCCACCAGTGCTCGTTGCCGGGCAGGTGGAAGAAGTTGAAGAAGTTGGCGCTGTCGCCTTCGTGGTTGCCCGGCACCGGGTACAGCGGCACGTGGTGGAACAGGTTCTGCCCCGGCGTGAAGAAGGTGTCGGGCCACTCGTCGTAGCTCGGGCCCGTGGTGACGAGGTCGCCCGGGACCATCACCGCGTTCAGCTCGGCGGCGAGGTCGTCGGACCACTCCTCCGTGGTGAAGTCGATGACCCCCTCGTTGGTCACCTCTTCGAACACGTGGGTGTTCTGCCAGTCCTGCTGCATGTCGCTCATCGCGACGATCCGCAGGTCTGCCTCCGCCGACGCCTCCGCGGGGGTGATGAAGTCGTGGATGTCCGACGACGTCGAGCCGCTGGTGACCCGGTAGTGGTACCGCGTCGCCGGGGTCAGTCCGGTCAGCTCGGCGCGGTGGTGGTAGTGGCCGAAGCTGCCGGCGTCGTTGCCCGCCGTGACCGTCGTACCGAGCGCCTCGGTGAGGCCGTATTCGACGGACGCATCGGTCTCGCTGTCGCTCTCCCACATGACGTGGATCGCGGTCGGGGACGCCAGCTGGAGGTACGGCTCGACGCCGATCTCCTGGGCGAAGGTGGTGGCGGGCAGCAGCAGGACAGACAACACGATCAGCCGAGGAAGCATCGTCCCTCCCCTCGATAGGTGGGTGCGCGTCGCTCCACGGCGTCGCCGCGAACGAACAGGTACTCGTTGGTGTGCTCCGCCAGCTCGCCGGCCTTGGCGTGGCGGAAGAAGACGGGGTCCCCGATGCCGATCTCGAGCCCCTTGGGCACGATCAGCGGGGTCTGGACCTCGCCGCAGGCTTCCATGCCCAGCAACTTGAGGCCGGGCGGCAGGTACGGCACCGGGTGCTTGTCCAGACCCGGCTCCCCCGAGGCGACCCAGCCGCCGCCGTGGCAGGTGACGAAGCCCGGGCCGGGCACGCGCACCACCTGCAGCGCGAACAGCGCCGCGGGGTCGAAGCTGAGGTCGCTGTAGTAGTCGAACAGGTGCGAATCGAGGAACCCCGACCCGGCCGTGACTTCCGTGAGCACGTCCTCCTGGGTGGACCAGTGGATGCTGCCGGTGCCCCCGCCGTTGAAGACCTCGTAGGTGAGGCCCCGGGCGGCCAGCGCCTCTCCGATCTCGCGGCGGGTGCGCACAACCGAGGGACGGCTGCGACGGCGGATCAACTTCTTGGCGGGGTTGAGCAGGGGGGCGAACGGGTTGGCGTCCTGGAGCCCCGCGATCTGGGCCTCGTAGCCCATCACCCCGGCGAAGTGCAGGTGCGGGTGGTCGCCCACGGAGTCGGCCAGATCGGCTGCCTGGGTCGCGGTTCGGAGCGGGCTGCGGCGCACGCCCAGGTGGGCGCCCAGCGGCTTCCACGACATGTCGACCTCGACGATCAGCGGGATGGTGCCGCCGATGTCGGCCGCGCCCGCCTCCAGCCGAGCCAGGTGCTCGGGGCTGTCGACCACGATCGAGACGTGAGCGTCGCCCTGGTTGAGCTCCGCCAGCAGGCGGGCGTCCGATGGCTGCGCCGAGGGGTAGGCGACGAGCACGTCGTCGAAGCCATGCTCCACTAGGTGCGCGGCCTCCGTCACCGTGTAGGCCATGATCCCGGCGCAGACGTCGCCGCGCTCCAGCAGGTACCGCAGCAACTCGACGCAGCGCACCGATTTGCTCGCCACCCGCAGCGTCTTTCCCGCCGCCCGAACGGGCGCGAGCAGCCGCTCCAGATTGCGATCGACGGCGTCCAGATCGATGAGCGCGGCCGGTAGGGGCTCGTCAGCGAGGGCGGCTCGGTAGCGTTCGTAGCTCAAACGCGCTTATCCTCTCCGCTGAAGAGAGGACCGGCAAGGACATGCCAAAGGTCAGCGTCTACCGCGGGCGAACCCATCTGTTCGACCACTGGATCGAGAAGCCCGAGGTCATCCTCGGCCGCTCTGCCGACGCCGACGTCCCCCTCGACAGCCCTGTCGCCTCCCGGAAGCACTGCCGCATCGTCAAGAAGCAGGGCGCCTACATCCTGGAAGAGATCGGCGCCAAGAACGGGCTCTTCGTCAACGGCAAGTACTGCAACGTGCACCGCCTCGTGGACGGCGACCGGATCGAGATCGCCGACCTGTTGGTGACGTTCCATCGGCCCCGCAGCGAGATGCGCCAGCAGAGAGGGATCGACCGCAACCAGCCGGGCGCCGCCTACCGCATCACGACCGCGCAGGTCGAGGACGCCATCTCCACGCGCAACAAGGACTCCGGCCAGGTGCGCCGCAGCGTTGCCCAGGAGGGTCACAAGCACACCACCGCCGTCTCCCCCGATGCGCTCGCGCAGATGATGAAGGAGATGGAGAAGAAGCTTCAGGCGCACGTCGAGGTCGTCATGGCCGACGGCAAGCACGAGCGGATCGGGCTGAGTGAGGCCAGCTACCTCGTCGGCTTCGATGACAGCTGCGAGATCAAGCTCGGGGCGCGCATCTGGCCGTGGGGCAAGCTCGCGGCGAAGATCACGACGATGACCGACAGGAGCCACAAGCTGAGCCGGCTCAGCAAGTGGGTCACCATCAAGGTCGGGGGCGAAAAGCTTGAGGGCGTCCACATCCTGCGGGACAAGGACCTCGTCGAGATCGGCGGCGTGACCGTGCGCTACCTCGGCCGCTCCGAGATCGCGAAGTAGCGACCCCGGAGCGCCGGCCGCGGATCAGCTCCGGCGGCGCATCCGGGCCACGAACAGCAGCAGCAGCAGACCGAGGCCCGCGGAGCCGCGCGCGCTGCCACCCGCGATGGAGTTGGCGCACGTCGGCGCGTCGGGGTCCTCGACGTTCAGCGGATCCCAGCCTTCGACGACCTCTTCGCCGTCGAGGTAGGTGTCGCCGTCGGTGTCGGGGTCGAGCGGGTCCGTGCCGTACTCGTTGACCTCTTCGCCGTCCGTCAGGCCGTCGTTGTCCGTGTCGGGATCGCGCGGGTTGGTGTCCGCCTCTTCCTCTTCGGCGTTGGTCAGGCCGTCGTTGTCCGGGTCCTGCGTCGGGCCGTCGGTGTTGTCCGGGTCCAGCGCGCCGATGAGGCCGTCGTCGTCGATGTCGTCGAGGCCGTCGGGGCCGTCGAGGATGCCGTCGCCGTCCGTGTCCGAGTCGTTGGGGTCCGTGCCCACCTCGATCTCGGTGGCGTCATCCAGGCCGTCCTCGTCGGTGTCGGCGCTGTTCGGGTCGGTGTCCGTGTCGTTGACCTCTTCGCCGTCGGTCAGGCCGTCGTCGTCGGAGTCGTCGTCGTTGGGGTCCGTGTCGTACTCGTACAGCTCTTCGCCGTCGTCGAGCCCGTCGCCGTCGGTGTCGGCCTCGGTCGGGTCGGTGCCCGTCTCCAGGACCTCCTCGCCGTCCTCGATGCCGTCGTCGTCGCTGTCCGTGTCGTACGGGTCGGAGCCGAGCTCGGCCTCTTCGCCGTTGGTCAGGCCGTCCTCGTCGGCGTCCACGTCGGGACCGTCGGTGTCGTCCGGGTCGAGGTAGTTGGGGGCGCCGTCGCCGTCGATGTCGCCGTCGCCTTCCTCCTCGTCGGGGATGCCGTCGCCGTCCGCGTCGGTGTCGATGTAGTTGGGGAGGCCGTCGCCGTCCGTGTCGCCGTCACCCTCGACGTCGTCGGTGAAGCCGTCGTTGTCCGAATCGGTGTCGTACGCGTTGGGGAAGCCGTCCTCGTCCGAGTCGATCGCGCCCTCATCCTCGTCCGACAGGCCGTCGCCGTCGCTGTCCGTGTCGAGGTAGTCGGGCACGCCGTCCTCGTCGAAGTCGCCGTCTCCCTCGAACTCGTCGGTCAGGGTGTCGCCGTCGGAGTCGTCGTCGAGGTAGTTGTCGACGGTGTCGCCGTCGGCGTCCGGGTCGGCCACGCCGTCGCCGTCCGCGTCGGCGTTGTTCTCGTCTTCGGTGCTGATGCCGTCGCCGTCGTCGTCGCCGTCGAGCGGGTCGATCAGGCCGTCGCCGTCGCTGTCGTTGGGGGACTCGACCGAGCCGACCTCGTCGCCGTCGAGCAGGCCGTCCTCGTCGCTGTCGTCGCTGAAGGGATTGGTGTCGAGCGCGACCTCCTCGGCGTTGGTGAGGCCGTCCTCGTCGATGTCCGCGTCCGGGCCGTCCGTGTCGTCCAGGTCGAGGTAGTCGGGGATGCCGTCGGCGTCGGCGTCGCCGTCGCCGTCGATCTCGTCGATGTCGTCCTCGCCGTCGGAGTCCAGGTCCAGGTAGTTCGGCTGGCTGTCGGCGTCGTTGTCGTTGTCGCCCTCTTCGAGGTCGGTGAAGCCGTCGCCGTCGGAGTCGTCATCGAGGTAGTTGGGCACGCCGTCGGCGTCCGGGTCGTAGATGCTCTCGTCCAGCGTGGGGATGCCGTCGCCGTCGTCGTCGTCGTCGATGGCGTTGGGGAGGCCGTCGTCGTCGCTGTCGATCGGGTCGTTGGGGTCGTCGATCTCGAGGTCGTCGGTGAGGCCGTCGTCGTCGCTGTCGACGTCGAACGGGTCGGAGCCGACGAGCGCCTCGTCCGCGTCGGTGACGCCGTCGTTGTCGTCGTCGGCGTCGAAGCAGTCAGGCTCGTCGTCGCCATCGAAGTTGTCGAACTCGTCGACGATGGAGCCGTCGCAGTCGTCGTCGACGCCGTCGCAGATCTCGACCGCGCCGGGGAAGATCGTCTCGTCGAAGTCGTCGCAGTCGTTGAAGTTGAAGAAGGCGTCGTCGTCGATGTCCTCGTCGGTGCAGTCGGGGTCGTCGTCGCCGTCGAAGTCGTCGTACTCATCGGCCATGGAGCCGTCGCAGTCGCTGTCGATCTCGTCGCAGAACTCGGGGGCGCCGGGGTAGATGGCGTTGTCGAAGTCTTCGCAGTCGTCGACGTTGAGGGAGCTGTCGTTGTCCAGGTCCTGGTCGGTGCAGTCGGGGTCGTCGTCGCCGTCGAAGTCCGGGAAGTCGTCGGCGAAGGAGCCGTCGCAGTCGCTGTCGATCAGGTCGCAGGACTCCGGCGCGCCGGGGTAGGCGGTGGGGTCGATCGGGTTGCAGTCATCGACGTCCAGGTCGGAGTCGTTGTCGTCGTTTTCGTCGATGCAGTTGGGCTCGAGGTCGCCGTCGGTGTTGAGGAAGCCGTCGACCAGGTCGCCGTCGCAGTCGGCGTCGATGTTGTCGCAGTCCTCGGGGGCGCCTGGGTAGGTGGTGGAGACCACGGGGTCGCAGTCGTCGCCGTCGAGGCTGCCGTCGCCGTCATCGTCATCGTCGATGCAGTCGGGATCGAGGTCGCCGTCGGTGTCGAAGTCCTCATCGACGATGCTGCCGTCGCAGTCGCTGTCGATGCCGTCGCAGTTCTCGGGCGCGCCCGGGTAGATGGAGGCGTCGAAGTCGTCGCAGTCGTCGTCGTTGAGGCTCAGGTCGCCGTCGATGTCGGGGTCGGTGCAGTCGGGGTCATCGTCGCCGTCGAAGTCGAGGAACTCGTCCGCGAAACTGCCGTCGCAGTCGGTGTCGATGCCGTCGTCGCACAGCTCCGGGGCGTTGGGGTAGATGGTCGGGTCCAGCGGCTCGCAGTCGACCACGTCGGGGAAGAGGTCGTTGTCGTCGTCGGAGTCGTCGAGGAACACCGCGAGCGCCGTCTGGTCGGCGAGGACGGCGGAGTTGTAGGAGTGCTGCTCGAAGCTGCCGCCCAGCTGGGTTCCCCCGGCGAGGTCCTGCACGCCGACGGTCGCCGACGCTCCGAAGTCGTAGCCCCCGAAGCCGAAGGTGACGTCCTGGTACTGGAACGAGGCGAAGCCGGTGTCGTAGAGGATGAGCTGAAGGGTGACGAGCTCGTCAGAGGTGAGAGCGGCGTGCGCGACCTGGTCCCACTGCACGATGAAGCGGCCCAGGGCGGTGTCCTCGTAGTACAGGACGTCGCCGGCGGTGCTGGGGTCGAGGTCGTCCCAGAAGGGGGCGAGGTCCGTGTCGTTGTCGTCCGGGAGCTCCTCGTTGACGAAGTGCACGCCCGCGAGCGAGGTGTCGTTGCGGAGCTCGACGGCGCCGTTGGAGGCGATGACGATGTTGGTGTACGTGCCGCCGTACCAGGGGAAGGCGAACCCGATGGAGCGGTTCACTTCACCGTCGTCCGCGTTCGGTCCGGGCGTCCCGAGCGTGCTGATGTCGACGAAGTGGTAGTTCGTGTCTTCGATCTCGTACTGGATGGCCAGGCCCGCGAGCGCGGCCATGGGCGTCAGAAGCACGGAAGCGAACAGAGCGGCAGAAAGCGAACGCAGCATAAAGGTCCCTCGAGTGCCCATCGGGGCAGGTTCGGCAGTGTAGCTGGACCCTGGCCAAGTTGGCAGGGGGCCCAAGGACGCCCCGAATGGCGGTCCTCAAGTTCAGATCCGGTACTTTGACTGCCCTTGGACCTGCTGACCCTGGCGATTGTCGGTGACGTGCACCTTCGATGGGGGCCCGAAGACGTTCGCTTCTTCGACTCCAGCGAGTACGACCGGGTGCTCTTCGTGGGGGATCTGGGGGGCTATCGGCACAGCCAGACCGTCGCCTTGTGTCGGTCCATCGCGACCATGACCAAGACAAGCTTGGTTGTCCCCGGAAACCACGACGGCCCTTCGCTGGGCGCACTCGCGGGCGAAGTGGCCGGCAAACCCCGCCTCGTGCGTGCGTTGAGTCGAGGGCAGAGCCAGCGCATGGAGGCGATCGCACACGCCCTCGGTCCGGTCGAAGTGGGGGGCTACAGCCGGCACCGAATCGCCGACGGCTTGGATCTCATCGTGGGGCGCCCCCACTCGATGGGGGGACCGACGATGGCGTTCGCTCCGTTCCTGGCGAAGCGCTTCGGCGTGCGCTCGATGGAGGACTCAGCCCAGCGGCTGCGTGGCCTCGTGGACGACTCCGACGCGGATCGGCTGCTCTTCCTCGCCCACAACGGGCCCACCGGGTTGGGCGATCGCCGCGGCGATCCCTGGGGCTGCGACTTTCGGGACGAGGAGGGCGACCAGGGGGATCCCGACTTGCGGGAGGCCCTCGACCACGCTCGGGAACAAGGCAAGCAGGTGCTCGCGGTCATCGCCGGGCACATGCACCACGGCCTGCGCGGTGGCGGTCTGCGCACCTGGCAGGAGACGCACGACGGCACCCTCTACGTGAACGCCGCGCGGGTTCCCCGGGTGTTTGCGCAGGCGGGGCGGACGCTCCGGCACCACGTGGCGTTGGATGTGGACGCCCACGGCTGTCGCGCTCGGGAAGTGCTCGTTCCGTCCTGACGTGGGGTTTGCGCCCACGGCGCGAACGCGGAAACATTTGCGGGGGAGGAGCCACGTTGGTTCATCTGGATGCCGAGGACGACGAGGCGCTGACGGCCTCGTGGTGTCCCAAAACTCGATCGTGGTTTGCGTCTGTCGATCAGGGGAGTCTGGTGAGTTGCTGGAGCCTGGCTCACGAGCGAGCATGACCGGATGCTTCAGCTCCCGTTCGCGCTCCAGTTTCTCGTCGTGATCGCGTCGGGCTGGGTCAACCGTCGGCAGCAGCTGGCGATCGAGTACCTTCTTGAGGAAAACTGGGTGCTCCGAGAGCAGCTTGGGAGCCGTCGTCTGCGGTTGACCGATGCTCAGCGACGTCGACTCGCGGTGCGAGGCAAGACGCTGGGGCGAAAGGCCCTGGACGAGCTTGCCGGGCTGGTGACTCCGGCGACGATCCTGCGCTGGTACCGGACTCTGGTTGCGCGGAAGTACGACGGGTCGAAGAGCCGAGGGATCGGGAGGCCACCGACCCCGGTGGACCTGGTCGCCCTCGTCGTCCGCATGGCGCAGGAGAACCCGACCTGGGGTTACACCCGCATCCGGGGCGAGCTGCTCCATGTGGGACACGAGCTCGGGCGCAGTACGATCCAGCGGATCTTGTCGGACCACGGCATCGAGCCTGCACCGGAGCGTAAGCAGCGGATGCCGTGGAAGACGTTCCTGAAGGCGCACTGGGAGGTCCTTGCTGCGGCCGACTTTTTCACCGTCGAAGTGCCCACCGCTCGCGGACTCGTCCGATACAGCGTCTTCTTCGTCATCAAGCTGAAGACCCGTGAGGTCCACATCGCCGGGATTTCGCCGAACCCGACCGGCGAGTGGATGAAGCAGCTTGCTCGGAATCTCACGGATGCCGAAGACGGCTTCCTCGGCGGGATCCGGTATCTGATTCTCGACCGGGATCCGCTCTACACCGGCGCGTTCCGCGCCATGCTTCGCGAGTGCAGCGTGAAGTGCCTGATCCTCCCGGCCCGCAGCCCGAACTTGAACGCCTACGCCGAACGGTTCGTGCTCTCCATCAAGTCCGAGTGTCTCGACCGCGTGATTCCGCTGAACGAGGCCCACTTGCGGCGATGCGTTCGCGAGTACGTCTCGCACTATCACGAAGAGAGGCCGCACCAGGGGCTCTCAAATCGGCATATCAAGCCGGTGGCAAACGAGCCGGGGTCGGAGGCTCCCCTTCAGCGTCGTGAGCGGCTCGGTGGCCTCCTCAATCACTACCATCGTCGCGCCGCGTAGAGCGGCTGGAGCCGCTCTGTCATGCAGCGGGCCAGCTCGTCACCGAGACCGGGGTCGAGCTGCGCCGGCGGCGTGCCCGAAATCTCGCGCCGTCGGCCGGGCCAGGACGAGAAATGGGTCCGATCGAGTTTTGGGACACGACGGGCGCGGAGCGATGCAGACGTGGTGGCTGATCGGGAGTGCCTGAAGTCGCTCGACGGGCGTGAGATCGGGCGCTACATTCTGCCGCCAACCGGAGGTTCTCATGGCTCTCGATCCCGCCTTCAAGTCCCGCATGGACACGCTCGTGACCGACAACAAGGTCGTCCTTTTCATGAAGGGGAACCGACGCATGCCCCAGTGCGGCTTCAGTTCCCGCGTCGTCGGCATCCTCGACGGAATCATCGACGAGTACGAGACGGTGGATGTGCTGAGCGACCCCGAGGTCCGCAGCGGCATGAAGGAGTACTCGGACTGGCCCACGTTCCCGCAGCTGTACGTGGACGGCGAACTGGTCGGCGGCTGCGACATCATCACGGAGATGGCCGGCAGCGGAGAGCTGCACGAGACCTTCGGCGTGCAGCTGGAAGAGGTCGCGGCCCCCACCGTGACGATCACGGACGATGCGGCGGCGGAGCTCAAGACCGCGCTGACCGATCTCAACGCGGGTGAGTTCCTGCGGCTGAAGATCCCGGAGAACTTCCGGTACGAGTTGAACCTCGGGCCCAAGAGCTTCGGCGACCTGGAGTGCACGTCCAACGGGCACACGGTCCTCATGGACCGCGCCTCGGCGAAGATCGGCGACGGCACGGTCATCGACTTCGCGCGCGACGGCATGCAGGCTGGGTTCAAGATCAGCAACCCCAACGAGCCCGCCCCGGTGACGTAGATCACCCCCGTCGAGCTGAAGGCGATGCTGGATGGCGACGACACCTTCCGGCTGTACGACGTGCGCACCCCGCAGGAGATCGCCACCGCGGCCATCGCCGGCGCCGCCCCGCTGACCGACGAGGCGCAGCGTGAGCTCGCCGGACTCGACCGCGACACGGTCCTGGTCTTCCACTGCCACCACGGCATGCGCAGCCAGCAGGCGTGCGAGCACTTCCGGGGCCAGGGCTTCAAGGACGTGCGCAACCTCGCCGGCGGCATCGACGCCTGGAGCAAGCAGGTGGATTCGTCGGTTCCGACGTACTAGCAAGGCGCTCATCCGCGCCGAGAGGCGAAGCCCTCGAGAGCGGGTAAAGCGCCGCGCAGCGCGCCCAAGCGCGCGTAGTCCAAGGAAGCTCCGTGGATCGTCCGGCGGCCGAGATCAAAGGCCACGTTTAAGCGGCTGCCCGCCTTTGTACATCTCGGCTGCAACGCTCTTGGACTCCGAACCCGGTCGAAGCACCAAGCGGTGCGCGGGCACCGCTCGAGGCACGAGGGATTCCGCTTGTTTGCAGGCCTCCGCGGTTCGGATGCCGCAAGACCATCGGCATCCCGATCGCTGCCGCGGCATCCCCAGACGCCGCGATCCCGCGGCGCGCCGAAACTTGGATGCCGCGATCTCACGGTCGGCCGATCGAAAGCTCCGACCAGCCAGGAGCTCCAAACCCCGAGCGGTGCCTGCGCACCGCTTGGGGTGCGCGGTGGTTCGGCGTGGCAGAGCATTGGCAGTGGGGGGATACACCGTCTGGCAGCCGCTTAAACGTCGCGGATCTGCTCATTCCGCGAGGCACCCGGAGCTTCCTTGGAACTACGCGCGCTTGGGCGCGCTGTACGCCCCTTCGAGGGCTTCGCCTCTCGGCGCGGATGAGCGCCTTGCGTCGCTTCCCAGGGACCTACGCGCCTCCGGCGCTGCGCGGCAGGAGCCTTGCTGGCTCCGCTTGTTTCCACCGGAACCTCCAGTTTCCACCCCACCCTCAGACCCGGTCACAACCGTGACCACTTCGGCTTCGCCCAAAGACGACGTCCAGCGTTTTTCGAGTTGGCACCGACTTTGCTCTCTCCAGTGTCATGGAGAAAGCCACGATGTCGTACCGCCTGTCTGATCCCCTCCTCGCGACCCCCTACGCCCTGTCGATGGGCTTCCTCATGGTGCTCGCCGCCCTGCTGGGCGCTTGCGCCGAGGCGCCGATGGAGCCGCCCCACGGTTGGCACGGCCCGACGGGCGAGGAACTGGAGACGCGCGGGTACCCCGTGACCTGCTCGCCGCACCTGGAGTTCTATCCGGTCGGCGGCCCCCACAACGGCGGTTGGGACAGCAACGCGACGACGTTCACGTGCGCGTCCCATCCCTCGTCCTCGCCGGACAACTCCGACTTCATCGCCGGCGACCACTACGGCAACGACCTGTTCGCGCAGGAGGGCACGCCCGCCATCGCCGTCGTCAGCGGCACGATCTACAACTCGGGCTACAGCGGCATCGGCGGCAACCGGGTGACCATCGAGGACAGCTGCGGCTGGCACTACTACTCGGCCCACCTCGAGACGATCGCCCCCGGCATCACCGCCGGCGCGTCCGTCACCGCGGGCGCCGTCATCGGCACCGTCGGGGACACCGGCAACGCCGCGGGCACCCAGGCGCACATCCACTTCTCCATCTACCCGGAGTCCTACAACGCCGGCATCGACCCCTTCGCGCTGCTTCAGGGCGTCGACAGCTCCGCCTGCACGGGTGAAGGCTCCATCGCCGAGGGCGACACCCCTGACCCCGGCTTCAACCCCTGCACCGACGCCGACATCGCCACCGATGACAGCGACGCCGCCTTCGCCGTGGTGGACGGCAGCTCCAGCACCGAGACCGACACCGCCACCGGCGAGTCCTTCGCTGCGTCCGCGCCGTTCACGGGCGCCGAGTCCCTGACCGTCGGCAAGTGGCAGCCGTACGTGCCCCACCCGGGCAAGTGGGCCGTCGACGTGAAGGTCCCCAGCACGGACGTCGCCCTCACCGCGAGCGCCGTCTACGACATCGCCTTCCAGGGCGGTCACGCCTTCGAGGTCGTCGACCAGGGCGCAAGCGAGGGCGACTGGGTCGAGCTGTTCGGCGGGCAGCCGCTGAAGTTCATGGCCGGCAGCAAGGGCTACGTCACGGCGAACAACCTCGGCACGATCAACGACGGCAAGCCGGTCGCCTTCGACTCGGTCCGCTGGCGCTACATCGGCCCCGCCGACTCCGGCATCGCCGGCTCCTCCTGCACCCTGTCGACGGACTGCAGCGGCTCGCTCATCTGCGGCCCCGCGGGCACCTGCCAGAACCAGTGCCAGGACATCGGCTGTGCCTCCGGTGAGTCCTGCGCCCTCGCCACCGGCGCCTGCGTGCTCCCCACCGACGGCGAGGGCGACCTGCTCGAGGACGACAGCCAGTGGACGATGGACACGGACGGCGACGGCATCCCCAACTACCTCGAGGGTGATGGCGACGCCGACGGCGACGGCGTGCCCAACTGGTGGGACGACGACTCCGACAACGACGGCGTGCCGGACTCCGCCGAGGGCGCCGGCGACGCCGACGGCGACGGGCTCATGGACTCCATGGACACCGATTCGGACAACGACGGCATCCCCGACAGCGACGAGGTCGGCTCCGACCCTGACTTCCCGCTGGACTCCGACCTGGACGGCATCCCGGACATGCAGGATGTCGACAGCGACGCCGACGGCATCCCCGACGCCATCGAGGGCAACGTCGACAGCGACGGTGACGGCCTCCCCGACTACGCCGACTTCGACAGCGACAACGACGGGATCAGCGACGCCTTCGAGGCCGGCCTGTTCGCCGAGCAGCCCCGCGACACGGACGGTGACGGCATCCCCGACTACCTCGACCGCGACAGCGACAACGACGGCCTGACGGACGCCTGGGAAGGCGACGACGACAGCGACGGCGACGGACAGCCCGACTTCCGCGACCTCGACAGCGACAACGACGGAACCCCCGACATCGACGACCCGGACAGCGACGGCGACGGCATCGACGACGCGCCGGACTGGGGCTTCGTGGACACCGACCCGGACCACCCGACGTTCCTGCTGGGCTGCTCCGCGGCGGGCGCGGGCGCGCAGGGCGGATCGCTCCTGGCCCTCGCCCTGGCGATGCTCCTGGGCGCCCCGGTCAGCCGGCGTCGACGCTCGTAAGGAACCGGAGGGCGGCCGAGGCCCACTCGGCCGGCCCCTCCACCATCGGGAAGTGACCCAGCGTCGGCAGGGGAGTGAACTCCGCCCCCGGGATCTCGGCCGCGAGCCGGTCCCCGATCGACGGCAGCGCCACCGGGTCCTTCTGCCCCCACAACACGTGCGCGGGCACGTCCAGCCGACGCAGCGCTCCGTGCCAGCGCGTCGCGAACCGGGTGCGCTCGTGGATGTACTTGATGATCTCGGGCACCCGCAGGCGGCCGTCCTGGTACTCGATGGTGGCCCACTGAGCGTCCAGCTCGTCTTCGCTGAGGGACTTGGGATCGGCCACGACCCCGCGGAGGCGCTTGCCGAAGAACTTGCGGGAGCTCTTCCGCGCCACGATCGGCCCCCAGGTGGCACTCAGCAGCAGCTGCTGGACCGTCGTCAGGCTGGCCATGTCGATGTAGACGCTGCCGTTGCACAGGGTCAGCGAGGCCAGCTCGACGTCGATCCCCAGCCGCTCGCGGCGGGCCAGGATCTCCGTCGCTACCGACGTGCCCATGTCGTGGGCGAGCAGGTGGGCGCGGGTCACCCCCAGCTGCTTCCAGAGGGCGAGCGCGACCTCGGCCTGCTCCAGCAGCGAATAGGCCGCGTCGATCGGCTTGTCGCTGATCCCGTAGCCCAGGTGGTCGTGGGCGATGACGCGGTAGCGCTCCGTCAGCGTCGGCAGCGCGCCGGCGAAGTCCAACGAGCAGGTGGGGAAGCCGTGCAGCAGCAGGAGCACCGGCCCATCCCGGGGCCCTTCATCGACGTAGAAGATCTGCTGCCCGAAGACGTCGGCGTACTGCCCGCGCTCCTTCCAGGCGTCCAGCACGGCGCTCACGACTTGATCTCCGCGAAGCTGCCGAGGGCTTCGAGCTTGCCGTCGTCCCACACGCGCAGGACTTCGGTGGTCAGCGAGTGGTTGGGGTCGCCCTCGTACTCGTGCGCGACGATGCCGGCGAGCTTCGGGATCAGGTCCGTGTCGCCGTCGCGGAAGAGCATCACGAAGTCGCGGCAGGGGGCCACGGCGCAGACCGGCCAGCCCAGCAGCGGCTCGACCTTGGCGCGCAACCCGGGCGCCAGCAGCAGCGACGCCTTGAAGACGGAGTCGGTCTCGAACAGCGCCACGGAGTGCTGCTGGTCGATCACCTGGGGGACGAGGTTGATGTCGGCCAGGAGGCGGTCCAGCCCTTCCCGCGCCAGCTGCGTCGCCTCGACCTCCTCGGTGAGCCAGTCCGACAGGTTCTTGCGCCGCAGCCATACGATGATCTCCTCGTCCGGCGGGGCCCACACGAGCACGGCGGAGGTGTCGTTCGTCAGCTTCGTGACGACGGCCTCTTCGAAGTCGCGGTGGTTCCCTTCGAGGGCGAGCTTCAACCCGCTTCGACCGACCAGAAATCCAGGCAAGACAGACACGAAAGCGCTGATAGCATGCCGGCCGCGATGACGAACCGACTCCTGATCGCGATCCTCGGTGCTGCCCTCCTCGGAGGCTGGACGTCGGTCCATCAGCAGGCGCTGGAGGCCCACGCCGATGCGCCCACGTTCGCGGCTGATTCGGTGGTCTGGCCGACCCCGGAGCAACTGGCGGTGCGGGAGGCGCGCGGCGTCGGTGGTCCCACGGTCATGGGCTACCTGCCGTACTGGGTCGAGCCGACGAGCATCCCCTGGGAGTCGCTCGACATCCTCGCCTGGTTCAGCACGAACACGAACGCCGACGGGAGCCTGGGCAACGACCACGGCTGGGGGGACGAAGCGGCGCTGGAAGTGATCGGCGCAGCGCACGCGGCGGGCGCCCGGGTGGTGCTGTCGACGACCCGGTTCGGCGGGGACGACGTGGCCGAGCTGCTGAACAACCCGACGGCGTCGCAGAACGCGATCGCCAACCTCGTGGACGCGATGGTGGCGGGCGGCGGCGACGGCATCGACATCGACTACGAGGGGCTCAACGCGTCTGACCGCGACCTGATGGTGGAGTTCATCGTGGACCTCCGGGCGGCGATGGACGACGCCCAGCCGGGGAGCCTGCTGACGATGGCCACGCCGGCCGTCGACTGGGGGGGGGCGTGGGACTACGACGCACTCGCCACCTACGCCGACGTGCTCTTCATCATGGGCTACGCGTTCGCGGGCGGGTGGTCGAACCCGAAGCCCAACGCGCCGTTGGACGGCAGCGACCGGTGGGGCTCTCGGTCCCTGCGCTGGTCCGTGCAGGACTACCTGGAGTGGGGCGGCGCCCACAACGCCGACAAGATCGTGCTGGGGCTGCCGCTGTACGGGCACGACTGGGAGTCCGAGGGACCCGAGGTCCCGGGCACGTCGCTGGCCGGCGGGGATGACTGGGCGCGGTTCTTCGACACGTGCCAGGACCAGTTCGCCACCCACGGCTTCGACTGGGACGACGCCGCGGCGACGCCGCACACCTCCTGGCAGGACGGCGGCACCTGGCACCAGCTGTGGTGCGAGGACGTCGACTCGATCGTGCTCAAGGCGGCCATGGCGTGGGAGGAAGGGATCGGCGGCTTCGGCTTCTGGGCCCTGAACTACGACGATGGCGACGCCGAGCTCTGGGGCGAGATCAGCGAGCTGGTCCAGGAGTGGGAAGGCGTGGACGGGGACGACGACGACGCGACGGACGACGATGACTCGGCCGGGGACGACGACGACCTCGCCGGGGACGACGACGACCTCACGCCGCCGATGCACGCCGAGGCGATTCGATCGCAGTTCGGAGACGGCGACGGCTGTGCCTGCGCCACGGCGTCGGGCTCGGGCAGCTTCGGCCTGACGCTCCTGGTGCTGCTGGCTGTGCGGCGGCGCCGCTAGTAGCAGAGCCCCCCGGCGGGGCAGGTGACGTCGACGCCCGCGCCCAGGCCGGTGATGCCGACCCCACCGTGGTTGATGTCGACCGGCGAGTTGTCCGTCAGCCCGGTGCCGAAGTCCGTGTTGGTGGCGACGAAGACGGAGCTGTCGTCCACCTCGATGGCGCCCGAGGGGCCGTGGACCTCGTTGCTGGTGAACCACGAGTCGGCGACCGTGAGGCTGACGTTGCCGTCCAACTCCAGCGCGCCGCCCTCGTAGTCGGTCGAGTTGCTGTCGAAGAGGGTGTCGGTGACGGTGCCGCCCAGCGTCAGCCCCGAGCCGCCGATGTGCAGCCCGCCGCCTTCGTAGTCGGTGTCGTTGCCGATGAACGCCGAGCCGGACATCGCGAGGGTGACCGTGCCCCCGCCGCCGATGGCGAGGCCGCCGCCGGAGTAGCCGGCCTCGTTGTCGATGAACTCGACGTTGGTGATCGCGACCGTGACCGAGTTGCCGCCGCCGGGCTGGATCTCTATGGCGCCGCCCTCGTAGTCGGCGAAGTTCGCCTCGAAGCTGGTGTCACTGATGACGATGCTCGCGCCGGGCATGCCCGAGTACTCGATGCCGCCCGCCTCGTACATCGAGGTGTTGCCGACGAACGTCGAGCCGGTGATGGTCAGCGTGGTCACGTCGTCGACGAACAGCGCGCCCCCGCCGTAGTCGGCGAAGTGGCCGACGAAGGTGCAGTCCTGCACCGTGAACGAGGCCGTGTCGTCCACCATCACGCCGCCGCCTTCGTAGCCGCTGAAGCCGTCCGCCAGCGTCAGGTCCGCCAACGTCACGGCGAGGGCGTCGTCGACGGTGAGCAGGCGGAGCGCGCCGCCGCCGCTGATCGTAGTGGTGGTGGGATCGCCGTTGGCCGCGACCACGGCGAGGTCGCGATCGTCGCCGATGCGCAGCGTCGCGCCTAAGGTGTGGGTGCCGGGGCAGACCTCGACGGTGCCGCCGTCAGGAGCCGCGTCGATCGGCCGCCTGGATGGTGGCGAAGCCGGTGCCGCCGACGAGCGCCACGGCGCTGGGATCGATGGGCGTGCAGGGATCGGGGTCCGGCTCGGGCTCGGGCTCGGGCTCCGGTTCGTCATCGTCGTCGTCGCCCTCGGGCTCGAACGCCTCGCCACCCGAAGGGAGCAGCTCGATGCCGTAGTCGGAGTTGCACGCGACCAGCGCGAGGAGGGCGGTCAGGGTCAGGAGGGAGCGCATGACGCCACCCTAGGGATCGACCGGCGTCCCTTCTTCTGTAGCAGTCTGTTGCAACGCTGCCCTCAGCGGGCGAGCCACTCCTCCGCCCGCGCCACGACGCCGTCCAGGCAGCCCTCCGCGAACGGCGAGGTCAGCCCCGCGCTGGCGCACAGCGACTGGAACGGCTGGGTGCCGCCGAGGGTGCAGAGCTCCCGGTACGCCGCCATGGTCCCGGGGTGGTCGTCCAGCGACCGGGCCCACAGCTGCAGCGCGCAGGTCTGCGCGAGGGTGTAGTCGATGTAATAGAAGGGCGACCGGAAGATGTGCCGCTGGCGCTGCCAGAAGCCGCCGTCGCTGGCGTGGGGCATGTCGCCGTAGTCCCGCCAGGGAAGGTAGGTGCGCTCCATCTCCTGCCACATCGCGTGGCGCTCCGCCGGAGTCGCCTCGGGGCGCTCGTAGACGAGGTGCTGGAAGTGGTCCACGGCGACGCCGTAGGGGATGAAGCAGAGCGCGCGCACGAGGTGGCCGCGGCGGAACCGGTCGGCTTCGCCGCCGAAGAACTCGTCCATGGTCGGCCAGGCGAGGAACTCGAGCCCCATCGAGTGGATTTCGGCTCCCTCGTAGGTCGGCCACACCGTGTCGGTGAGCTTGATGTTGCGGCTCGACCAGACCTGGAAGGCGTGGCCGAACTCGTGCACCAGGGTGCGCACGTCGCCGTCGGTGCCGTTGCCGGCGCAGTAGACGAACGGGACCTTGTGGTCCGCCAGCCAGGTGCAGAAGCCGCCCCCGGCTTTGCCCGGGCGGGCGCCCAGGTCGACGTAGCCGCGCTCGTTCATCATTCGGTAGAAGGCCGCGATCTCGTCGTCGAGGCCGTCGAAGGCGCGCTGGCCTCCGGCCGCCAGCCCCTCGGCGCCGCCGATGAGCTCGGGGCTCCCCGCGGGGTCGTCCACCGCTTCGTCCCAGGACATCAGCGTGTCGACCCCCAGGGACTGCCGCTGCTCCTCGCGGAGGCGGGCCGCCAGGGGCACCACGCGGCGCCGGACCTCGGCCCGGAATCGCTCGACGTCGTTGCGGTCGTAGTCCACCCGCTGCATCTGCAGGTAGCCCAGTTCGGTGTAGTCGGGGAGGCCCAGGGCGTGGGCCATGCCGTCGCGCAGCGCGACCAGCTCGCCGAAGTTCGCGTCGAGGCGGGCACGGTGGGCGTCGAACCACGTCCACCGGGCTCGGGAGGCGCGCTCGCGGGTGTCCCGATCGGGGCCTACCGCGGGCTTGCCGATGGTCACCAGGTCGAGCACCTCGCCGTCGAACGGGATCTCCGCCGAGGCGAGCAGCGCGGTGTACTCCGACGTCAGCCGGCTCTCTTCCACCAGCGCCTCGGTGATCGCGGGATCGAAGGCGGCGCAGTCGGCCCGCCACAGCGCCAACGCGCCTTCGCCGACGAGGGCGGCGGCGGCGTCGCGGCGGGTGGGATCGAGCAGGCGCATCTTGATGGCGGCGTTGAGCTCCGTGGTGAGCGTCGAGACCTCATCGGAGCGTTTGCGGTCGGCGACGCGGCCGGCGTCCCGGGTGTCCTGTTGGTAGCGAAGGCGCGCCCACGCGGTCCACGTGTCCACCGAGCGGCGGACCGTCTCCCAGCGGGACAGGAGCTCGTGGTCGACCGGGGAGCCGTCGTCGATCGAGGTGAAGAGGCCGTCGTAGGCGGCCCGCACGTCCGCGTCGTGCGGCTCGGGGGGCTTCACCTCAGCAAAGGCGGGGGGGAGATTCAGCATTGGCGGGACAGTAGCGCGCGGGGGGGCGATCGTCGCTCAGGTTGCGTGGCTGGTGAGCCATCCGTCGACGAGCCGCTCCTCGACGATCTCGGGATCGAGCGCCCGGTCGAACAGCCAGCCCTGTCCGTAGTCGCAGCCGTGCTCGCGCAGCCATTGCCGCTGCGCCTCGGTCTCGACCCCCTCGGCGGTCAGCATCAGCCCCAGGTCGCGGCCCAGCTGCAGGGTCGCCGCGAGGATGCGCGCACGCTTGTCGTGCCGCTCGATGTTCGAGGTGAAGGAGCGGTCGATCTTGATGATGTCGATGGGGAAGCGATGCAGGTGCGACAGCGACGAGAAGCCGGTGCCGAAGTCGTCCAGGGCGATCTTCACGCCCGTCGCCCGAAGCGCCTTCAGGGTCGAACGGGTGCCGGGCGCGTTCTCGATGAGGGAGGACTCGGTCAGCTCGACGATGATCCAGGAGGGGTGGAGCTCGTTCTCCTGCACCGCCGCCGCGAGATCGTCGGCGAACGACCGCTGCGCCAGCTGCTCGCTGGAGACGTTGATGCTGACGCGGAACCGTTTGGGGGCGGCGGCGCCGATCCACTGACGCAGCTGGCGGCAGACCTCGTCCAGGACGAGCCCCTCCAACTTCGGCATCAGCCCCGAGGAGGCGGCCACGGGGAGGAACTCGGCCGGCGACACCACCCCGCGGGTGGGGTGCTTCCACCGCACGAGCGCCTCGAACCCGCGCAGGGCGCCGTCGTTCAGTCGGATGATCGGCTGGTACTGCAGGAACAGGTGCCGCTGGATCAGACCGTGCTGAAGCTCGTTCTTGAACACGAGGTGCTGCCGCGCCTGCAACCGGATCTCTTCCGAGAAGAACTCGGTCCTTCCCGGGCCCCCCTGCTTGGCGACGTACATCGCCGCGTCGGCGTCGCGCAGCAGGTCGCCGGCGGTGGTGTCGGTCCCCGGCACGGCGATGCCGATGCTGGTCGAGACGAAGTGCTTGTGATCCCCCAGGTCGGTGGGCAGCGCGAGCGCACCGTGGATGCGGTCGGCGACCGTCGCAGCCGCCTTCTCCGGGGAGCCGCTCTCCAGCAGCACCGCGAACTCGTCGCCGCCGAAGCGCGAGACGGTGTCGGCAGGGCGCACGCAGCGCTGCAGTCGGGCGGCCGTTTCGACGAGTACCTGGTCGCCCACGAGGTGGCCGAGGGTGTCGTTGACCTCCTTGAACGAGTCCAGATCCATGAACAGGAGGGCGAAGGTGGGGGCGTCGGAGCGGGTGCTGCGCTTGAGCGCATGCTGCAGCCGCTCGACGAACAGCTCGCGGTTGGGGAGGCCGGTGATCAGGTCGTAGAAGGCGCGCTGCTTGAGCGCCCCCTCGGCGGCCCGCTGTTCGGATACGTCGACGCTGATGCCGAGCATGGCGATGCTGCCGTCGTCCAGGACCAGGGGGACCTTGGTCGTCTGCACGACCACCCGGCTGCCGGTCGCGTCGATGTAGGTGTCTTCGAGGTCGCGGACCTCCTGGCCGCGAGTCAGGACCAGCGCCAACTCCCGGCGGACGTACTCCTCCCGTTCGGGGCTCAGCAGCTCGAAGATGTCGGAGCCTTCCAACTCCTCGACCGTCGAGGCGAAGGATCGGGCGGTGGCCTCGTTGGCGACGAGGATCGTGCCGTCGCGGTCGATGACGAAGAGCTGGGCGGGGACGAGGTCGAGGACCTTCGCCAGCAGCCGCTCCCTCCAGCCTCCCTCAGACTCCGTCACCCCATCACTGTACGTGTCGTCGCCTACGCGCGGGCCGATTCCCGGCCGGAATCCAGCACCATCAGGCAGGTGCTCCCGGTGCGTTCGACCATCTCCGTGACGAACGTGAAGTTCGGTTTGCGCTGGAGCCCCATCACCGTGAGGTCGGCCGCGGGGGCGGCCGCGGCGGTCTGCTCGAAGCCGCCCACGAACACCACGCGCTCCAGCGAACTGGGGACCGCCCACCAGCCCCGCCAGGGCCGAGCTGGCGGTGGCACCGAGCAGCCCCGCCACGACCATCCAGCGCCAGCGGGACTCGTCCAGGAACAGCGTGTAGTTGCTCACCAGCTCCTCGGTGGTGCCGGCCTTGACCGCCCAGAACGACAGCGCGAAGTAGATCACCGACGACAGGGCGATCGCGCCCAGCGCCCCGATGGGGATGTCGCGCCGGGGGTCCTTGAGCTCGCCGGACATGTTGGCCCCCGCGAGGATGCCGGTGGTCGCGGGGAAGAAGACCGCGAACACGGTCCAGAAGTCGACGCCGCCGAAGCCGGTCTCGGGGAAGCCGGGGAAGTCACCCCACCACAGCGGGTCCTTGGCCGGCTCGAAGGTGACGTCGTTGGTGAAGATGGACACGAGCGAGAGGCCGATGAGGCCCATGATCACGTACTGCACGCGGAAGGCGAGATCGACGCTGAGGTACGAGATGAGCCACAGCGCGAAGAAGGTGATCAGGTCGACCGCGAGGGGGTCGTGCTCGGGGAAGATCCAGAGCCAGCCCTCGCGAAAGCCGAAGATGTACATCGCGATGCCGAGCGGCCGGGTCAGGAACAGCGGCAGCCCGATGCTGCCGGCGGCCTCCAGCCCCAACGACCGCGCGATGATCGCGTAGGGACCGCCGTCGCCGATCCGGGTGTTCGTGGCGATCGACGCCAACGACAGCCCCGTGCACAGGGTGATGCCCAGCGCGAGGATCAGGATCAGCCATGCGCCGATGAGGCCGGCGTTGCCCACGACCCAGCCGAGGCGGATGTACATGATCACGCCGAGGATCGTCAGAAGCGTCGGGGTGAAGACACCCGTGAAGGCGCCGAAGCGCCGTCGCGGATCGTGGCTCACGCGAGCACGCCCACGACGTCGAGGCGGGCCTGCAGCAGCGAGCGGACGGCCAGCCCGTGCTCGCTCAGCTGCCCCGCTTCCCGCGCGGACATCGCGGTCAGCGTGGCCCGCGCCGGCTCGTCGTCTTCCCGGCTCAGGTCCAGGAGTCCGTCGCACATCTGGAGGAACCACCGGAGCCCCTGCGGATCGCCGTCGATCAGCTTCTTGCGGGCCTTGCGCAGGTGCCCGCCCCCGAGCGGGCCGTAGGCCACCGACAGGTAGCCCTGGGCGTAGATCTCCAGCCACCGGTCGCCCACCCGGCGGGCCCCCTGCAGCGCCTTCGTCAGCTCCTCACGCGCCTCCGCGGGGCGCCCCTGGAGGATCGCGAGCAGCCCCAGCCCGGCCCGCGCCGACGGCTCGGCGGCCTTGAGCCCTACCGCCCGGGCCGCCGCGATGGCGCCACAGAGGAGCTCGTCGACCCCCTGGCTCGAACCCTGCTGCAGCTCCAGCCAGGCCATCGCCAGCAGCAGTTCGGTCTCCAGCGAGCGGTCGCCGGTGGGGCGCCCGATCTCGAGGCCGCGGTCGAAGGTCTCGCGGGCCTCGTCGTGGAGCCCGCGCGCGGCGAGCACCAGCCCCAGCTTGGCGAGCACCCCGGCCTGCATGAACACGTCGCTGGTCCGCGTGTTCACCTCCATCGCGAACCGGAACTGCTCTTCCGCTTCGGACAGCCGGCCGGCGGCGAGGTAGCGCTGCCCCAGGTTCACCCGCGCCTGCGCCTCCGCCAGCACCTGGCCGGCGTTCAGCACAGCGCCGAGGCACAGCCGGTGCTCGGTGGTCGCCTCCAGGAGTCGGCCGGCGTCGATGTGGGTGAGCCCGCGGATGAGCCGGTACGCCGCCTCCAGCACCGGGTTGGTGCGCTTCTCCAGCAGGGCGCCGGCCTTGTCCAGGTGCACCGTCGAGGGCGCCTGCTGGCCACGGCGGCGGTAGAGCGCGGCGAGGTGGATGCGGGCGCGAGCCTCCTGGTCGGGGTCGTCGAGGCTGCTCGCCAGATCGATCCCCCGCAGCAGGTCCGCCTCCGCCTCGTCGATCCGCTCCCGCGTTCGGAGGCGCGCCCCCCGGGTCGTGATCGCGTTGGCCAGCAGCGCCTCGTCCCGCGTGTCGGCGGCGTTGGACACGGCGGCATCCAGGGCCCGCTCCAGCACCGCGGTGGGTCCGCAGCTGCGGATGGCGCCATCGACGATCAGGCCCAGTCGGGCGGCGGCGGCGGGGCGGGCGCCATCGGCGCTCTCCACCGCGGCCGTGAGGTTGTCGATCTCCGCGATCAACTCGCGTTGGGCGTCCGCGCCGCGCAGGCCCGTGAGCTCCTCGAGCTCGTGCTCCCCCCAGTCCAGCAGCCACCCCTCCATCGCCCGCTCGGCTTCGTCGGTGCGCCCGGATCGGCCGAGGCGGCGGAACGCGAACCGGCGGATCGGCTCCGAGAAGGTGAAGCGGTAGAGCCCGGGCAGGTCCTCCCGCTCGTGGGCCCGCACGAGGGACCGGTCGCACAGGGCCGCCACCATCTCGACCGGGTCGGGGGTGGGCGGGAGCATCGCCTCGGCGGCCTCCAGGGTGAAGCCTCCGACGAACACCGACAGCTCCGCGAGGGCCTGCTGGTGGACCCCGTCGAGCAGGTCCCAGGACCACTGGATGGCGGCATCCAGCGTCGCGTGGCGGGCCGGTCCGCCGCGGCGGCGGCTGGTCGGGAGGGCGAGCCCCTTGTCGACGCGATCGAGCAACTGCAGGGGCGTCATCGTGCGCGCCTGGCCGGCGGCGAGCTCGATGGCCAGGGGGAGGCACTCCAGCCGCTGGACCAGCTGCTCCACGATCTCGCGGTCGGCGGGGCCGGCGGACCAGTCGCGCCGAAGCTCCTGGGCGCGGGCGATGAACAGCTCGGCGGCGCGGGTGATCTTCAGGGGGCCGAGGTCCAGCAGGGTCTTGCCTTCGAGCCCCATCCGCTCCCGCGACGTGGCGAGCACGCGCAGCTCCGGGGCGGTCTCGAGCAGCTCGGAGATCATCGCCGACAGCGGCCCCGTGGCCTGTTCGATGTTGTCGGCGAGGAGCAGGACCCGGTCGCGGGAGGCGAGGGCACCGCTGAGGCGGGCGCTGAGCTCGGCGGGGGAGCCGCGGCGGGCGATCCCGAGCGCCGCAGCGATGGCCGCGATTCCGGCATCGGCGGTGCGGCAGTCGGACAGATCCACGAACCAGACGCCCCCCGGCCAGCGCCCCTCGGCCAGCTCGATGCCCGCGAAGTGGAGGGCCAGACGGGTCTTGCCGCCGCCGCCGGGTCCCACGATGGTCACCAGGCGGCCGGGGCGGGCGAGCATCTCCCAGAGGTCGGCGAGGTCGCGCTGGCGGCCGACGAAGCGGCTCCGCTCCGACGGCAGGTTGGTGTGGACCAGATCGGTGGGGACCTCGTCGGGCGCCTCCAGCCGGAAGCCGTCGGCTCCCACGCTGACCAGCCGGGTCGGCGCGGTGGGGTTCTCTTCGAGCTTGCTCCGGAGCCGCTGGACGATGGTGTCGACCTCGGTCGTCCGCCGCCGGGAGGTCTTGACCCGCCGCTGAGTCCAGATGACGCGGAGCAGATCCTCCCGGGTGACGGTCTCGCCGATCCGGCCGACGAGGTGGTCCAGCAGCGCGGTCTCGACCGCGTTGAGCTCGACCTGATCGACGCCCCGGACCAGCCTTCGGCCGGGCACATCGAGGGTGACGCCGGCGATGCTGACCAGCGTCTTGGGGCGCCGCAGGAAGGTGTCGGTGACGGTCGGTTCGTCGTCGCCGCTGTCCTCGAGTTCGAGCCGGTAGCCCTCCCCCCGCACGGTCTTGAGGTGGTGGGGGCGGCTGGGGCTCTCCTCGATCTTGGCGCGCAGGCGCGAGACGGTGAAGTCGGCGGCGCGGGTGGAGACCCCGTCGGCGTAGCCCCACACGTTGGCGTGCAGCTCGTCGCGGCTGACGACCTTGCCGCGATGCTCCAGGAGGTAGCCCAGGAGCCGGCCTTCCAGCTCCGTGAGCCAGACATCGGTCCCTTCACCCGTGCGGCGGACCTCCCCGCGGGTCAGGTCGACGGTGCATCCGGTGAGGTGAAGCGGGTCCACGGACCCCACAGTCTACGGCGGTCAGCCGCCGAGTTCGTCCTCTTCCATTTCGCCCTGCCGCATCGACACGTCCAGGGCCCCGTCGGTGCCCTCGAATGCGTCGGATGTGATCTCGACGTCCAGCGAAAACACCTGCGAGGCGAGCTCCCACCAGCTCATGGAGTCGTCGTCCCACTCGTCGCCGGCGCCGGACCAGTAGAGGCGGGCGGAGTGGTAGTAGCCGGGCTCCCCCAGATCCTGGCACCAGGCGTGGATCTGGCTGTTGGACTCTTCGGTCCAGCCGCCGGGGTCCACATCCGCGAACATGGTGACGATCCCGCCCCCGCCCTCGGCGTCCGCGCCGGGCCCTTCGAGTCGGATCACGAGGTCGCTGTGGAACCCACCCTGGGATCCGGCGTGGACGAACACGGGCGTGCCGTCACTGAGCGGCTCGAAGACGCCGTCGATCACGTGGCCGACGACCACGCGGCCCTCCAGCTCGAGGGTCTCCTCGCAGCTGCGCATCGTCTCGATCGGCACGCCCCCGGGGGTCAGGGCCAGGACGAGCTCGCAACCGGCGAGGAGGACGAGCAGGGGGAGCAGGGTTCGGATCGTCATGACCCGAGAATGGTGAAACGCTTCTTTCCTTTGGTAACAGCCCCTCAGAGAAGGTGCTGTTCGACCTCGGCGGCGGCATCGAAGCGGCCCATGGCGGTCCACTGATCGGCGGACATGGTGAACGCCTGGCGGGCCCGCAGTCCCTCTTCGGCCTTCAGGCACGCCTCGCCCGCCTTCTGCGTGAAGCGGGCGACGTCGAGATCCACCAGGCCGGTCTTGCGCAGCTTCCGCTCGGCTTCGCGGAACTCGGCGTCGAACCGGTCCCACATCTCCAGGGACGCCAGCGGGAACAACCGCAGGGCGTGGACGGCGGCGAGGATGCCGGCCCGGCCGGACTGCTCCATCGCCTCGGCGAGGCTGTTGAACTGGCGCAGCGCGCGCTTGGGCTGACGACGCTCCGCGAGGGTCACGGCGACGTTCAGGTGGGCGAACACCGCGTCCCCCGATCCGCACGCTTCGTACCGTTGGGCGGCGTCGCGGTAGGCCGCCTCGGCGCCGGCGAGGTCGCCCTTGGCGCGGAGCAACTCACCCAGCGTGTTGACCGTGCTGGCGAGCCCCCAGCGGGCCCCCATGCGTTCGTAGCGAAGGCGGGCTTCGCCCAGGAGGAACTCGGCGGAGGTGGTGCCGCCGGACTGCCACGTGCAGCGGGCGAGCTGGCCGTAACCCTGCGCGACGGTGTGGGGGTCGCCGGCCTGCTCGCCGGCGAAGATCGCCTCGCGGGCGGCGTCCATGCCCTCGAAGTGGCGTCCCTGCCGCATGTGCACGAACGACAGGTTGTTGGCCATCGCGCCGGCGCGGGCGGTCAGCTGCTCCTGCTGGGCCAGGTCGATCCCTTCCTCCAGCAGTTGGCGGGCGAGGTCGAGCTCCCCCGCGGCGACCGCGCAGTTGCCGGCGGTGCCGAGGGCGCGGACGAGGCTGCGGGGCGAATCCAGGATGCGGGCGCGGCTGAGGGCGTCCGCGGCGAGCTCGTGAGCGGAGTGGATCTCGCCGGTGCGGCGCAGCACCTGGGCGGCGAGCACGTCCCCGTAGATCCGTCGTCCGTCGTCGTACCCGACGCCGAGCCGGTCGAGCGCGGCGGTGTACAGCTGCTGCATCTCGCCGGCGCGGGCGAACTCGCCCTGCCGAAGCTCCGCCACCACCGCCTTGGCGAGGGGGCCGGGGGTCTCCTCGGTGCGGTTGGCGGCGAGCAGGTGGCGGGCGCGGCGCCGGACCGCGTCGGGGCGGGGCTCGAGGGCGTCCGCGGCGATGGAGGCCCAGTCGATGCGACGGCCTTCCCGGTCGGCCTTCCGCTCCAGCGCCTCCCGGAGCATGCCGTGCACGAACGACCAGCCCCCGAGGGTGCCCGAGGGGACCGCGAGGCGGAGCCGCAGGAGGT
Source organism: Pseudomonadota bacterium (assembly GCA_024229515.1). Taxonomy (GTDB): domain Bacteria; phylum Myxococcota_A; class UBA796; order UBA9615; family UBA9615; genus JAAESI01. The sequence continues at coordinate 12,311 of JAAESI010000029.1, read as the reverse complement.
CATCGACGAGGGCCGTGGGGACCGCGATGTCGGCGATGTAGCAAGCGTCCCGCCACTCGAAAGGATCGACCGCCTGGCCGAGCACGGCGGCCAGTTCGAGGGCGAACACCTCGTCGTCGGGGCGGCCCTCCAGGAGCTGCTCGAGGCGGCCCTCCCAGACCTCCAGCAGGCTGGCGGGGAAGCCGGCGTCCTTGCCCGGGACGAGGCGGAAGCCGCGGTCGCCGTTCTCCAGGAGCCCCCGCGCGACCCAGTCGCCGACCAGCTGCACGGCGAACAGGGGGTTGCCGGAGGAGCGGGCCTCCACCTGGGCGGCGAGGTCGGGCTCGAGGCCGAGGAGCTCGCGGACGAGGGCGGAAGCTTCCTCGCGATCCAGCGCGTCCAGCGGGAGGCGCTCGCTCCGGGGGTGGGCGAGCAGGTCGTTGACGACGGATGCGAGGGCGGAGTTGGCGGCGAGCGCTTCGGTGCGGACCGACGCGAGCACCAGGATCGGCGCCTCCTGCTCGGAGTTGAGGAGGTGATCGACGAACGCCTGGCTGTCGGGGCCGTGGTGCAGGTCGTCGAGCAACAGCACCAGGGGGCGATCCACGGCGAGGCGGGCGAGGTAGCGGGTCAGCAGCGCGTGCCGCTCCTGGGCGCCACTGAACCGGGCGCCCAGGCCGGGGGCGGTGCGCTCCTCGTCGTCCGACGGGTCGGCCAGTTCGGTCAACGCGGCGCCCTCGCTGGCCTGCTCCACGCCGAGCCGCTTCAACGCCTTGGCGACCCGCTCGACCGCGTCGATCCGGGAGAGTCCACCGATGCGCAGGTGCGTCGCGAGCATCGGCGCGAGCCCGTCCGAGGGACCGCCGGAGTCGGTGTGGCTGGCCATCATCACCTGCGCCGCGCCGACCTCGTCGGCCCGCTCCAGGAACCACCGCGCCAGCGCGCTCTTGCCGGTGCCGGTGGCGCCCTCGAGGACCACCAGCCGCGGCTGCAGCTCGGTGCGGGTCGCCAGCAGCGCCGACCACAGGGTGTCGCGCTCGGACTCCCGCCCGACGAGGCCGTGGGCCCGCTGTCCGTACAGGGCGAGGCCGGCGCCGTTGAGGTGGCGGCGGGCGGTGCGTTGTCCACGCCAGCTTGACGGCATGGGCGGGCGGGCGGTGCCGGCTTCGACCTCGAAGGTCTCTTCCGCGGTCTTGGCGCCTCGGCCGAACTTCCACCACTTGCGCTTGCTCCCCCCGCGCGACGGGGGGCCGTCGTACTGCTCGGTGGTGTCGAGGGCGTAGAAGCTCTGGGCCGCGTCGGGGGTCGGCTCGGAGTCCGGCTCCCCCAGGTGGACGAGGGCCCAGGCGGCGTCGGCGGCGCGCTGGAAGCGGTTGGCGGGCCTTGCCGCCATCAGTGTCTGGATCCAGCCGAGCAGCCCCTCGGGCACGGGCTGCACGGGCGCAAACGGGGGGAGGAAGCCGGCCATGTGGCCGAACAGCACCTCCTTGAGTTCGCCCTGGTACGGCGGCGCCCCGGCGGCGAGGCTCCAGGCCATCGCGCCGACGGCGTACAGGTCGGTCCACGGCCCGAAGTCGCGCCAGCGGCACCCGATCTGCTCCGGCGCCATGTACTCGGGGGTGCCGTGGAAGTCCTCGTCGGTGGGGCCCCGGTCGTCGCCGCGGATGGAGTGGGCGAGGCCGAAGTCCGTCAGCTTCACCCGCCGGTCCTCGTTCTGGATGAGCACGTTGCCGGGCTTGATGTCGCGGTGGACCACCCCGCGGGCGTGGGCGTGGGCGAGGCCGTCGAGCACGCCCAGGAGCACGCCTCGCAGGCCGCGCCAGGGGAGCCGCCCGCGCAGGGGGCCGGCGCTGGTCCCCTCGATCAGCTCCATCGCGAGCCAGGGCGCGGCCAGCGGCAGATCGCTGCTCGCTTCTTCCGGGGTCACCTGGCCGTGGTCGTAGACGGCGGTGATGCGGGGGTGGTCGAGTCGGGCTGCGGACATCACTTCGAAGCGGAAGGCGTCCGCGAACAGCTCCTGGGCGGCGACCTCGGGCAGCAGCACCTTGAGCGCCACGGGGGTGCCGTCGCCGCGGTGGTGCGCCCGCCACACGACCGCCATGCCTCCGCGGCCGATGATCTGGTCGAGCAGGAATGGGCCCAGCTGACTCACGCCCATCAGGGTACCGGTCTGCCTCCTCGGGGGAACCTCCGGCGGACCGAGATCATGAGCACGAGCAGCACCGCCGGGGCGGCCGCGCCTCCGCTGATCGAACCCCCGCAACCCGCGCAGCCGCTGCCCTCTTCCTCGGGCCAGAGCACGCGGGTCGCTTCGTCCTGGACGTATCCGGAGACGCTGACCAGGGCGACGCCGAACTCCTCGCCCTCGACGGGCGGCTCCCAGGAGGTGAGGGCGAAGTAGTAGGTGGCGTCGGGCTCCAGGGGCGGATCGCCGGCGAGGCGGAGTTGGTACTGGTAGGGGCCCGAGCCGTTGACGACGTCGTCGTAGATGACCGGCTCGTGGTGGGGGTAGGTCGGGCCGTCGACGGTCTCGAACACCACGTGCTCGCCCCGGCGCATGAAGATCTTCCAGCCGAGGGCGCCGGCGGCGACGAAGAAGTCGTCCAGCCGGAAGTCGACGCTGGTCGCCCCCGCCGGCGCGTGCAACGAGAACTGCAGGGGCAGGGGGGTTGTGTAGCCCTCGTCCCAGGCGACGTGCCAGAGGCCGTAGAGGGGGGCTGCGCCCTCGTCCAGGGCGAGCACGCGGCCGCACCCGATGACCCCGGACTCCTCGCCGTGGGCGATGACCGCGTCGGACTGGGCGGCCGTGATGAGGCCGGCGTCGAACAGATCCGAGGCGGTCTCGACCAGCGATTGGCCCGCGATCGCCCAGGTGGGGGCCGACGGCCACGAGCTGGTCGCGCCGTAGAGCAGATCGCCCACGAGCTCCGGCCCGAGCAGCGGATCGTCGATCAGGTTCCACCCCAGGGAGCCCCAGATGATCCCCTCGACGTGGTCGTTGGCGCCGATCGCGCGGGGGCACTTGAGGTCGTCCTCGAGGTTGCGGATGCCGTCACCTTCGCCGAACGCGGCGCCGGTGTACTCGCCCAGGTTGGGGTCGTCCGTTTGGAGCACGGCGATGAGGTCGGAGCTCCCTTCGTGCAGCGCGCGGGGGGCCCGGTCGAAGCCGTACTCATCGGCGATGGGGCCCGAATCGATGCCCAGCCCGTGAAGCACCGAGTGGCCGAACTCGTGGTAGACGACGTCGGCGTCGTAGGCGAGATCGATGCCCTCCGTCTTGCCGAAGACGATCTCGTAGCGGCCGTCCCCTCCCAGGTCCCCGAAGAACGCGTTGGCGACGTCGAAAGCGACGATCCCCGGCAGCGGCTCGTCGTGGACGAAGCCGTACTCGGTGTCGAACCACCGGGAGATCAGAGCCAGGTGGTAGTAGAGCTGAGCTTCGGCGAAGGGGTCGTCGAAGGACTCGGGGTCGGGGTCGTAGAGGAAGTCGCCGTCCTCGTTGGGTTCGGCCAACTGCACGAGGTCGTCGCAGTCGAGGCTGTTGGGGTCGGTCCCGATGCAGGACGCGGTCCAGCCGTACGGCCCTTCCAACAGCTCGCCGTCGATCCCGGGCAGCTCCAGGGTCGTGACTCCGCCGTGCAGGGGGCTCTCCAGGTAGACCCGGCCGCGCGCGGCGTTCCACAGCGAGTCGGCGCGGAGGAAGCGCTCGGCGTGGGCGTCGACGAAGACGTGCCAGGCACCGGCGGGGCTGCGACGGTGAACCGCCAGCTCAGGCGGGCCCGGCCGGTTCCCGCGCGGAGCACCCGAAGCATGGGGTCCGGCCTCACGACGGCGGCTCCCCACGCGCGGTCCGCGTGTTGCTCGACCACGCGGGCGGCGTCGGCGGCCAGGACCGTGGGGGTGGGGTCCAGCAGCACGATGTGCACGGGTTCGCCGCGCACCCGGCGGACGGCGCCGTGGGGGTCGAGGGAGACCACGAGGTCGGCGCCGTCGACCTCGATCCCGAGCAGGTGCTACCGGAGTCGCACGTGAGTGCCGGCCGCCCACGGGGTGATGCGCGCGAGCTCGACGGTGACGGTGTCGGGGTGGCTCACGCCGCCGGCGTCCACCGTCGCCTGCCACCACTGGAGCGCCGCGTCGGCGGGCTCGACGGCCGCGGCGCCGGCGGGGGCCATCAGCAGGGCGATCAAGGCAGCGGCGAGGTGCTTCGTCATGGGTCCCGGTTTGCGGGGTGGCGCCGATTCGCCCGACTAGACCCCGGTTCCCTGGAGGATCACCAGGACCACGTGCGTGACGACTTTGGCGATCGAGTGAAGAAGCCAGGACAGGAGCGTGCTCATGGTCTCACTGTGGCACGATTCGCGGCCCCGACCCAGGAGAAGGCATGGACCAGGACCTCTACAAGATTCGGCATTCCCTCGCGCACGTGTTGGCGCAGGCAGTCCTCGAGATCCGGCCCGGCTCGACCCTGGGCTTCGGCCCCCCGATCGACGACGGCTTCTACTACGACTTCGTGCTCAGCGAGCCGCTGTCGGACGAGGACCTGCCCGCCATCGAAAAGAAGATGAAGCACATCATCAAGCAGGGGCAGAAGTTCGAGAGCCAGGAGCTGCCCGCGGAGGAGGCGTTCGCGCTCATCCGCGACGAGATGGGCGAGCCGTACAAGCTCGAGTACGCCCAGGACCTGGTGAACAAGAACGGCCTGGAGACGCTGACGTTCTATCGAAACGGTCCGTTCCTGGACATGTGTGAGGGGCCGCACGTCGAGCAGACGCGGCAGCTGCCCAAGGCGGCGTTCAAGCTGCGCAGCATCGCCGGCGCGTACTGGCGGGGCGATTCGGACAACACGATGATGACGCGCATCTACGCGTGGGCGTTCAAGACGCGTGAGGAGCTGGACGCGCGCCTCAAGGAGCACAAGCTCGCGCTGGAGCGCGACCACAAGCGGCTCGGCAAGACGATGGATCTGTTCGTCATCGACGACGAGATCGGCAAGGGGCTCCCGCTGTGGATGCCCAACGGCACGGTCATCCGGGACGAGCTGGAGAAGCTGGCCCGCGAGCTCGAGTTCGCCGACGGGTACCAGCGGGTCTCCACGCCGGTGTTGGCCAAGACGTCCCTCTACGAGCGCACGGGCCACCTGCCCTACTACGCCGAGGGGATGTATCCCTTCATGGAGTTGAAGGATCGGGGCGAGGACGGCGAGGAGCTGGTCAAGGAGTCCTACGTCCTCAAGCCGATGAACTGCCCTCACCACCACAAGATCTTCGATGCGCGGCTGCGGTCGTACCGCGATCTGCCGATCCGGTACGCCGAGTACGGGCTGTGCCACCGGTACGAGGACAGCGGCGCCCTCTCGGGCCTGCTCCGGGTGCGCGGGATGTGCATGAACGACGCGCACATCTACTGCACGGAGGAGCAGATCAAGGAGGAGTTCATCAAGGTGATGCGGCTGCACCAGAAGGTGTACGCGGTGCTGGGGATGGACAACTACTGGATGCGCCTCAGCACGTGGGATCCCGAGGACCCCAGGGGCAAGGAGAAGTACGTCGACGACCCCGAGGCGTGGGAGTTCTCTACGGTCGCCATCCGTGACGCGATGGACGAGATCGGGATCGAGTACGAAGAGGTCAAGGGTGAGGGCGCCTTCTACGGCCCCAAGATCGACGTGCAGTTCCGCACGGTCACGGGGCGTGAGGAGACGGCGTCGACGAACCAGCTCGACTTCGCCGTGCCGGGCCGCCTGGGGCTGACGTACATCGACGCCGACGGCAACAAGAAGCACCCCTGGTGCCTGCACCGCGCGCCGCTGGGCACGCACGAGCGGTTCGTTGCGTTCCTGGTGGAGCACTACGGCGGAGCGTTCCCCACGTGGCTGGCGCCGCGGCAGGTGATCGTCGAGCCCATCGCCGACGTGTTCGGGGGGTACGCCCAGGGCATCGTCGACCGCCTCCGCGGCCACATGGTGCGGGCGGAGGTGGACCTGAGCACGGACACGCTGAACAAGCGCATCCGCAACGCGGTGACGTCGAAGATCCCCAACGTGTTGGTGGTCGGTGAGCGCGAGCAGGAAGAGGGCACGGTGACGCTGCGTCGGTACGGAAGCCGGGAGCAGACGTCGATGTCGGTGGATGAGTTCGAGACGCGTATCCTCGCCGCCATCAAGGACCGCGCCGCGCAGGTCTAGAGAGCCAGACCGCCGGGAGCGCGGGGCTCGTCACCGCGTTGAGCTGTCGCTGGTCTGCGAGGCGCAAGGCAGCTCCTTCCTGCCTTTTCGGTAGGCAGACGCGGCTCTGAACGCCGACCGTCGCTACCCTGCCGGGATGTGCCCGCAAGCGCAGTCCCGCCCCACCTGCTACCGGTGCTTCAAGCCGGAGTTCCTGTGCGTGTGCGGGAGCCTGGAGGCGATCCCCAACGCGGTCCGCGTCCACGTCTTGCAGCACCCTCGGGAGCGCCACCACCCCATCGGTACGGCGCGCCTGCTGCGGCTGGGGCTCCAGTCGGTTCGCGTGCATGTGTTGGAGCTCGTCGGGCGGGGGGGCGAGAGCAAGCCGGCGGCGCTGCCTCCGGGGGCGGGGCTGCTGTACCCGTCAGCTGACGCCCGGGACCTGTCCGTCCTTCCTGCGGACGAGCGTCCGGAGCACCTCGTGGTGATCGACGGCACGTGGTCGCACGCGCACCAGGTCCACCGCGACAACCCGTGGATCTCCGAGCTGCCGCGGTACTCGCTGCCCGAGGGGGAAGAGAGCCGGTACCGGATCCGCGCGGAGCCCCGCCCGGAGTGCCTCTCGACGGTCGAGTCGGTCGTGCGTGCGCTGCGCTTCCTGCAGCCGGATCTGGCCGGGACCGACTCGCTGCTCGCCGCCTTCGACGCGATGATCGACGCACAGATCGAGGCCTCCCGGCGGCCCTCGCGGCACTCGGTGCGCAAGGTCCGGAGGGGGCCGTCGAGGGCGGTTCCGAACGCGCTGAAGGGACCGCCGGACCAGATCATCGCCCTCTACACCGAGTGGGCGCCGCCTCCGCGGGGCCTGCTTCGGGTCTCGGCGGTCACGCTGGATGGGGGTCGCGTCTTCGACCGCATCGTGCAGACGGAGTGCCCGCCGGATGCCTTCCACACCGAGTTGCTGGGGCTCGCCGAAGACGCGCTCGAGGCGGCGCTCCCCCAGGCCGACGTGCTCGAGGAGCTGGGCCGGTTCTGCGCCGGAGCTCAGGTGCTCACGTGGGAGCCCCGCGTCCTGCGGTGGCTGCAGACCAGCCGGCCGGAGCTGTCGTCGCTGCTCCTCAAGGGGGTCTGGGGGAACGTCAGCAGCAAGGCTGTGCCGGCTCTGGATCGCGTGGTCGGCGAGCTCGGCCTCACGGTTCGCCCCGGTCCCGTAACGGGGCGCGCGGGCACGCGGCTGATGCTCGCCTGCGCGATGATCGACCATCTGCGAAGCCTGAAGCCCGAGCGTGTCTGAGATCGTCATCCAGCGCGTCGAGCGGGACGTGATCCTCCCGCTTCGCGGCCAGGTCCTGAGCTCCGAGGAGGCTCGCGTCGGTGCCTTCCCCGGCGACATGGCTACCGAGACCCGGCACTGGGCGGCGCTCCTGGACGGCGAGGTCGTCGGCTGCGTCAGCGTGATGAACCTGCGCGGGTGGGCGCTCCGCGGCATGGCCGTCGCCCCCGAGCAGCAAGGCGCCGGGGTGGGCCGCGCGTTGGTCGAGGTCGTGCACGCCGAGGTGGGTGCGCCGATGTGGTGCAACGCCCGGGAGGACGCGGTCGGGTTCTACGCCCGCATGGGGTGGACGGCGGTCGGCCCACGGTTCGTGATCCAGCACCACGGGCCGCACCAGCGGATGACGTGGGGGTGAGGGCAGCAGCGTGCCCGGTTCGCTCCTCCGGGGGCTCACTCCGCCCGATCGGGGCATCGGCCTGCCCGCACTGGGAGGGCAGACATCCCCGGAGGACCGAAGTCATGACCCAACTGCACTCCCTGCTCAGCGCCGCGGCGCTGATGCTTCTCCTGCCCGCCTGCTTCCAAATCAACCTGGACCTGGACGACGACCTCGATCCCGACCTGTCGGTGGAGCCGTTCGTCGGCTGCCTGGTGTTGAGCATGACGCCCGCCGCCGTGCTGTTCGACGAAACCGACGTCTTCGACGGCCTCGTCGGAGAGGAGATCGGCGTGTCTGTCAGCGGGCTCTCGGACGAGTTCTGGGGCGGTGAGAGCATACGCTTGAACTGGGATCAGCCCGACGTGGAGATCGACGGGCTGCCGGACGATCTCGCCGACGAGTTGGAGGCTGCGTTCACGGACGGGTGGAGCACCGTGGGCGTGATCAACCTCGATGGCGAGCCGCTGTTCTGGGGCGGTCAGTTCTTCGGCCCGGGGGGCAAGGGGATCATCGTGCAGTGGACTCACGAGGACCCCCTCAACCTCGACCTGGACGACGAGGGGAACCCCATCGGGGCCCCGTTCTCCACCGATTGCGAGGCGACGCTGACGTTCGTGCCGGACCTCGACGAGCCGACCGTGGTCAGCGACGCGGTCGTCGGTCCGGCGACGGTCACCGTCTTCTAGGCGGCCCCGGCTAAGGCGCGGCCGGCCTGTCCACGCGGGCAACAAGGAACCCACCGCCTCGGTCCCGACGCGTGCAGTTGCTGGGAGCGAACTTGCCTCCAAGGACGCTGCCATGACCCGCTCCATGCACACGCTGCTCTGCCTCTCCGCCCTTGCCGGGGCCCTCCTCGCCGCCGCCCCGGCACGTGCCGATTCGCCGCCGACGGTGATGGAACTGAGCACGCAGCAACACACCCGGGGCCAGCACATGATCGGTGCCGGGGTCGGCATCCAGGCCGTGTCGATGGGGTTCGCGCTGTTCGAGCTCGTGACCAACGCCGCGGAGACGGACGGAAGCGTGCAGGCGGTCGGGCTGGTCGGCACCTGGGTCGGCCAGGGCGTCGGCGCCGGCTACGCGCCGTTCATGACCGAAGGCTTCCGGCTGCGCTGGGACGACGGCTCGCCCTCCAGCCGCCTCAAAGGGGTGTCGGTCGGCCTCCTGCAGGCCGCCGCCCACACCGGGGCGGTGCTCGGCGTGCACGGCCTCAGCTTCGCGATCGCCCAGCACTACGACGACGTCTACCGAGCGCAGGCGTGCGCGGTCGACGAGGGCAATCCCGCCTGCTGGGAGGGGCCCGGACCGGCGATCCTCTACCTGGAGGTGGTCGGTTCGCACGCGATCGTCGCGACGGGCTTCCTCATCTCGGGGCTGATCACCGCCGCCGTGGCGAAGCAGGGCGGGGCCGGAGCGTCGGCGTCGCGGGTGGCGCCGCCGGTCGTGCATCCCATCGGGGTGAACCGCGGCGCCGACGTGGGGATCAGCGGGACCTTCTGATCGCCCTGCCGGGGCGAGGACGCGCAAGCAGGCGGGGAGGGCACCGACACCGACTTCAGCAACTGGGATCGCTAGCTCGCGTCCCCGAACCGCCGCTCCCGGGCGCACGAACCGCGGGACGTCTACCCTCACCCCATGCCCACGCTGGGACAGGTCGAACCCTCGCGCGTCGCCGAACGCTGGCGCGAACACGCGCGCTCCCTCGCCGATGGCGGCCCCCTGGACGGCTCCCCCGCCGGGGCCCCCGGGCACGAGTACCGCCGCTCCCCGGCAGCTGCGGCCACCGCTGCGTTGGCCGATCTCGATGGGCTCTTCCTGTTCCACTACGAGCATTGCGTGCCCCTCGCAGGAGCCGAGGAGTGGGGCGTGGACGAGCCCCCGCCGTGGTCGGTGGGCGTGCTCCCCGAGCCCAAGTACGGCGCCTTCCGGCACGACCAGCTGTGCGGCGGGTTCCACCCCGGGCACCGGGCCAAGTGGTCCACCCACGAGCTGTGCCACGGCCTCGTCGGGTTCGCCTGGTATCCCGGCGCGGCCCCGTTCTTCCACGCCACCGGAGGGCGGCTCGCCGAGCTGCTGCCCGTGGCGCTGTACTACTTCTTCGACGAGGCGTTCCTGCAGCGCTGCCCCGTGCACGCCGGCGGCGGGCCGCTCTTCCGCACCTACTGCCCCGCGTGCGAGGCGGCCGCTTCGAGCCCCGCCTCCGAGCACGCTGACGCCGAGCGTTGGATCGCCGACGGGCTCCGCTACATCGACCGCGAGCTGGCCGCGATCGAGCGCACACGCCGAACCGGGGCGGTGGTCCCGCACCGCTGGGCGAGCCTGGATCTGGCGTCCGACGGGGTCGCCTACGCCGAGGCCCACGGCAGCCGGCTGGGATCCGACGCGTTCGCCGCCTGGATCGATCGTTTCGTCCCCGCCGGGGCGGGCCGACGGGAGACCCTGGACGCCCTCCAGGACCGGGTCGAGGCGGTGACCCTGGCGCTCCTGGGCGAAGGACCGGCGCCGGCGCCGCAGGGCACGAGCGACGACTGGGTGCGGGCCGACCTCGCCTGGCGCTTCGAGGTCGTCCGAGCCCAGACCGAGGGCGAGGCCAACGACGAGCTCGATCGCGTGCTCCAGCGGCTCGCCGACACCGGAGACGTGGCCGCCGCCGGGGCCGCCTACGTCGCGCTGGACGCCGAGTTCGAGCTGGCCCCGCCCGACGAGCTGTTCGCGCTCGGGTACGCCGTTCCCGGGCTGGACGGGGGTGACGCCGCGGCCTGCGCCTACCTCACCGAGGGCGTCGCCTCGTGTGCCCCCGGGAGTCTGCAGCTGGCCGGCCCGGACGCGGTCGCGGCGCTGCTGTCCACCGACCGATCCGCCCCCGATCGCGCCGCTCTGCCGGTGCGCTGGGCCCGACTGCTGGACGGAGCCCCCGGCGACCTCGCCGCCTACGAAGCCGCCCTCGCCACCGCCGGCGGGGGAGCCGTGCTCGCAGGACCCGGCCGCGACGGGCGGGTGCGGCTGAGTCCCGGCGTCCGACTCGTGCGCACCGAGCGGGACGTGGTCGAGCTGGCGGGCGCGGTCGAGCGGGGCGACTACGACGCCGATCCGCCGGGACCGTCCGCCCTGGTGGTGTTTCGCGCGGACGATGGGGACGTCGCCCTCGTGGAGCTGGACCCCGCCGACGCCGACGCCCTCGCAGCGCTGCCCGGCCACGGCGCAGAGCTGGCCGTGACGTCCGATGTGCTCGCCGCCCTGGTGGAGCTGGGCGTCGTCGAACCCGCGGCCCGGAGCGAATCGTGGACCTCCTGATCGGCGTCGCCATCGTCGTGGCCGTGGCCGCCGTCAGGTTCGGTGCGCTGGCGATCGAGAAGCGGATCACCATCGCGTGGATGAAGGCCGGCGAAGAGCTCGGGATCCCGTTCTCGCCCGCCGCCGACGGCCGCCGGTTCCTCATCGGGGAGCTCGACGGCTACCCCCTGCGGGTGAGCGAGTTCAGCAAGGTCTCCCTCGCCGGCGAGGGGGAGGACCCGGGCGCGGGCGGCTACTCCCCCGCCACCACGCGCTTCGAGGTCGGGCCGCTGCCGTGGCTCCCCCGCTCCGCCCACATCGCGCGCAACACCCGCTTCGGCCGGCTCGCCGCCAGCGGGTGGGGCGAACGCATCCTCACCGGGGACGCCGCCTTCGACGAAGAGGTCCTCGTCCACGGCCCCCCGCGCATGCTCCTGCCACTGCTGGACCACGACGCCCGGCTCGCCCTGCGCGAAGGGGCCGTCCACGGCGTGCTCGTGGAGGGCGGCGTCATCAAGCGGCGCAGCAAGGGGCTCGAGACCAGCCAGAAGAAGCTGGCCGACGTCGCCCGCGCCATGACCGCCATCGCCGCGGGGCTCGACCCCGGGGAGAAGGACCTGGTCGGCCAGCTGCTGTGGATGGCGCAGCGGGATCCCTCGCCCGAGGTGCGCACCCGGGCCGCTCGGTCGCTGGCGGAGTGGTACCCCGACGACGAACGCACCGGCGCCCTCGCCACCGAGCTGTCGGCGAGCCGGCATCCCCAGCGCCGCCTGCTGGCGCTCGAGGTGCTGGGCGACGGAGGCATTCCGTTGGCCCGTGAGCTCGCCATTGGCGCCGACGTGCCCGACGAGGTGCGACGCCAGGCGCGAGCGTTCCTGGACGCCCGGGGCGCATCGCTGCCGGCCCAGCCCGGAGGCCGGTTGAGCGTGGTGGAGGACGGATCCGGGGAGGCCGAGGGGCGGCTGAGCCGAGCCCGCGAAGGCGGCGAGCTTCAGTTCTCCGACGACTGAACGACCGAGAGGCGGACCTCGCCGCCGGCTTCGGCGACGGGCTGATCGTGTTCGACTGACTCCACCAGGGCCGGATCCAGCCCCGCTTCCACCAGCGCCCCCAGCACCTCGCGGGCGAGGCGCGCGGCGACCGCCTTGGAGGTTTCCGCGGAGGCCCGGCGGGGGGCCCAG
>JAAESI010000028.1 GCA_024229515.1 Pseudomonadota bacterium | reverse complement strand
GTGCGACGAGGAGACGAACCCGACCGAAGAGGTGGACGCCGGCTACGTGAACATCGAGATTGGCATCTGCCCGGTGAAGCCCGCTGAGTTCGTGGTCTTCAAGATCGGTCAGTGGGACGGTGGAGCCCGCGTCAACGAGTAGTCAGAGCCACTCGAGGGTGTGCGGCGAGTTCCTGCTGCCCGTGGTGGCCCGCGCGTCCGGGCAACGCACTTGCATGAAATAGCTCAGTGGTTGACCGAGATCCGTGCGCAGCTTGACGCGCGCCTCGTAGGAGCCGTTCGTCGAGGCCTTCATGCGCTGGAAGATCCACTGGCCGTCGGACTGCTTAAGGTACAGCCGAGCACTGCAATCGGTGCCGCCGCCCTCGACTCCCACACCGAACTTGGCGCTCTGCCCGAGCATCAATCCGCTCCCCGGGTGCCTCGGCCGCACGGTCAGAGTGGGCGGCGCCGCCGCCGGCGTGGGGTCCGGCTCGTCCTCCGCGCTCGGTGTCGGCACCGGAGCGGCCGTGGCCTCAGGGAGGGGCTCCGGGGCTGAGGAGGGTGACGACGCTTCGGGCAGGCCCTCCTCGAGCTCCGGCAGCTCGAGGTCGGGCACGACCTCCACCTGCACCGGCGGAGGCTGCACCTCGGCGCCGGCCCGGTCGGACGTGATCAACCAGGCCAGCCCCCCCATGACCCCCACGGCGCCGCAGCCTGCGACCACCACCACGACGAGGAGCAGCATCCCGCGGCCCCGGCGACGTTCCTTAGCCGGTCTGAGCGACGAAGGATCGACCGCCATCGGCGGCAAGGGCCGGGGTGTCCGAGCCGGAGCCGGAGCCGGAGCCGGAGCCGGAGCCGGTGCGGCTTCGGCTGGGGGTGCGGGCCCGGGGTCCTGGTCATCCGTCATCACCACGGTCTTTCGACGCGGGACGGCCGCCGGTGGAGGGTGGGTGACGCCCGCGGGGGGCGCGGCCGGGGGCGGGGAAGGGGCGGGCGTGGGAGCCGGAGGGGGCGGCGCCGAGATCTCCGCTGCCGAGGCCACCGCGGCGTCCGCTAGAAGCTCGGGGTCGATCCGCAAAGCCTCGCTTGCCCCGTCCAGCTCGAGGAGCGCCGCGAGCATCTCCGAGCCGTCAGCGTATCGCTCCGCGGGATCGCGGGCGATGGCCCGGTTGATCAGGCCACGGAGGAGCGGCGGAAGGTCCGGCGCGCGCTCATCGACCGAGGGCACCTCGCCCATCAGCTTCTGCGTGATGATCTGCATGTCGGTCGCCTGCGAGTTCCACGGCAGCGCGCCGACCGCAAGCTCATACAGTGTCATCCCGATCGAGTAGACATCCGCCTCCGGACCGACCGAGCTTGCATCCTCGTATTGCTCCGGAGCCATGTACGACGTGGTCCCCATCGTGGCCCCCACCTGGGTTCGCCCCTCGCCCCCCATTTGTTTGGCGATGCCGAAGTCCAGGAGATGCACGACACCGTCGGCGTCGACCAGGATGTTCTCCGGCTTGATGTCCCGGTGCAGCACCTGCTGCTCATGGGCATGCGCCACGCCCTCGAGCACCTGCCGGAAGGCTGGAAGCAGGAGGTCCAAAGGCGCGCCCCCCCTGCCCTCGCCCCAGAGTCGGTCGACTCCCACTCCCTCGACCAACTGCATGACAAGGGCGAGGGTCGAGCTGTCGGCGATCAAGTCGAAGACGGACACGATGCTCGGGCTCTGCAGCAGCAGCCCCAGTTCAGCTTCCCGCTCGAACCGCGCCTGGAACGATGGACTCGAAGCAAGGCTCGGGTGCATGACCTTGATCGCGACGTCCCCGCCCTGTCGCTTCGCGACCGCCTCCAGCCGGTGGCGGGCTCTCCACACCGTGCCCATACCGCCGACCCCAAGGAGCTTGCTGAGCCGGTAGGCACCGAGCATCGCCCCTCCTTGCAGCGTGTTGGTGGCTCCGAGGGCCTGGAACACGCCCGACCCCCCGGCGGCCCCGCCGCCGGTCGAATCTACGCGCGACTCAGTCAGGATCATCGACTTCTGCTCCTCGAACTCTTCGCGAGTGATCAATCCGCGGTCGAGAAGGTCGGCGAGGTTGTGAAGACGGTTGGCAGCGCTCATCGGGCCCGACAGGATGCCGGTGTCCTCCATTGGGATCCACCCCCGGGGTCGGAGCGCGGCGGGCTCGTGGGGGCTAGGATGGAACCTTCGCTGGACGAGAGCGTAGCCCGTCCGCCACAAGGGGAGGCTCGAAGTGACGTGACGGTCGAGTTCTCAGAGCGACAAGCACTGCTGATCATCACGCTGTGCTCCGCCATTGGGGGCCTTCTCCTCCTCGGCATCTTCCTCATCGCCACCGCTGGAGAGCGGGTTGAGGAGCCGCCGGCGGAAGGGAGCGCACCACGGACGGATCGTGGATCTGCGGACGTCGACGGGCCTCGGCCCCTGGCGGGCCAAGACCTGATCGACGTGCCCAGCCAGACCACCTCTTTGGGCTGCTGGGAGGAGGTCGATGAGGTCTGCCTCCCCGAGCGGTGGCCCATGCGCCGAATTCCGATCCAGGCGTTTGCCCTCGCAGCACGGGAGACCACGGTCGGGGAGTTCAGGCGGTGTGTCGACGCCGGCGACTGCCTGCCGCCGGCAACCCACGAAGGTTGTACGTGGGAACTCGGCGACCCCCGCCTCCCCGTCAACTGCGTCGATTGGGATGGGGCGAATCGCTACTGCCTCACACAGGGACTCGATCTTCCGACCGAAGACCAGTGGGAGGTCGCGGCCCGGTCCGGCCGCCCCCTCCCCTACGCGGGTGCCGACGCCGCCCGGTTGGATCGGTTTGCCTGGTCCCTCGAAGCGGCGGACGGGCGCGCGCACCGGGTCGCTGACCTCACGTCCAGCGCCGGGGGCTTCTATGACCTCTCCGGAAACGTGGCCGAGTGGACTCGATCTCGCGATCCCGACGACCCGCGACGGTGGATCACCCGCGGTGGGTCGTTCGACTCACCTCCGAGGGAGTTGTTGGTTTCCTGGCCAGAGCCCAGGGATGGATCGACGCGCGAGCCGGATCTAGGCTTCCGCTGCGTGCGGAACTCGGGCTGAGATGGCGGAGCAGCCCACCTGGGAGGAGACCGTCGCACGCCTGGGGCATCCCGATCCCGGTCTACGGGCGACCGCCGCAGAGCTCCTGGGACGCAGCCTCCACCCCGCCGCCGTCCCCGAGCTGAGCCGCGTACTCGCCGACGACGATGACTCCGTCGTCGCAGCCGCGCTCGCAGGACTTCAGGCGATCGGCCATCCCACGGCAGTCGCTCCCCTTCTTCGCCTCCTGGGCAGTCCGCGTCTGACCCGCCGGGAGGCGGCGGCAGCAGCCCTCGGCCAGCTGGCGGCCGCACAGCCGGCGATGAATCTGGAGACCCTCGCCGCCACCAGGGGCGACCTCTACAAGCTCGGGCTCACGCGCGACCGCCGCTGCTACGTACCCCTGGCCCTGGCTCTCGGCGCGCCCGCGGCCACGTCGGAGACCCAGGCTGCGGCTGCCCGTGCCCTCGGGGTCCTGGGGGACATCCGTGCCATTACGCCCCTGCGGGACGCCCTCCGGTCCAGCGATGATCTTGTCCGGGGAAACGCTGTACAGAGCCTCGGCCGGCTCGGTGACATCGACTGCCTGGACTACTTCACGGGGAGGATTTCCGACCCTGAGGAGTCCTCGCTCGTCCGTCGTTCGAGCATCATTGCGCTGGGGGAGTTCGGAGACCTCCGCTCCGTCGAGGTACTTCGCGACCACCTGCTTCCCTCCGCGGGCGATCTGCGCCCCGCGGTTTGTGTTGCCCTCGGCCGGATCGGGGGGCTGGACGCCGTCTCGGCCCTCCGCTCCGCCAGCACGGACACGGACCTGAGCGTGCAGCGCGCCGCGCAGCGGTCCTTGGATCGGATCGCCAACCAGGAGCCGAACTCACCTGCGGGGGTCCAGGCCCGCGCCTTGGCGGCAGGGATGGCCGTCCCCGAGCCGCCGACGCCCGACGAACCTCCCAAGAAGGACCCAAATCTCTTCTTCGATCCGACGACGACCCTTGCCAATGCCACAGTTGCGCTCCACAACGGCCAGATCTCGTGGGATCAGTTCGATGAGCTCCGTGCGCGAGCTGCCCGGGCGCGACCTGACACGGGGGGATCACGTCCCGAGGCGCTCTCGGGCATCGGCCGGCTCGGCGTCTACGTCCTGCTCCGGGAGCTCGGCGAGGGCGGCATGGGAACGGTGTACGTAGGGCGTCACGAATCCGCGGAGATCGCAGCGAGCCTCGGGGGGGATGTCGCCATCAAGATCATGCTCGACCGCTATGCCGCCCGACCCAAGTACCGCGCGCGCTTCGAGCGGGAGTTCGACGTCGGCCATCGCCTGGGTCACCCCGGGATCGTGAAGGTCCACGATCTCGTGATCGACGGAGGGCGCCTCGGAGTGGTGATGGCGCTGGTGGAGGGGACCGAGTTGGGCGAGCTGCTGCACGCCGCTGACGGCCCCATGGACACGGACAAAGCTGTGTCCCTCACGATTCAGGTGTTGGACGCGATGGAGTACGCGCACCAACAAGGTGTCATCCATCGAGACTTGAAACCGGAGAACATCCTGGTCGACGCCGACGGAATGACTCACTTGATCGACTTCGGCCTGGCGGCCTTCCTCGACGATCAGGTCGCCCGCCGGGTCGAGGCCTCGAAGGTGCTCGGCACGGTCGCCTACGCCGCCCCGGAACAACTCGCGGATGCCTCTCAGGCCAACGCTCGTTCGGACCTGTATTCGTTGGGGATCCTGCTGTTCGAGCTCGCAACGAAGACCCTCCCCTGGGATCCGACGCTCCCCGCCAAGACACTCCGGCCCATTCGGCTCGGACAGCCCGCCGCGCCTGCAGAGCAACTCGCCCCTGGGCTCGACCCAAAGGTGGCGGCGGCCATCACCCGGGCGACCCGCCACGAGCCCAGTGAGCGCTTCGAAAGCTGCGCGGAGTTCGCCGCCGTGTTGCGTCAGACCCTGGCCCCGCATTGACGGGTTCACCCCAATAAGCTCTCATCCCAGACGAGGGGAGTCGGTGGTGTCCGTCGAGCAGCAGCTGGAACAACTGGAGGAGAACTACCAGCGAGGCGTGGTCACCGGGGAGCAATACCACCGGGCCAAAGCGCTGATCCTGGGCCAGATCGCTCCCGTCGGTGAATTCGGCGCGTACTTCCTCCTCGAGCGGATCACCGCCAACAGCCGCGCGACGTCGTGGCTCGCCAGGCACCGCACCCCGACCAAGGCAGAAGAGCAGGGTGGGACGGTGATCCTCAAGACCCTCGACCCGCGCCTTGCAGGCAACCCCGAATACCGCGACCGATTCCGCAGAGAAGCGGAGCTGGGCAAGCGGCTCGACCATCGTTCGATCGCCCGTGTCCTCGATCTGGTCATCGACGCAGAAAAGCTCGCCCTCGTGATGGAGTACATCGACGGGGTCTCGCTCGCTCACACGATCCATGAGGTCGTCGGTCCCATCCCATGGCGGCGGGCGTTGACCATCGCCTGCTCGAGCGCGGAGACGCTGGCCTACGCCCACGGCCGCGATGTCGTCCATCGCAACATCAAGCCGGCGAACATCATGCTCCTGGCCGACGATCGGGCCGTCGTGATGGACTTCGGGATCGCCCAGGACGGCGGCAACCGAATGACCATGCCCGGGACCCAGCTGGGGACCCTCGATTATGGCGCCCCCGAGCAGTTCACCGACGCCAGCACGGTGGATGCTCGGGCCGATGTCTACGGTCTCGGAATGACCTTGTTCGAGATGGTTGCAGGTCGAACTCCCTGGGACGAAAGGGACGAGGCGACCAAGGTGATCATGGACAAGATCCGGGGTGAGATTCCGCCTCCCACCGAGTTCTTCCCGTCCATCCCCACGCCGTTGGTCGATGCGATCATGAAGGCCCTGTCGGTCGATCCGGGCTCGCGCCACGGCTCCATGGAGGAGTTCCGAACCGCCTTGGTCGCGCTTCGTGATGTCGGCATGAGGACCGGGCCGATTCCGATGATGGACCCCAAGGCTGGATCACAGACATCCCTCGTACCGACCTCCCCGGAGCGCGCCCCCACCCGGATCAGCGTGCCGTCCCTGGATGTGCGCTTCTCTGCCACCTGCCCCTTCTGCGATGAACACCCCGCACACTTCCAGCTGACGGAACCGGTCCCCGGGTCGGACGGGACAAGGCTGGCGGTTCCGATTTGCGAGAGCTGCCATGCCCAGCGCGACGGAGGCCGGTCGTCCAACGTCGCGGCCCACCTGCTCGTTGGAGGGATGCTCACCGCGGGCCTCGCTCTGCTGATCGTCGGGGGCTCGTCCGAGAACCTGGTTCTTCTCGTGACGGGCGGGCTCTCCCTGACCGCGGCGGTCGTGTTTGGCGTGCCGCTGGCGATCTGGGCGGCCATGGGGCGCCGATCGGCGGCGACGATCTCCCTCCATCTGGCCCTTCGGCCGGACGGAGCGGTGGAACTCACGCTCCCCACCGAATCGGCGGCTGAGACGCTGCTCACGCTCAACGGCGGCAGGCGGCTCTGAGGAGACTGTGATGGAGAATCGATGGTCCTTGGCTCTGATGATCTGCGCGCTCCTGGTCGCCCCGGCTCCGGCAGATGCCCAGGCAACCGCCGGCGCGCAGTGGGATCAGACCCCGATCATGGTCCAGGACCTTCCGCGCAGCCTCCAGAGGCTACGCGCAGAGATGGACACGGCGCAGGAGCAGGGGCTCGACGCGCTTCTGCAGACCGCCTGGATCCACATCCTGGATCTGGGTGATCGAACCCAAGGCGAGGTGCCGCTCCTGCAGGCCTGGGCCGCTCAAAACCTCGCCCGGATCGACGGCGGGCGAAGGAAGCTCTACCGCAAGCAGGCTCTAGATTCGCTGGACCGCTACCTGGGACAGAACTCGCCGATTCGGTACGCACAGTTCGCGGAGGAGACTCGCGAAGGGCTCCGCGCCAGCGAGAACCGCGCCCTCGCCCTCGTCCGGGTTCAAGCGGACCACATCGGGTGCGACGAACTGACCCGCCACAACGACGGCGATGGCTCCAGGAAGCTCTCGGCGCGGGCCGATCAGATCGGTTCGGGTTGGAACAGTCCTGGCTACATCGCGCGCTACGAGTTGTGGCTGGGAAGCGACGAGAACCACAGCTTCGAGGTCCGGACCCGCACCGAAACCTACTCCTTCACCGTCGACGGGAAGGGCAAGCTCCTGCTGCGGCGTGGGGATGGTGCAGAGTTCGCCGGCCAGCTTCCCAGCGAGCTGTGGCACCCGCGAGCCCCCAATCAAGTCGAGGTCTACTTCATGGACAATACGTTGTGGCTCGACATCAACGACCGTGTCTTCGTGCTGAACGAACTGCTCAGTGCCCCCCTGACGACGCTTGCCACCGACCTGGATCGGGACAAGCACCACTGGGGCTTCGAACTGGAGGGCAAGAATCCGCGGATCATCAACCTGACGATCCGCCCCTGGAACGGGGACCCGCCCCCGCCCCTGGCCAACTGAGTCATGCCCCCTCGTCCCCCCGCCCCCCGCGACCGGGCACGCGCCGCCTACGACCGCGCCGAGCGCCATGTTCGCGACATCCTCCGCATCTGTCGGGCTGCTACGGAGTCGGAGCCTTTGCGCGCCGTTGCTCCGTTCCAGGAGCTCGCTGCGGAGGCCCAGGACCTCGAAACCAAGGCCCGTACGGGCCTGGTCCGCATGTCGGACCTGCGGACGACGGCGCTCACAGGAATCGATCCGCCGGCGGTCCGGAAAGCGGCCGAGCTGCTCGAACGCGAAGCCGACATCGTCGCCACCCAACGCGCGGGGGCCCGGGACGTGACCGCACGGTGGCGGGCGGCCCGGTCCGCTGCTGAGCGCGAGGCTGAAGACCTCCGTGCAAGCCTGGGCCTGGTCCGTGCCCGCCTCGAGACCGAGCGCAAAGAGGTGCAAGCAGGGGCCCGTTTTCTCCAGGTCGCGCGGGCCGATGGCGACATCGCCGCCATTGACGGAGCGGGTCAACAGGTCACCGAGGCGCTGGGACCACTTCCCCTGACTCGGGTACCCACCCCGGAATTGGTGGCTTGCCTGTCCGCTGCGATCGCAGAGGCAGCACCGGTGTTCGCCTTTGATGTGAACCGTCCGAATCGACAGCGAGTCCGGCACGCCGAGGCCATCCGCGGGCCCGTGTTCGAGCTCGAGACGGCCAACGGCAAGGTGATCGAAGCCATCGCCCGCATGGGCAACAACATCGCTCTGATTCGAGCGGTCGAGCGAGTCCCGGCCGATGGATCGGAGACCCTGGAGGGCCTCAGCCTCGACCTGCTTCAGCAGGCCCAGCGGCTCCGAGACGACACCCGCGCCGCGCTTCGTGCGGACGAGCCCGAGCCGCTTCTCGCCTCCGCCGACCGGCTGGGTCAACTGACCAGCCTGCTCCTGGACGGCGAGGCCGACCTGGACACCCTCGTTGGCTGCTGGTGCGCGAGTCGCGGCGAGCGCCCGCAACCGCTCGCCGAGGAGGAGCCCGCTGAAGCGGTGGTGGAGCTGATCACTGAGGACGATGAAGCTGTGCCCGGCCCCCCCGCGGCCCCCATTGCCCCGATCGTCGAAGAGGCCCCTGCCCCGGAGGACGAAGCCGATCCCGCGGCTGAGACAATCGAGCAGTCCCCGAGCCCCACCGCCAAGCCGTCCTCAGCGTCCGCCGGATACCACACGACCTCCGAGGATGACTGGGACTGGGACGATGTCCTGGACCCCGGACAGCCGGCCGAGAGCGTGACTGAGGAAGCGCCCGTCCGCGCCCGCGAGCGCGCCGCCGCGGACGGCTGGATCGAGCAATTGGCGGACTCGGGGCTCCCCCGGGCCAAGATGATCGCCGGAGTGCTCCGGCAGGACCTCGAGGGCGAGGGTTCCGAGATCACCGCGCTGTTGGAAGCGGCGCAGGACGAGTTCTCGACCGCCGTCTCCGCCGGCATCGAAGAGCTCGAGCACCAGCCGTGGCTTCCCGAGCATCCCAGCCGGATCGAATTGCAGGCATGGATCGAGCGAAACGGGCCCAACTCGGCGCTCCAGTCTCAGCTCAGCCGCGCGATCGACGTGAGCGATCTGCTCTCGGATTTGAACCAGCAGATCGCGCTCATCGCCATGGAACGCGACGTCGGCGTGCTGCGGGCTACATGGGCTCAGGCCCACTCGGCTCATCATCTGATCGAGGGGCTGCTGATCGGACTCCGGAAGGTCGACACCGCCGGCTGGTGATCTCAGAGCGGCGTTCCCTCGAACGCCAACTCCGTGATGCACACGTCGTCGGCTCCAGCCGCCGACGACGGGTAGGTTCCGCCCAGGATCGTCAGGGTGAGCGCCCCGTTGCTGCTCGTGGCGGCGGCCGTGACGCTCTGTGCGGCCGACGAATCCGCCAGGGTGACCGCGGTCGCGCCCAGGCCCAGCCGTTTGGGCCGATGGTTGTACTGAAAGTGCTGCTCGGACTTGGCGTAGCCGTTGGTCACGACGATCCGTGTCACCTGGAAGTCCCCGCCGCCCACCGCCCCCAGGCGAAGCGCTGCCGACCCCATGTCCGCCAGCGGGAAGCACCAAGCCGTGTCGGCACGCCCATCAAAGGCCCACTCGGGCTTGCAGTCTCCGCCCGCGCAGGTATTCGAGCGGGCCACCGACCCGCCATTGAGGAGCTGGACGGTCAAGGAGCCCGGCGCTGATGGCTCGGTGCCCTCAGGCACGCTCCCCGGGAGGCCGCTCCCCACCTTGATCGTCCCGCCTTCCATCTCGATCGAACCGACTCCAGGAATCTCGAACCGGCCGGTCGGACCGGAGAGTCCGCCTGGAATCTCCAGCTCGACCCCGGGGGTGGGAGTCGCAGCCTCAGGAGCATCTCCATCGCCGGCCTCGCCGGCACTCGCGCCGGCCTCATCGCCGGCCTCATCGCCGGAGTCGGGGGCGTCCGGCAAGGCCCCCCCTTGCTGGACGGGATCGCTGCTCGCGGTCCCGCCGCCGGCCGGACGAGGGGTCGGCTGGCTCGAGGTCGTTCCCCCTCCTCCCGACGACGGCTGGCCCCCTCGCGCAGGAGTCGCCTCCATCGGCGCGGGGGTCGGCCCCGCGGGCACCACCGCCCCGCCGCCGGCCGCCGGCTCCGAGACTGCACCGCCCGCTCCGTAGGCCGGCTCGGGGACGATCTCCGGCTCCCCGCCGCCCCACAGTCCAAGGACTCGAGCGAGTACGAGGGCAACGAGAAGGGCGAGCACCGCAACCGCGGCCAACTGCGAGCCACGACTGGCCAGACACCCCGGCGGGGGAGCGGGCGCGGTGACGATGTCCTTGCCCGCCTTGGGGGGTGGCTTGACGCCCTCGTGCCACTCTTCGAGGACGACCAGCTCCAGCTTGTCCTCCTCGGGATCGAACTCGAGCTGGGGCAGCGAGACCGCCAGGTGCTGCTCCGTCAGCGTGATGGTCGCGCCATCACGACGGTGCCAGAGCACCTCGAAAGTGCGGCCGGGCTTCTCCACGAGGCCGTTCTCGCGGATGAAGTGGGGCATCAGATCGGACACGGGCAGGGCGAAGCCTGCCTCGTTGACGACGATGCGCTTGGTGCGGTCGGTGTGCTTGCACTCGACCTTGATCTCGAAGGACGGTTCGTCACTCCTGGACATGGCTTACTCCTGACAGAATCGATGCGTCGCGGCCTCAGGCTCCAAATGGAGGTACCAGGCCAACACCATGAGGGGGAGGTCCACGTTGCCCTGCTGCCTCAGGCCGTCCTGAAGCGCTCGGTGCCGAACGCCCAGGTAGGTCAATTGGTGCACGCCGCTGGCACCTCGATCCTCGGCCAATTGCTCCAGCCAGGAGCGCAGCTCCCGACCCTGGTCGTACTCCCAAAGCGCAAACATCAGCGCGTCGAGGGCGCGCCCCTCGCGGTCGCCTCCGTAGCTGGCCATCAACGCTACAAGCTTGTCGGCCGCCGTGTTGTAGGCATCGTTCACGCTCACTCGGGGATCCGGCTTCAGCGCGCCGATCTCGAGATCGTACTGCACAGGATCGAGGGCAACGGCGACGCGACGTTCGACTTGAGCCACCCGCTCCCGCTCCGCCTGCTCCTCCTCCGGCGACGCGGGCGGATTCAGGGGACCCGAAGGTCGATCGGACTGCAACCAGACGACGTACTCGCGAAGATCGGCGTCCTCGCAGCGGTACCAGAAGCTGGACGTCGGCGTGCCCGCCAACGGATCCGACCACAGTCGCGTCAGATCGAGGGAAGCGCGGCGACGCCTCGCAAGGCGCTGGAGGAACGCCTTGTCCGGTGCGTAACGAGACCCGTCGGCGTCGTTCCGCAGGGCGGCAGGTCCCCGTCGGCCGAACGCGTCCAGGTACATCGGGCAGTAGGCGGTCCGAGCCGCGGGGAGGTAGGCGAAGATCGGTGCGACCCCGCCACCCTGCTTCTCCATCAGCGCGCGGAGCCCGGTCAGGGGCTGCGAAAGCGAGCCCGATTCGGAGTTGCACCATCGCACCAGCGGCCCCTGGACCGGCGGCAAGCGTTCGAGCGCCTCAGCCAGGACCTCCGCCCACGATACGTACTCGCCGGGGTTGAGGCTGGGCGCCGTCGTGGGGAAGAAGTACGTGCGTGGAGTCGCTGGGAGCAGCAGCTTCGAGACGAGTTGAACCGCCGGATCGGCCAACCCGTCAAACCGCCGGGCCAGGGTCTCAGCCCCTGGAGTGAGTGGCTGCGGACGGAAGTTGGCCGGGGTCTCACCGCCCTGGATGGCGATCACCTTCAGGTTGATGTCCCGGTCCGTGTCCAACTTCTGCTTGAGCGACCAGGCCAGCGCCAGCCCCACGATCATCAGGACGGTCGACAGGACCGACACCAACGCCTTCTGAAACACCTTGCCTTGCGTCACCCAGTACTTGACGGAGGCCATCTGCTTGCGGACCGGGATCCACCACGTCCGGTTCAGATCCCGCCACCACTTCTTCACCTGGCGCAGGCGGCCACGGGGGGTGGCGTCGTGGTCCAGGGTGAAAATGGTCGGCTCCTGCTCCGACTCGTACAGACCAGGGGTGGCCGGGGCGCTGGTCGTATCTTCCTGCTGGTCGAAGGTCTGAATGATGGCTTCGACGGTCCTGAACTGGATCTTGATGGTGAGAGGACGCTCGCCTTCGCGGTTCGACAGATAGAGCTTGTCCTGGTGCTCCAGAGACACCGATTCGTTCCGGTCCAGACGCTCTGAGGAGGGCAAAGGCACGCCCCCACCCCCATGCCAGACCGGCCCCTCGATGACCCGCAGCGAAATCACCGGCTTTCCTCGCTCGGTGTCCTTCAGCCGCTCGAACCGGAGCACCGTGCGGTGCATCTCGGGAGGCAGCGCAACGGACCAACGAACCGGCTCGGCCCCGGTGTAGGGGGTACGAACATCGGCGAGGATCAGACTCTGCTCCTGATCGAGAACCCGGAACCCTTCCGGGTCATCCAAGCGGATCAGGCGAACCTCCTGCGAACTGCGCGCCATCTATCCCTCCTGCCCGATTCCGGCGGGCACCGGGGACGGGAAGGGAACATCCAACGGTTCCGATGCTCCCGCGCCCGGCACCGAATAATGCCACCACTCCGCGGGGGTTCCTTGCAAGCCGGCCGCCTCCATCACTCCGCGTAGGAGCGCGCGGTTGACGATCTGCTGCGACGTCACGCCATCGGCGGCGCCGGCGGCGCGAGCCGCCGCGGGCTCGAATGAGTCATGACCGGTCGGCATCTCGAGCGTGCCGACCTGACCTAGCTGTGCGAGCGTGACATCAACCGCAGATCCTCGGTTGTGGGTGCTGCCGAGGCCGGAGGGAGGGGCCACGAACCGGCCGTCGGGGAGGATCGCCCACATCGCCTTCTGGACGCCATGGGGGCGGTAGCAATCCCAGAACACCAACGTCAGCTGCTGAGCCTCCAGCTCTCCCTGGGCAGCGGCAACGGCGTCCGCCGCCGGCGGGGTCAACAGGCAGATCGCATCCGCCGGGTAGACCGCCTCGTCGAAGAGAGGGCCCGGTTTGGTGTACGCGAGATCCACGCGCGCGTGCGGGAGAAGCCTGCCGACATCGACCAACCCCGCGCCGAGCGACGCCTGATGAAGGATGGGCTCTCCCAGCTCACCGAGGGTGGCGACCCAGCCGCCGGGTCCGACCATCACAGCGGACCCGTCGGCGGTCTCTCCGGCGAAAGCCACGCGCGCAGGCGCGAGCAGCCGGGCCCCCTCGATCCCAACGGCAAACAGCCAGCTCCGCGGGCCCCACAGAACCAGGGTCGACCACTCCCCTTCGAACGCCGCCGGGGGCGCCTGGCTCGGACGCTCGAGGCCGGCGCCGTGCCACAGCTGTTCGGTGATCGCAGCCGGGTCGCCCGAGGCCCCCAGCGTGCCGATCGAGGGGAGATCACCGGGCCCCTCGGTCCCGAGGCCCGCCAGCTCACTGCGCACGATCTCGAGGGCCACCCGGGCGGCCCAGGGAAGCTCCACCGCCGACGGCGGAGGCCCCTCGTGGCGCGGGGGCGGGGGATCGGACGAGGCCAGCCACCACAGCAGCGCGACTGCGCCGACGCTTCCGACCGCGACCCAACCCCGCCTCACTTCTGCCAGGCGGCTAGGTCGATGCTCGAGATGCAGACATCCGAGTGCCGGGTCCCGGCAACACTGTCGACGATCTTGATTCGGAGCTCAGAACCCGTGATCGGGGGCTGCAGTTCGAACATCTGCTTGCTCCGAGTGTGCGGATCGAGGGTCAGGAGATGACCATTCAACGACAACGTCCGAGGGCGTCGATTCTCGGCGAACCGGTCGACCCCCTGCTTCTCCTCCTTCTTCGTGTATCCGTTCTCGATCGATACGCCCACGATCCCCACAAGCCCGGGGGGCAGAGGAATGACACTCTCGACGCCTTCGTATCGCTGGTGGAAACACCAGGCGGTCTCCCCCTCGGCATCGAACGCCAAGGCCAAGCTGCACGGCATGGGCACGTTGTCTTGTGTGCAACTGCTGGGCGGCACGAGGGGATTGTCCGCTGGCGGCGCGACGCGCAAAGGCGTAGGCAGCCCCAAGTCGGCAGACCCTCCGTTGGCGGAACCGACGCCCGTGGTGCCCCCGATGGCCGCGGCGCCGCCCGTGGCCGGGGGGGGCGCGGTGACGGCTCCGCTGTCGACGGTCCCCGAACCGCCGTCATCTCCCCCGAGCAGCGCAGCCATCCCCAGCACGGCGGCGATGATTCCGACGAACAGCAGGAGCAGCCAGACGAAGAACGGAACCGACCGTTGCGGGGCCGGCGGCAGCGGGGTGGGCCCCGGCGGCGGCGTGGGCATCGGCGGGAGGATGGGCTGGGCGACGGGGGGCACGAGATCCCCGTCGAGCGGCGCTTCCGGTCCGATGCGGAACTCCCACCCATCGGCGACCCCCAGGTCCCCCAGCACGACGGAGGGCTGGAGTTGGTCCCAGCCGGCCCCGGGGCCGGAGCGGAACCACAGATCGTGGATTGGGGGACGGTCGAGGCGGAACGACGCGCCGAGGAGTTCAGCCCACTTCGAGCCCGTCAGCGACAAGTGGGCTTCTTCGGTTCGATCGAGGATCTGCTGCTGGGGGTAGGAGACCTTCACCCGCGCGGTCCCCACGCCGGAATGCACGTCGGTCGCCGCATCGACAAACAAGGGATCCGCTTTGCCGAGGTCCAAATCCGGTTTCGGATCCTTCGTGGGTGTCGGGGGAGGCGGCGCCTCCGGCTTCGAGATCGCCTCGATAATCTGGTCCATGAACCCGGCCTCCGCGAGGAGGTAGGTCGTGGAATCGCCCTTGGCGGGCCTGCTGGCCTGCATGTTGCCCAGCTGCTCGAGCGGCTGGGTCCCCAGGTCGACGACCTGAAGCCGGATGCTCTTGCTCAGGCCCGCCTGATCCAACGGCGTGTCGGGGGAAAGCGTGTACCAGGCCTCATCGGACATCAGCCCAAGGGCCTGATATTCGATGCGATAGAAACACTTTCGACTGCCTTCATGAATCGGCAGGTTGAGATCCCGGAGCAGGTACGGCAGCACCTGCCGCGGCGTTCGGCCGCTGGGCAACTTGAACGTCCCCCGGATGCGGTCCTCGACAGCGACATCGACCCTCAACTCCGCTTTCATCAAAGCCTCCCACGACCGTCTGCGTCAGGAATCTACCAGCGGACGGCGTGCTAGATTCGGTCGCCGCTGGAGGCGGAGACACATGCGGACAATTTTTCTCAGCATGACAGCCATCCTCCTGCTCGCAGGAGTGGCCGGTGCCCAAGACAAGACCGCCGAAGAGCAGGCTGGGATCGCCCTGGAATCGGCGCTGGAGCAGCTTCGAGGCCAGGCGCTCACCATCGGGAACGTCGACCCCAACGAAATCACCGCCTACGTCCTAGTCGTGGGCGAGGACGGGAAAGGTGTCGCTGGGCTGCAGGAGAGTGACTTCGCCATCGTCGAGCGCACGGCTGACGGGTCGAGCACGCCCGTGTTCCCCTCCTTCGGGACGGCTGACGAGGAGCAGCGGGCCATCAGCGTCGCTCTCACGATGGACTACAGCAAGTCCATGCCAGAGAAGGACATCGTTGCGATGGAGGAAGCCAACCTCCGATTCGTGCAGCGGCTTCGGCCGGAGCGGGACCACGTCGCGGTCGTGAAGTTCGCCAGCGACACCAAGCTGGTGTGGAGCGGCGAGGCGCATCCGCGCAAGGGCAAGCGCGCCATTGCGCGGAAGGTGAAGGTCGGCGGCAAGACTGCACTGCTCGACGCCGTCGTCATGGCGTACGACGAGCTCGACATCAATCGAGACATCCGCATGGTCGTCGCGTTCACCGATGGCAAGGACACGGCCAGCACGAGCGGCCCCGACGAAGTCGTCGCCATGGCGGAAGGGCTCCAGGCGCCGGTCCTCGCGGTTGGGCTCGGGGCGGACGTCGACCATGCCGCGCTGCTGGAACTGGCGGCCGCGACCCGAGGCTTCTACGTGTACGTCGAGGACAGCCGCGACCTCGCCCGGCTGTACCAGACCGCCGCGGACCTGCTTCGCGGGGCCTACGTGCTGCGCTGGAAGCCGAACCACCCGACGGGAACGAACGTGGGAGCGGCCGTCTTCGTCTCGCTGCCGGGGGTGGAGCAGCCGCTCGCGACCGGGCTGGCTTACGTCGCTGGGACCTCGATGACCGGTCCGGTGGAGATGCTGGAGCAGGGCCTCGGAACGCTGCCGACGGAGGGAATGAACCTGCCCGAGGGGGCGGTTCTTCCTCCGGGAATGCCCGCCCCGGTCGACCCCGCGGCACCCCCTCCGAGCAACTGAGCCCTACCGTTTCAGCGGAGCAACTCCGACCAGCACCGTCAACGATCGGTCGCCCACGACGATCGGCATGGACACGCTGATGGACGGGACGCCCGGGCCTGAGGTCATGGAGCCCAGCCCCAGCGACAGGACGTCGCCGGAGGCGACTGCGATGCGGATCTGGGCACGCCCTCCGGGCTCCAACACGGCGGGAGTCTGCACCGATCCCCGATGTACCTCCCGCGCCCCCGAAAGCACGCGGTAGGTCCCGCTCCCCAACTCGAGGCGAGTCTGAGTCGGGTTGTCCACCCACACGGCGATCTCCCCCCGGGGGGGAAGCATCCCGGTGACCGAGAGCGAAGCTGAGCCGAGCAAACCGTTTCCGCTCAGCGAAACGGGCATCCCATCCGCCGTCGAGACCCGAAACCGGCTCGATCCGGAGAGGTCGAACTGCTGACCCGCCAGGGTCCCCGTAAGGGTCGCTGAACCCTTTCCGCCTCCGCCCTCAAGGGCGGAGGCGAGCACACCCGGCGCGGCTTCGATGCGAAGGCTCTGCTCCACTGAGCCGTCGGGGACGGAGGCGCACGCTCCCTCGCGTACCCCGCTGAGAGACTGCAGGCCGTCCGTCCACGAGATCGTGTCCAGGCACGGCTGCTTCTGCGACGCCGGCCAGCGCACGACCGCGAGGCCTCGGAGCACCTCGCCTCCGAGCTCCGCGTCACGGATTTCCAGGACTTCGATCTTGGCTGCCAGGAGAGCCGCGTCGATCGATCGGCACCCGGCCGACGAGGCCCCGCAGCTGCACAGCAGAAGGAGCAGGGCGAAGCTACCAAGGGCGGTTCGCATCACGTCAAAAGAGCTTCTTCGACGCCGGCACGCCGACTCGGTAGTTTTCTCGACCGATGTAGGGGCGGATGATCTTGCCGGCCTGGAACAAGTCGTGGGCCTCCTGCTGGAGCAGGCACGCGCGGCGGCTCGCTGGCGGGTGCGTCTGCAGCAGGGCATCGAGTTCCCCCGTGAGGGTCCCCAGGAGGGCCCCCAGCGGATCATTGATGGGGTCGATCGTCGGTGCCGCGGCAGCGGCGTCCCCCCCTGGCCAGTTCTCCCACAGGGAGACGGACTGCAGCGGCGAGTACCCCGCGGCCGCCACCAGTTCGACGCCGCGAGCATCCGCTTCCTCTTCAAGTCGGCTGGAGTACGGGTGCCGGGCCATCTGAACCATCATCTGGCCGACATCGCCCGCCTCGATCATGCCCGTGGCCAGCAGGTACTGGATCGCGGCGACGCAGTGCCGGAGGTCCACGTGGCGGATCTCATGGGCGATCACGGTCGCCAACTGCGCCTCGTTTCGGGTCGCCGCTTCCAGCAAGCCCGTGTGGAGGTAGAGGTATCCTCCCGGCATGGCGAATGCGTTGACCGACGGGTCGACGATGACCGCGATCCGGTAACGGATGTCGGGACGCTCGACGAAAGGCGTCAACGAGTCGACGATCGCTTGGACGTAGTCGATGAACGGCCCCGTGCGGACCAGGGATCCGGCGTACGCCTGATCGACGCTCGCCGCGAGCTGATCCCCCAGCGCAGCCTCGTCCGCCTCGGACATGGCGGTCGCCTCACGGGCGACCTGCTCGAACGCGATCCCCGCGTCCTTGACGGTCCCCGTCAGCATCGCATCGGCGCAACTGCTGCGCTCGCTCAGGTACAGCTGTTGGAGGCTGTCCAACTCGCCCGCAGAGGCCTTCTTCGGGCCCGCCTCGGCATGCGGCTGCAGCGTCGAAACCAGCAGAAAGGCCCCCAACGGCACCAGGGTCAGAATCCATCGACGGCCAGTCATGTTTCCTCCTCCACTTTTGGCTGCCCCGTTCGGGCATTGGTATCTTACGCATCCTTGGAAACAGCAACGGCAAGTGGAGGCGGGGTGGGTCACAAAGTCGAAGGCTTGGCAACGGCGACCGTGCTCCTCCTCGCCGTTTTCGTAATCTCCGTTTCGTTCGCCGGCGATCCGCCGGGCCCAGCCCCTGGGGGTGCCGATCCCGCCGCCAACGCACTCGGCCTACGAACCGATCTGGTGCTGCTCCTGACCAAGGGGTGTTCGCAGGACGATTTAGGCTGCACAGCGGTCCCCCGCAAGCAGCGCAGTCCCTTGTTCGCGATCTTGCAGCGAGCCGGGACGGGCTGGTCGGTGGCGCAGCTCCACCCCGCCAACTACGGCCTCGCCGAGGGAGAGAAGCAGAAACAAGGAGACCGAAAGACGCCCGAGGGCCTCTACCACACGATGAACGCCGTGGTTCGGCGCGATCGGACTTCCGAATTCGGCGGAGGGCACATCCTGCTGTCCTACCCCAACTCCGACGACGAAGGCCGCAAGCAGCCGAACCCGGGGGCTGGGATCTACATCCACGGAGGGAACGGCGGCGGCACGCTTGGATGCACCCGCGTGCTGGATGAGGGGGCGGGCCCCGGACACATCCACGAGAGGGGCGTGCAAGCCACGATCGAGGCACTGCGGGGAGGCCAGGGAGGCCAGGCCGCGGTCGTCCAGGTCCCCTTCTATCCCGCAAGATGCCTGCCGGCCCCTGGGCAGCCGCTCCCCGGTGATTGCTCCGCCGCCATCGACTACGTCGTCGCGACGGCGGGGTCGCTCAGCAACGAAGAGGTCATCCGAATCGCATCCCTGATGAAGCCGACCCCCGGAACCGCGCCCGTTGCGGAGCCCGCACGGCCGACGCCATCGTCTGCGCCCGCCCGCCAATGCGATCCCTCTCACGAGGAAGCGGCCGCGATGGCCGACTTCCCGGTCCGGGTGGTCGGCGACGTCATCGAAGTCTCGATCGGGGGCGCAACCTTCCGCGGAACCCTCCCGCCCGCCGGAACCAGCGCGCCGCTCGGGTTTGGGCCGGCCAGTGTGCAGGTGACCCACCACAACTGCGATGCCTCCCCGGACGTGCCGGAGTGTGCCGCCCCCCCGGAGACAGTCGCGATCACCTCCGTCCTGGTGTTGCGCACCGGCCCCAACACGCTGGTCGTGACGGCTCAGGGGCGGGCTCTCCTCCGCCCCGATGGCGCTCAGATCTTCACCCCGTTCGGCGGCGGGAGCGCAGGGAGCGACGGAATCATCATCGACACGCCCAACGGTCCGGTCGTGATCCCAACCGACTTCGGCGTGATCGAGATGCGACCCCCCCGGGCGGAGGGCGGCACGGGGTGGTGTGGGCCCGGAGTTCCCTGCGACGCGAACGAGGCTGCGTTCGACGACGACTACGGCAGCGCCTGGTGCGGGCAAGTGGGGGACGCTCTCGTCCTGCCCTACTCGGAGACTTCCCTGGTGGCGAACTTGTCCATCTTCAACGGGGCGCACTCCGCAGACTTCTTCGACCACCTCTCCAACGACCGTGATACCCAGGCGGAGGCAGAGTGGAGGCGGTTCGGTCGTGTGTCCAAGCTCCGCGTCAGCGGTGCCAGCGAGTCCAGTTCATCCCCGGTGGTCGACCTCTTCGGGGGTCAGACCGTCGCGGCTGGGGATGCCGGAGTCTGCGCCAAGGAGCTTCGAATCACGATCGAAGCCGTGGTCCCAGGCAGCGACGGACCGGCCGGAGTGGGCTGCATCAGCGAGCTCACGACCGTGTTCGGCACCCCGGCGGCAGACTGACTGTGCAAGGCACGACTGAAGCAGAAGGCTGGCTGTACATCGGAGGGTGGCCGGGGCTCCACGTCACGATCGAGGACCCGACCGTCTCCCGCCACCACGCTCGGATCCGGCGCACCAGCGTCGGCTTCCTGATCGAGGACCTCGGCTCCGTCAACGGAACCTGGGTCAACGGCGTGGCGGTCCCAGCCGGCACTCCGACCGCCGTTCAGCCCAACGGGCGCGTGCTTCTCGGGCGGCACATCCTCGATCTCGCCGACCCGCGGCTGCGACAGGGCAGTGGAGCGGCAGCCCAGTTGGGGACGCTCGTGCTCGGTGCCAGTACGGAGTGTGACCTCGTCTTTGATCAGCCGATGGTGTCACGACGGCACGCAGAGGTTTGGTCCGACGGGGGGATCGTCTACGTCAACGACGGCGCTCCCCTCCCCGCCGGGGGCCGACGCGCATCGGCGAACGGCACCTACGTGGATCGGGTCCGAATCTGGGCACCCACCCCGATCACGGCCCAGAGCCATCTCCACCTCGGCTCCCTCTCGGTTCCGCAGAAGGTCGTCCGATCGTGGTGGTCGGATTCGCCGATCGGCCCGCGGGGGGCCTCCTCGCCGGCGGAAGGCACCAGCCTCACGCTGCCCAGTTCCGGGGACATCACCATCGGCCGGGACCCCGACCGCTGCGGGGTGGTGCTCTCGGACGCCCGTGTTTCGTCCGTTCACGCGATGATCCGGGTGAGTCCCGCCGGCGTCGAGGTTATCGACCTCGGCAGTGAGAACGGGGTCTTCGTCAATGGAGTGCGAGTCCGCGGGAGCGTGCCGCTCCCCAAGGACGCGGACGTTCTCATCGGGCCGGTGCCGCTCGATCTCCGCGAAGGCCGGGTCGCCGCCGGAGTCGTCGGCCTCGCGCGCGGCATTCGGTTGCGGGCAGAGGGCGTGTCGTTCGCCGTGGACGACCCTGCCTTCGACCTCGACTCCACCAGCGCACCCGGT
This sequence comes from Pseudomonadota bacterium, assembly GCA_024229515.1. Lineage (GTDB taxonomy): Bacteria > Myxococcota_A > UBA796 > UBA9615 > UBA9615 > JAAESI01. The sequence continues at coordinate 26,714 of JAAESI010000028.1, read as the reverse complement.
GACCGAGCCAAGGTCGCCGTTCGCCGCGCCCTGCTCGCGTGGGGGCTGAGGGTGCCCCGTCGGAACCTCCTGGAGCGAATGTCGCTGGCGCTGGGGCCGGGCGAAGTCATCGCGGTGATGGGGACATCCGGGGCCGGCAAGAGCACCCTGCTCCGCCTGCTGAGCGGGTACAAGCGGCCCGAGACGGGACGGGTCCTCGCCGACGGAGTCGAACTTCGGCGGAACTTCGCGCGATTCGCCCACCGCATCGGGAACGTCCCGCAGGACGACATCATGCACCGGGACCTGACGGTGGAGCAGGTCCTCACGTACACGGGCCGGCTTCGCATGCCTGGGGAGACCCCCGCCCAGGTGGCCGACCGCGTCCGGTCGGTCCTGGACGACCTGCAGCTCGGGCACATCGCCGGGTCGCGGGTCGGCGATCCGGTCTCGGGAGGGATCTCGGGCGGCCAGCGCAGGCGGGTCAACATCGCCATGGAGTTGATGAGGCAACCTGATCTGCTGTTCCTCGACGAGCCCACCTCAGGACTCGATTCGCACTCCACGGAGCAGGTGCTGAGCTTGATCCGCGACCTCGCCGACGGGGGGTGCACGGTCGTGATGACGATCCATCAGCCGGGCGAGAGCGCGCTCGAGAAGATCGACCATCTGCTCCTGGTTGGAAAAGGGCAGGGGAGCATCGCGCGGAAGCGTGGCGGCGAGCTGCTGTACCTCGGCCCCCTCAAGGAGGCGGTCGCATACTTCCGCAAGGCGGCCCAATCGACCTTGGGGCACGACGTCGTCGGGGGCAGCCGAAATCCGGCTGAATTCGTACTCGACGTCGTCAACGAGCACCCGAACGTCCCGGCGCTCGCGGAGGTGTACGACGGCTCGCAGGAGCGGACCACGTTCTTCAAGGCCCGGCCGGAGGTCGGTGCCGCGCAGGGCAGCGGCTCCTCCCATCTCGAGAAGGCGCCCCGCGTGTCCTGGCCGTTTCAGGTCGCCGCGCTGGTCTCTCGCAGCATTCAACTCAAGGTCGCGGACTGGCCCAGTCTCGCGGTCCAGTTGGCCCAGCCGGTCATTCTCCTGGTCCTGATGAGCTTCCTCTTCCGCAACGCTGTCCAGCAGGAGACGGTGTCGGGCGTGACGGGATGGTTCTCCAGCCACCAGTCGTTCCTCCAGGCTCTCTTCATGCTCGCGGCCGGCTCGCTTTGGCTCGGCTGCAGCAACGCCGCGCGCGAGATCGTCTCGGAGCGGGCGATCTTCATCCGCGAGCTCCATTGGGGACTTTCGTCGACGGCCTATCTGGCATCGAAGTTCATCGTGCAAGCGCAACTCTGCCTGCTCCAGATGGTGATCCTGGCGGGCGTGGGGATCGCGATGGGGTACGGCTCCTGGACGGTCTACCCGCAACTGCTCGCGGTGCTCTACATGGGGGCGTTGTGCGGCACCGGCCTGGGGCTGCTTCTGTCGGCTCGCTCCAGCAGCGAACTGATGGCGGTCGCGATGGTCCCGCTGGTGCTCTTGCCTCAGCTCCTCCTGAGCGGTTTTCTTCCAATCTACGACCGGATGGCGGGCTGGCTTCAGGGGCTGTCGCATGGGGTCCCCCTGCGCTGGATCTTCGAGTCCCTTCTCCGAACTCAGGCCGCGGCCCTGGACGACGAAGTCTGCCGGGCCGACCAGCTGTGGTGGAGCGCCGATTCGGCCGCCTGCACCGCTTCGGGCGCGGAGACGGTGCCCCTGGGGGACGCAGTCATTCGGGACGTGATGGGAACGGTAGAGGCCGACGGCGAGGTCTCCTCCGGTGGGGTGGAGTCGATCCTCGCGATGATCGACCTCGGCGACGCCGCCGCAGGTGTGTCCTTGGCCGTCGTCGCATTGTTGGGGGTCTGCTGCCTGGGCGGGTCGGCTCTGATATTGTCGAGCGTGAAGAGGGTGGAACGAGGATGACGACGGCTGACACACGCCAAGTCCGGGGGGCGGTGGCCCTCGCGGTCGGTGCCGCTGCTCTGCTCTGCACGCTCAGCCCATCGAGCTTCGCTCAGGACCCGCCCGCTGCTCCCCCGGCGGACCCCGCAGCCACCGTCACGACGGTCGATGTCTCGCGGGTGGTCGCGACTCCCAACTCACTCACCGCCTACGTCTCCGTTCGCACGGCCGCTCGCAAGCCCGCTGAGGGCCTGACTGCGGCCTCTTTCGGGGTGTCCTCGCCGTCGGTCGAGGCCGTGGGCTCGCCCCTCGCCATCGCGGATGCACGCCAGGTGCGAGATACGGGTGAGGGGATCGCGGTCGCCATGGTGGTCGACACCTCCTGTTCGATGCGCGACTCCATGCACCGGGTGCGCAACGCGGCGAGTTGGTACGCCCATCAGACGGTCGAAGGTCAGGACTGGACCACCATCGTCACGTTCGACGATGTCGTCCGGGGCTTGGAAGCGCCGTGGACCGCCAAGCGCGGGGAACTGGATCAGCGGATCGACGGCCTGAGCGTTCCCTACGGAACACGCACAACAGTGCTGTACGAGGCCCTCGGACGAACGACAAGCCTGTTGGGGGAAGACGACGTTCTGCCCCCGATGCGAGCGGTCCTGGTGCTCGGGGACGGGATCGATGAAGGGAGCAAGGACCCCTTTACCTCCGACTACATCCAGGGCTTGGCCCAGAAGACCGCCATCCCGTTCTTCTCGGTCTGGTTCGAGCCCGGGGCCTCGGCCGCAGAGGGGCACGGACTCGAGACCATGCGCGCGCTCAGCGCCGCCTCGCACGGCGACACGGTGGAGGCGTACGGCCCCATTCTCGAAGGCCAGGATCCGGTGGTTCAGGCGTTCCAGCAGTTCCACGAAACTGCCCATGGCGTCTATCGCCTCGAACTGCGCGGCACGGGGGCTCTCCCGGCCGGCGAGTACGCGGCCACGGTGTCGGTCGCTACGCCGACGGGGCCGCTGCATCGCAGCTTCCGGTTCGAGATTCCTTCTCCGGGCGTCGTGTTTCCCACCGCCGTGCCAGCCGCCGCCACGACCGACGAGGCGGAGGACGAGGAGGGGCTGAGCCAGAAGGGACTGATCGGCTGGGTCGTATTGGGCATTGGCGCGGTCGGATTCGTCCTGATCGCGATCATCCTCATCATTTGGACCCGGCCCAAGAAGGTCCGTCGCGACTCGTCCGGAACCTCGATGCGGATGCCTTCGCCGAGGACGGCCCCGTCCTCCGGCGAGCGCGGCCCCACGCTGGTCGAAACGGAGGCCGGGCCTCCCATGGTCGGACAGGGGCCGAGCGTGGGCGGACCTGGGGTCGATTTCGGCAGCCGCGGCTCCGGGGTGCCCACCCCTCCGGCCGTTTCCCCGCCGACCCCGCCCTCTGCGCCGGCAGCGCCCGTCTCGCCGTCCGTCCCAAGGGGCCGGTCCAAGACGATGGTGATGGACGGACGCTCCTGGTGGATCGACGTGGTCGACGGCGCGGACGCGGGGCGGCACTTCATCGTCCACCCCGGCCGCATGCATCGACTCGGCGCAGCCGAGGGGAGTGACATTCTGCTGACCGACGGGACGGTTTCGAGCTACCACGCGGACGTCGAGGCGACGGACGCAGGAATCCGCGTCCATGACCGCGGCTCGACGAACGGGACCTTCCTGGGCACGGTGCGTCAGGCTCAGCCGTTCGACGTCGCCCCCGGGGCCGATCTCGCCTTCGGCCGCTGCCGCGTCTCCATCCGTGCGGCGCAGGCCTGAAATGGACGGACGCAACGCAATCTACGGAGGGTGGGTCGTCGCCGAGCTGACGGACCGCGGTACCTCGCCCGACCGGCCGAACAACGAGGACGCAGTCCGGCACCTCGTCCACCCGCGGAACGCCGACCGGCTCCTCGCCGTGGTCGCCGATGGGATGGGCGGTGCCAAGGGCGGGATGCAAGCGAGCCGGATCGCGGTCGACACGGTCTGCCGACGCTTCGTCTCTGACGGGACGCGCGACGACGTCGGAACCCTCCTGCGGGAAATGGGCGAAGAGGCCCACGCCAAGGTCTCCCAAGCGGCGGCCAGCAGCCCTGATCTTGCGGGGGCCGGCACCACGCTGGTGCTTGCGTTCGTCGACCGAGACCTGCTGCACTTTGCCCACGTCGGAGACAGCCGCGCGTACCTCCTCCGGGGCGCTGAGCTGACCCAACTGACGGAGGACCACTCCCTCGTCCGCAAGCTCATCGAGAGCGGCCAGCTCAGCGAGGACGCGGCCGAGACTGACGACCGGCGGCACATCCTGAGTCAGGCCGTGGGCCGAGGGCAGCGGGTCGAGGTCGAGGTCAGCGAGCCGGTGCGGGCCCAGGAGGGCGATCGTTTTCTCCTCTGCTCCGACGGCCTCTACAGCGCGCTAGAACTGGGCGAGATCGGCGGCATCCTCAAGCGGGACATCGCACCGCGAGCGGTGCGGTCGATGATGGACCGGTCGCTCACCCGCGGCGCCGAAGACAACGTCACCGTCCAGGTGCTGGAGCTCGCCACCGCGGCCTGCATGGCCGAGGCGCGGCAGCAGATCGAACCCAAGGCGAACCAACGCGCGGGCGCAGCGGCAGCGAAGCGACCGGTGCAGCATGCGGCCCGCCCTTCGACGCCAGACGTCCCGGTAGCCGGCTTCAAGCCGACGCCCAAGCTGATCGCCGTCGCGGTCGGACTGCTCGCCGTCGCGGCCGCTGCGGCCTTCTTCCTCCTACGCGGGGAGGGAGAGCCCCCCATCGAAGAGGATGGGGTCCCGACGGAAGCACCCATCGAACAGCCCCCCACCGAGCCGTCCGACGAGGCCATTACGCCCATCGATTCGGAAGTCCCCACGCCCCCCGGACTCGAACAGCAGACCCCTGCCCCCACTCCGGCGCCGAAGCCACGGCCGCCGGCCGTGACCCCGACGCCAGCGCCCATAGAGCAGCCCACCGCCGACTCCAGCCCCGAGCCCACCCCGGATCAGGCGCCGCTGCGGGATCATGATGTGAATCAGGATGAGGAGGAGCCCCCCACCGAAGCCCCGACTCAGGTCTCAACGCCCGAGCCAACGCTCGAGCCGACCCCCGAGCCGACGCCCGAAAAGAAACAGGGCGATCTCCAGCCGGTGAAGCCCACCAAGCCCGGCAAGGGACCCAAGAACAAGAAGAACGGGAAGAACAAGTGACCACCGAACGAAGGTCGGCCTGTCGGCAGACCGCGAAAACAACCAGGCGAACTCGATGAACTGTCCCCTGTGCACCGCCCCCGTCAGCCCCAACGATGAGCACTGCGGCTCATGCGGCCAAGACCTCAAAGCTGCGGTGTGCAAGAACGGCCACGAGTTGCCGCCAGGCATGTCTGCGGAGCAGTGCCCCTGGTGCCCCAAGGGCGCGCGGTCCGGTTCCGGGGGACAACGCGGCACCGTGGGCATGGCTCCCGTCGATACACCTCCGCCCGGCCGAAACCCCCGCCAGGCAACGATGGTTGCTGACGGGCCGGGACCTGCGCCGCTCCCCCCCCAACCGGCCGCGCCCGTGCCCCCGTCCCCCATCGCCGCTCCGTCGCCGGCTGGCCGACGCAAGACGATCGTCGTGGATGACGGCCCGGGGACGGCACCTCCGCCCGGGCCCGCCGCCGCCGCGCCGTCGACGCGGCGGCGCAACAAGACGGACGTCTGGGAGGACGGCGACGCCGGCGGTCCGCGCGGCAAGAGCGAAGGCCGAGGACGCCTCCTGGGCGTGCTCGTCAGCTTCTCCGCCAACCCCTCCGGTGAGATGTGGCCGGTCCGGAAGGGTCGAACCACGCTCGGCAACGACACGGCCGCAGACGTGGTTCTGAACTACGACGGAATCTCCCGCGCGCACGCGACCATCGTGAGTCGACCGGGGGTGGTGTGGATCTCGGACAACGACTCCACCAACGGTACCTTCGTCAATGGCGTGGATGTTCTGGACGAGAAGGTCCGGCTCGGCCAGGGCGATGTGCTGAAGATCGGGCCGATCGCGATGACCCTCATGCTCGTCCCTGATTCGCCCGACTGAGCCGCTCCGGGGGCGCCCTCATCGCGTCAGACTGACCTTGAGTTCGAGCACGTACCCGGTCACGCCATCCCTGCGAAGGCGGAGTGCTTCGACGCCGCCCCGAGCGTGCATCCGGTTCCTGAAATCCTCCGCGGAGGTGGGCCGTTCCGCGTCGAAATACACGTGAACCTGGGCCGCCGCCTTGAAGCGCGCCTCCCGAATCGCCAGATCGTACTGATTTGCACCCTCCCCCTCCAGGATGTCTCGGACCCATCCGGGGATCCTCCCCTGGAAGTCAATCGCAGGCCGATCGAGAACCTCTTCGGTGTGGGTCTCCGACGGTGGCCCCCCCTCAGACGCCTCGCGAACCGGATCGTCGGGCGCTGGGGGCGCTGCGGTTGCGCGGGCTACGCTCTCGAGGCCCGGCGGCGCCGTGGCCACGGGAGACTCCGCTCGGGAGGGCGGGGACGGCAGGGGGACCGCCAACGCCGTGGGTGAGTTCGCTGAGGGAGCCTCCTCCGTGCCGCCATCCCCGCCCCGCAGGAGCACCACCGCCGCGATGAGGACAGCCGCGACCAGGAGCGCGCCGACGGCGGAGGCGAGCGCGACCCCGAGCGGCGTGCGCGGGACGGCGAAGCGTCCCAAACGCTCGCGGGGGACCGAACCATCGCCGCGGGGAGACCGGAGCCCACCCGTATTTCCGAGGGCCTGGTCCCAGGCGAGCAGACGCTCCGCCGGCAGAGTGCTGAGAGCATCCCCTCGGCGGAGATGGTCCTGGATGGCCTCGACAGCCCGGTCGATCGCCGCCAGCAACGCCTCGATCGTGGCGTACCGCGCATCGGGATCCACCGCCAAGCAGCGCCCCACGACCTCTTCGAGCTCGCCGGGCACAGCCGGGTAGAAGCTCGATGGAGGTGCCAGATCGCCATCGAGCTTCCTGCGGAGGGTCTGGATCGGAGAGTCTCTCGGCTCCCAGGGAAGCCGGCCGGCGAGCATCTGATACAGCGTCATCCCCAGGGCGTAGATGTCGGCGCGACCGTCGACCAGACTGGCGTCTTCGGCCTGCTCGGGGGCGACGTAGTTGAGCGTCCCCATCCCTGCGCCCGCTGAGGTCAGCTCGGCGGACGAGTCGGGGTCCTTGGCGATGCCCAGGTCCAGCAGCTTGACCTCGCCCCCGTCGGTAATCATCACGTTGGCAGGCTTGAGGTCTCGGTGGACGATTCCCTGGCGGTGCAGGTAGCTCACTGCGCCGGCCAGCTGAGCGAACACCGGAAGCGCTCGCGCCCAGGGAATCGGCCCGGTCTCGCGGCCGATCATCTGGGCCATCTCGCGGCCCTCGATCAGCTCCATGACCATGACGAGAGCCGGACCGATGTGGAGGTAGTCAAAGACTCGGACTAGGCCTTTGTGGTCGAGCCGCATCCCCAGTTCGGCCTCCGCCTCGAACCTACCGCGCGCCTCGTCGTCGTCGAAGAACTGGGCGCGGAGAAGCTTGAGCGCCACCTCGCCCCCCTGGGCGGCGACCACCCCTGGGTCGCGATGACGCGCCCGCATGATCAGGCCCATCCCGCCGCCAGCGAGTCCGGCCAGAACCAGATAGTCACCCAGCAGCGGCTCGGGGCCACCAGGGGAGGTCTCCCCGGTGGGACCGCCAGCGAAGAGTTCATGAACCTGCGCGGCGAACGAGTCCACAGCGAGTTCACCCCGTTCGAGGCGCTGGACCAGTTCCGTCAGGGACGACGTAGTCACCGAGACGCTCCTCCCGGGTGCGATGCCAGCCTAGCCTGAAGCGGCCCCCGGCTGGAATCCGAGGCACATCCCGGGCTAGAGTCGAAGCCTAGGAGACGACCGATGCAGGTTCGGAGACAGTGGTTGATGGGGCTCCTGGCAGCAGCCGCCCTGATCGGTTCGATGCCATCGACCGCGGCCGCGATCGAGTTCGAGGACGCGGTGACGGTCCTGTCCGATGCCCAGGCGTTGATCGTCGACGCTGAGACCCTCCTGATCGGCGGTGCCGCCTCAGAGGCGACCGCCAAGCTGACCGGTGCCAAGGAGATGCTGGAGCGTCTCGGATCCGCCCTGGAGAACCAGTCGGCGGAGTGGGTTCCCGGTGTCCAACGGCGGGTCAAGATGTACCTGGGACGTGCCCTGTGCATGTCAGGCGAGCCATCGAAGGGGTTGGATCGGTTCCGTGCCTTCAAGGCGCTGGACCCCGGCGCGGAGGAACGCAAGCGGGCGCTCGAATGGGAGGAGGAGTGCCGCGATCTGCTCCCTGCCGTTTCGCCCGACGTGCCGCTGGTCAGCGGTCGGCTCCTCCAAACGCGCCGCCGCGCCAGCCTCGCCGTCAACATCGGTGCGCTTGGCGCGAGCGCGTTGGGGACCTCGCTGTCATTGATCTGGGCCAAGCAGATGTACTGGGGCCAGATGACCGGCACGCTGCTGGGAGGCACTGCGCTCATCCTGGCCGCGGTCGTCCTGCCGGCGAACCTGGTGTCGCTCAGCCGACAGGCCCGTGGACTGGCCGACGGACGTCGCTTCGACGCGACGCTGACCCTCACGAGCGCCGCGATCGGGGTCCTCGGGCTCGCGCAGGCCGGATTGGCCTTCTCTACCGGCGACCAACCCGTTCTGCTTCCCGCGCTGGTCGCAGGGATCACGACGGCAGCGTTCGGCATCGGCGGCGTGATGTCGGGATTGGCACCGGCCCCAAAGGCGAAGGTCCTGGCGACCGCCCATCGCTGGGTCTACGCGGCGCCCCCCGCCCCGGTCTTCGGCTCCGACACAAGCCCCGGGCTGCGCTCAATCCCCCGCCTCCAGCGCTGATCAGTCGCATCCGAGGTACCGGCTGTCACAGAAGTTGACGGCTCCCAGCATCGCTTCTTCGGTGTCGAACCGCCGAGCAGTCCGCAGTTCTCGCGCACAGGCGCGCGCCCCCCTCGTGGTCATCCGCTCGCGGCAGTCGCCGTCATCGATGAATCGCAGGTGCCGCGACTTCCACTCCGTCGTCTGGCTGTGGGCACCAACGGTCTCGCAGGTCAGGATGAACGCGGCGACCGACTCCCAGTAGGTCTCGGGGTCGTCCATCGCGCTCCCCGCCGCCATCAGCACGAGCCAGGCCGTCCAAGGACCGTGGACGCTGATGTCCCACTCCCAATCCGTCCCGTGGGCGCGGCTGAAGGACACATCGCTGATCTCATGGCGGTTGCCCACCAACTGCCCCTCCATGTACCGCTCGGACGACTGAACCTCAGCCAGGATGCGCGCCCGCTGCTCCTCCTCGCAGCTGTCCAAACGCGCTTGGCAGCGGGCTGAAGGAGCGAACGAAGCCGATCGGAGCTTGGCCAATCCCTGATGACAACGCCCTTCAGCGACCGCCGCTTCCACCGCCGTCAGCGTTTCGGTGTGAGGAAGCACAGCTGCCAGCCGCTCCTGCGAGCAGATCGCAGCGTTCGGTGCCAGCTCGCCGGGGAGCGCCGCCATGTACAGTTCCCGGGCACGACCCCATCGGCACCCATGCCACGCTTCGGACGCCTCCAGACCGGTCCCGGAGAGGGCGTCGTCGTCGCAGACGGCGGGGGCCGCGGGCGGCGCGGGCTCGGAGACCGGCACCGGTGCCGGGGCGGGCGGCGAGCTGGTCCCGGGGTCCGAAAGCAGGAGGACGATCCCCACGATGGCGAGCACCCCGAACGCCAGCAGCGCGCCCACTCCGCCAATCGCGGCCCCCAACAAGCCCTTCTTGATGGTCCCTCGAGCATCGCGCCCCCCTGGAATCAACGTCGGCGCGGACTCCGGCGCGATCGCGTACCGGAGCGCCGCAGCGAACTCCGAAGTCGTCTGGTAGCGGTCGTCAGGCTCAGGTGAAATCGCCTTGAGAATCACCCGGTCGACAGCGGGATGGACCGAGGGCAGACGCTGTCGAAGCGGAGGAACATTGCCTCCGATCTTGTCCATCAAGACTGTCTCGACCGACGTGGTGGCAGGCCACGGGGGACGTCCGGCCACCATCTCGTACAGAGTCAGGCCGAGGGCGTAGATGTCGGAGCGGGCATCGGCCTTTCGAGCGTCCCGGTGCTGCTCCGGGGGCATGTAGTCGACCGTCCCCATGCCCGCGGCAACGACCGTCATCCCGCGCCGGTCGGCGACCTTGGCAATGCCGAAATCGAAGATCTTCGGCGGGGCCCCCGCCGACACGAAGATGTTGGCGGGCTTCAAGTCACGGTGCGTTACGCCCTGGCTGTGGGCGTAGCCGACTCCGTCGAGCACGGCGAGAAACGTGTTGAAGACGAACTGCTCGGGGAGCGCCTTGGTCGAACTGCTCAACACATCCGAAAGAGGTCGGCCCGGAACCAGCTCCATGACGAGAACCAAGCTGTTCTCGAACGGCCGGACATCCAGGACCTGAACGATGTTGGGATGTCTGAGCTTCAGCCCGATGCGGGCCTCCTGCTCCAACCGCTGCTTCAGGCGAGGCTGCTGGATCAACAACTCTGGCCGGATCAGCTTGAGGGCGACGTCGCCCCCCTGAGCCTCGGCCATGGCGGGCACCTCGTGCCGGCCGCGGTAGACGATCCCCATTCCGCCTTCGCCCAGGAACCCGGTGACCCGGTACGAATCGATCCGCGTCGGTAGCGGGCTGGGTGCCACAGGTTCCCGAGGATCCACGCGCTCAGCCCTCCGTCACAGCAGCTTGATCGTGTAGACGCCCGTGCCCGCAGGGGAACGGAGCCGCACGCCATCACACACCGCGTCGATGTAGTACCGCAGTTGGTCGCCCATGATGTTGCTTCCCGTGATGCCCCCCTTCCACGTCCCTGCGGTGCCCTCGGACAAGCGCACGCTCTCGGTACCTCCGCCGCGGACACGGTAGACCGCCGCAACCGAGCAATCGTCGGTCGCGCCCGTGATCGTGACCCTCAGGGGAAGCGGTGCGTCGAGCATGAGCAACCGCTTCTCCGGAGGCGAAAAGCGCATCGCCACCGAGACCGTCGGCTCCTTGTCCGCGGCCACGGCAGCGCCGGCGCTTCCCGAGTCCTTCTTCGGCGGCGGCTTCGGGGTCGCCCTTGGGGTTGTGGGCTCGGGAGTGGGCGCGCTGGTCGAAACCTCGGCGATCGAGACGGTCGGAGGCTCCTCGCCCTCGACCTCGACCTCGACCTCGTCGAGTTCTTCCGCTTCGAGGAGCGTGACAGGCTCGGGAGCCGGAGTCTCCACCGCGGCCTCCGGCACCGGCGTCGCCAGCTCGGACTTTGGATCCGGGGGCGGTCGAAGCTGCCACCAGGCCACCAGGCCCAGGAGAAGGAACAGGACCGCTCCCCCGCCAAGCAGGAGCCGGGGCCGCCATGCCGCCGCGTACTCCTCGTCCTCGTACTCGTCCGGAATCGGAGCGTCCGCGGGGTCGCTCTCGCCCTCATCCGCGATTGCCGCGTACTTTGCGGCCGCGTCCTGGAGAAGTTGCCTGGGCAGGGTGTCCGTGACCGGCACCGGGTCGAGGTCCTCGAGTTCCTCAGACAGGTGCGGAGAAGAGTGGTCGACGGGGAAGACCTCCGGGGCCGGAGCCGGCCCGTCTTCGTCGATCGAGCTTTCGAGTTGGTCTTCCCCGCGCCAGGAGTCCGAGACCGGGTCCAGGGCCGGCACCCCGGCACGATCCAGGTCGGCGGCGACGTCGGTGGGATCCACAAGCGGGCGGTCGAGGCTGTCCTCGGCGGCAAGCCCCTCGTCGACGGGAGGCTCCGCGCCTCCGACCCCGATGAGCGCGCCCACAATGGCCGTGTGGAGCGCCTCCGCGGTCTGGAAACGATCGTCCGGGTCCTTGGCCATCGCCCGATCCACGACCGCGACGAGAGCGGGAGGCAGGTTCGGGCGCTTCAGGGCGAGCGTCTCGACCGTGCCCAGCAGCTTGGTCGCCATGACCGCGGCCGCCCCGATCTGCGAGCCGAACGGCAGTTCGCCCGCAGCGACGTGATACATCGTCATTCCGAGCGCGTAGATGTCCGCTCGAAAGTCGATGCTGCTCGCATCATGGTGCTGCTCGGGGGCCATGTAGTCGCCGCTTCCCAGCGCACCTCGCCCCTGGGTCACAGTGACTGAACCGTCGACGTCCTTCGCGATTCCGAAGTCGAGGATCTTCGCGACCCCCGAGGTGCCCACGAGCACGTTGTCGGGCTTGATGTCGCGATGGATGACCCCGCATGAGTGGGCGTAGGCGACCCCCGCGGCGACCTGCTCGAACAGACGCAGCGCCTCGGCCGGGTCCAGGGGCCGGGCGTGGCCGTCCTCGTCGACGTTCAGCAGGGAGCGGCCCTCTACGAGTTCCAGGACGAGGGCCAGGACCGGGCCGTCGATGATCAGATCCAGCACCTTCACGATCGCCGGATGATCCAGCCGCATCCCCAACTCGGCCTCGCGCTTGAAGCGCTCGCGGAACTCCGGATCGGCGCAGAACTGCGGGTGCATCACCTTGACCGCGACCTCGCCGCCCTGCTTGAGCGCAGCCGCCTTCACGACATGGCGGCCGCGGTAGACGGTTCCCATGCCGCCAAAGCCCAGCTGGGTGGTCAGCTCGTAGGCACCGAGTTGGACAGGTCCCTCGGCGAGATTGGGCTGAGCGATCGCCCAGCGACCGGACGCTGTCGGGGTGGCGCGGGCCTGTGCCAGCACGCGCTCCTTCTGCTCCTCGAACTCCTCGCGCGTGATCAACCCTCGATCAAGGAGATCAGCGAAGCGTTGCAGCTGGTCCGGGACACTCACGAACAGCGAGTCTACCGAGTCCATCACGGCTCGGCGTCCGCGGGGGAGGCGTTCCCCCGCCTCGGCCCCCGAAGGCCCCCGAGAGAACTGCGCCCGAGCACGCCTTCGCGTGGCACGGGGAGGACGGCCCATGCTAAATCCGTACACGTTTCTGGAGGGTCTTCTGTGCGTGTCCTGCTTGCAGTTTCGTTGGCAACGGTAATCGGCTGTGTTCCCGTCTTTCCGGCCGAGTACGACGACGATGCCGACGGAAGCATCCGACCGGAAGATTGCGACGACACGGACCCGCTCCGATTCCCTGGGAACCCAGAGGTCTGCGACGGCATCGACAACGACTGCGACGGCGAAGTCCCCGCCGTCGAGGCCGACGCCGACGACGACGGGGTTCGCCTCTGCGACGACGAGCCTGACTGCGACGACGGCAATGCGGCCATCTTCCCCGGCAACCCGGAGGTCTGCGACGAGTTGGACAACGACTGCAGCGGCGACGCCTCCGATGAGGAGATCGACAACGACGGCGATGGGGTCGACGAGTGCGACGAGGTCCCCGACTGCGACGACGCGGATGATCAGCGCTTCCCCGGAAACGAGGAAATCTGCGACGGACTCGACAACGACTGCGACGGACTGCTCGGCGGCGAGGAACTGGACGACGACGGAGACGGCCAGACCGAGTGCGACGGCGATTGCGACGATGAAGACGAGGCCAATTACGTCGGCAACACGGAGGTCTGCGACGACGCCGACAACGACTGCGACGATGCTCTGAGCGGCGATGAGATCGACGATGACGGAGACGGGCAGACCGAGTGCGACGACGACTGCGACGACACCGACGACACCATCGGGTCGGGATTCACCGAACTGTGCGACGCCATCGACAACGACTGCGACTCCGCCGTGCCGGCGGATGAGACCGACGACGACGGCGACTCCATGGCCGAGTGCGAGGGTGACTGCGACGACTCCGACGACTCCGTCTACGAGGACGCCCCGGAGCTCTGCGACGGCCTCGACAACGACTGCGACTCAGCGGTCCCCGCAACCGAGACCGACGACGACGGCGACGGTGAGACCGAGTGTGGAGACGACGACTGCGACGACACCGACGACACCGTCTACGACGGCGCTCCCGAGCTGTGCGACGACCAGGACAACGATTGCAACGGATTCCTCGGCGGTGACGAAATCGACGACGACGGCGACGGCGTCGATGAGTGCGATACGGACCCCGACTGCGACGACACCGACGACGCCAACTTCCCCGGCAACGCCGAAGCCTGCGACGGTGAGGACAACGACTGCGACGGATTCCTGGGTGGGGACGAGATCGACGACGACAGCGACGGCCAGACCGAGTGCGACGGCGATTGCGACGACGCCGACGACGCCAACTACGACGGCAACGTCGAAGTTTGCGACCTTCAGGACAACGACTGCGATGGGCTCCTGGGCGGCGACGAACTGGACGACGACAGCGACGGCCAGACCGAGTGCGACGGCGACTGCGACGACGCCGACGACGCCAACTACGACGGCAACGCCGAGCTCTGCGACGGACAAGACAACGACTGCGATGCCGCGGCCGACTACGCCGACGACCCGATCAGCGATGAGGCCCCCTCGGGCACCAGCGCTTCCTACAACGCCAGCGACGGTGCCTTCCTGGGCAACGTCTACACCCCGTCCGAGGACCGGCTGGTGCGCGCGATTTCGGTCTTCGCGGGCGACTCTGCAGGCACGTCCACGGCGAACATCGTCATCCTGACGCGCCCTGGCCCGGGGGAGCCGTGGACCCTGGTGCAAGCCGCCCCCATCGCGTTGGGGACGACCACCGACTGGGTCGAGAGCGAGACGCTGGGCGTCACCCTCGGAGCGGGAACCCAGTACTTCCTCGGCTGGCACTGGACCGAGACGAACCAGTACACGCTGTCGCCCGGCGCGCTCGCTGACCCGACCTGGGGCACCTGGGACGGAGCCCTCGGCGATTGCGGGAACAACCCGCTGGAGACGGCGTTCCCCTGGAGTTCCTGCGGCGGGGAGCCGGGCACCGGCGGCTACACGGCGCTCCGAATCGACAGCATGATCGAGGACGAAATCGATCTGGACGGCGACGGATTCGCCTCCTGCGACGGCGACTGCGCGGACTCGCTGAGCATCGCAAACCCCGACGAGCCGGAGATCTGCGACGGGGTGGACAACGACTGCGGAGGATTGGCGGTCCGCGAGGAGGCCCCTCCGTTCAATTCCGACCTCAACGGTTCAGACCGCCTGCGAGGCATCTACTTCAGCGTCGACCAGACGGTCGTGCTGGAGTCCTTCGAAGCCTTCCTGGGCGTCGGATTCGGCGCGTCGGTGACGATGGGCCTGTACGAATCGGCGACCGAGACCGGAACGTACACGGAAGTCGCGACCGCGACCGTGACGTCGTCCGACGCAGCGGTCTCGTGGCACAAAAGCGGCACGTTCGATGAGGTCCTGGAAGCCGGCAAGTTCTATTCGGTGTGGGCCCACTGGGACAACGTGGTCGTGTACCACTGGTCCGATGCGACGGTGATCCCGATTCCCACCGACTACGGCTCGGTGTTGGGGGGCGTCAGCTACACGGGGGCCTCCGCTCCGCCCGCAGGGGCGTTCGGTATCTCCAGCCCCAGCCCGTTGGTGTACAGCTTCGATCTCCTCCTCCGCTACGAGGACGACGTCGATGAGGACGGATCCCTCGGGTGCGTCGACTGCGACGATCTGGACGACAGCCTGGTGACCGGCGTCGACGACGACGCCGACGGCTACGACCTGTGCACCGACTGCGACGACACCGACCCGACGGTCCGCCCCTTCGCCTGGGAGGACCTCGCGGACGGCATCGACAACGACTGCGATGGTGAGATCGACGGGGACGATCTGGATGTCGTCACGGCGCTCACCATGGGCGACGACACGGTCGAACCGCTGACCCTGGATGGCTGGACGTTCCCGTTGTGCGGAACCGACTGGGGCGTCGCAAACCTCCAGAGCAACGGTCAGGTCACCTTCGGATTCAGCCACAGCGACTACACCGAGAGTGCAGCCGAGTTCCTGGCGGATGGCGTCTCCGTCGCCCCGCTGTGGGACGACTACTCGCCTCCGGATGCAGGCTCCATCAGCGTGATCGACTACGGAACCGCGCTGGGGATCTACTTCGAGGACATCCCCGAGTTTGGGCAGGGCAACGCCAGCACGTTCTCCGTCGTTCTCGAGGAGAGCGGACGCATCATCCTGGACTACCCCAGCCTGGAGACAGACGACGGGCTCATCGGCTTCTCGTGTGCAACCGATTCAGGCGTTCCCGAGACCGACCTCAGCACCGCACCGCTGATTGGGCCGGACGGCCACATCGGCAGTGGAACGGAGGCCGCCCTCTACGAGCAGTTCGGCCCCGGCGACCTGGATCTGAATGGCAGCTACCTGATCCTGTGCGGGACGCGCGGTACGGACTCCGATGGTGACGGCTGGACGGACGAGTGCGGGGACCCTGACGATTCGGACGCGCTGGTCGTCCCTTGAACCACCCTCCGCCACCGGGTACCGGCGATCGCGTTCGGGTGGGCCGCTACACGGTCCTCGGAGTCCTGGGACGGGGGGCATGGCAAGCGTCTTTCGCGCCGTGCTGGACGGACCGATGGGGTTCCGCAAAGAGGTCGCGCTGAAGCAGATCCGAGCCGAGAGCGCCGGCGACAACCCGGTGTTCGCCCAGGCGCTGATCAACGAAGCCCGCCTCGGTGGCCACCTGCGGCACCCCAACGTCGTTGAGACCTACGAGCTCCAGGAGGCGGCGGGCACGTTCTTCATCGCGATGGAGTACGTGCAGGGCTTGACCCTTCGTACGATCCAGCGGGGCTGTGCCGCGCGCGGTGTCCTCGCTCCGCTCCCCGTCGTTCTGGAGATCGCCGATCAGCTCTGCGCGGGCCTCGAATACGCACATGCGGCCGTCGACGAGCACGGCGCTCGGCTGAACCTCGTCCACCGGGACCTGAAGCCCGCCAACATCATCGTGAGCCGAGGGGGTACCACGAAGATCATGGACTTCGGCATCGCCAAGACGCCAGCCAACCTCTACCAAACGGCCGAGACGGGCTCGGCGAAAGGGACTCCGTACTACATGTCCCCGGAGCAGATCCGTGGGGCTGACGACCTCGATCACCGCAGCGATCTGTTCGCATTGGGAACGGTTCTGTTCGAGCTTGCATGCGGCACCCGTCTGTTCCCGGAGAAGGACTTCGGTGAGCTCTACATGGCGTTGGTGCAGGGAGCCGCGACGGGTCGTTTGGAGCCGCTGGATGCACGACTGGACGGGTTGGCGGAGGTTGTCGGTCGCTGCCTCGCGCTGGATCGTGACGGAGGAGACACGGAGGGCAAGGATCGCGTCCGTCCGGGACGCGCCTCACTCCGCCACAGCACCGTCTTTCAGGGAGATCCCCCAGGCAGGGTCACTGAAACAGCAGGTCCCCGCCGTCCATGGCCCCCCCCAAGAAAGACCTCCGTGCCCCCTCCGTGGCCCCTCCGTGTCCTCCGTGGTGAGGATCACGAGCAATCCCCCACGGCATCCCCAACCCGACCTACAACGGCCACTCACTGACCCCATCGATCGGAATCGGATCGGGGTACGGCTCCCCGTTGACGTCATCGCTGACCCACATCTGCACCGGCACCGGCTCGTAGCCGTAGGCCTCGACCTGCTCCGCGGCCCCCGCGCCGTACGTCACGTCCCACAGGTCGAACATCGGCCTCAGGTCCGTCTCCGTCAGCAGCGACCACGTGATCAGCAGGAAGTCGTTGCCGTCGATCTCCGGCGCGGTGGCGTACTGGTCGAAGCCGAGGAGGGTGGCCTCGTCGGCCCAGCGGGTCTCGTCGGATGCCGCCCGGCTGAACAGCCGCTCGTGCAGGTACGACAGCGTGAACAGGTCCCAGCCCGTATCGAAGACCCCCAGCGACGCCGCGTGGTGCCGCGCCTGCATCCAGAAGCCCATGCGCAGGCCGTTGTTGGCCGCGTACCCCTCGTCCTCCCAGATCGTCGCGAAGACGTCGCCCCCCGCCTGGAACAGGTCGAAGGCGCCGCGGTAGTCGACCCGGTCGGGGGTCAGGCTCTCGCCCGTGTCCGCCCGCCAGGACCAGTGCTTGTGCAGGGGGAAGATCTGGTTGCTGACTTCGCTGCTCTGCCAGCCGTACACGTTGAGGCGGCCGCGCTGGAGGTTGTGGCCGATCTCGTGGGTCTCGCCCCAGCCCAGCGGACCCAGCACCCAGGTCTGGTCGTAGGGGTTGCCCGAGCAGCCGCCGCCGCAGTGCGCGTAGCGATCGACGTTGATGTGCTGCACGGCGGGCCGGCCGTGGACCGTGGCGTCGGTGCAGTCCCAGCCCAGGTCATCGCAGACGTCCAGCACCGCGGCCCCCGTGCTCAGCCCCTTGCCGACGAAGCCGGCCAGCTCGTAGGTGTCCTGAACCATGTAGGTCTGCACGTCGGTCAGGAAGGCGTCGATGCCGCCGGAGTAGCCGCCGACGGCGCCCAGCATCATGTCGGTCTTGCTGTGGACCTGGACGTACGGCGTCTCGATCTCCGCGAACGGCAGCGGCGTCGTCTGGAGCTCCTCGAGCCAGTCCGCGGGGGCGACGCCGTCGCGCAGCACCGGGTGCCGGGCCACGCCCTCGACCGCCAGCTCGACGGTGCCCCCCGCCTCGCTCGCGGCGGCCCACAGCTGGAGGGTGCCGCCGTAGGGGCTGACGATGCGGACGTCCTCCCCGTGCACCAGCGGCATCCTCGGGCTGCGCAGAAACTTCGGCCGGTCGTAGCTGCCGTCGCCAAACTCGCGCGTCGAGCCGGTGCGCTGGGTGTTGAGGTGCACCCCCAGCCTCAGCCCGGCGGCGTCCTCGGCGCGCACGATCAGCACTTCGCCGGGGAGCGCGGAGTAGCCGATCGAGGTGAACCCGCCGTGCCGCGAGACCTCCACGATCGGGGTCACGTCCAGCACCTCGACGTCGTCCACGGTCACCGGTCCGGAGAACGAGCCGAGGTCCGACTGGGCCGGGTTGAAGCCCCGCCGGTAGTGGACGACGTGGTCGGCGAAGTAGGAGGCGAGGAAAGGTGCGACGTCGGCGTCGGCCTTGTTCAGGGGGTAGGCGATGGCGCTGCGGTAGCGATCCGCGAGGAGCACGCACAGCTTCGACAGGCGCCGCCCCGACTCCGCGAAGAGGTCGATGCCGGCGCCATCGAGGTACGCGAGCATCCCCTTCAAGGCTTCCGCGCCGTTGAGGAATTCCTCCCGCAGGCCGGCCACGTCGTCGCAGCTGGTCTGCCCCACGTAGGTCGTGCAGGCGTCCCAGTCGAAGTCGAAGTCGTCGGCCGCGAAGTGCCCCACGAGGGCATCGAGGGAGCCGAGCACGCCGCCGAGCGCCAGCATGTCCGAGACCGAGTCCCAGTTGGCGTAGTCCTCGGCCCAGTAGTTGCCGCCGTAGCCGCCGTAGGTCATGCCCAACTCCGCGAGCACCGCGATGCCGGCGGCGGTCTCGACCCAGCCCTCGGTCTGGAGGAACAGCACCGGCGTGCCCGCCTCCAGCGCGGCCCGGGCGGCGGGGCCGAAGACGTCTTCGTCGGCGTCGGGGGAAGCTCCGAGCACGAGCAGATCGCGCGACTCCAGGCAGGCGGCATCGACGCAGGTCTCGACGGTCCAGCCGGGCTGCTCGCCCGCGAACCAGCCCACGACGTTGCCCTCTTCCCAGCCGATCGCGCCGACGGCGACGGTCGCGCTCTCGGGGAGCGAACCGGCGACGTCCCCGGTCATCATCCAGGCCATCAGGCGGTCGAAGGTGGGACGGAAGTCCCCGGCGTTGCCGGCGGCGAAGGAGACGACGGGGTTGCTGCCGAAGCCGGCGTACCGGCCCGCCCCCTGCTGCCCCACCGCCGCCAGCGAGTACCCCGCGTCACTGCCCTGGAGCAGCAGGAACGTGTCCTCCGGGCGGCTGCTGTTGATGTGGTGGCTGTAGGAGCCGGGCGAGTAGAAGATCGGCCCATCGCCGTGCAGGTCGCGGAGCAGCAACTCCGACTCGGTCATCAACCCGTCCAGCTCGTCCGCGATCGCCTCCAGGATGTCGGGGGCGGCCGGCAGCGTCGACGGATCGCCGGTGCGCACCGCCTCCTCCAGGCCGGTCCGGCACTCCCCCGTGTAGTCCTCCAGACCGTCGTCCCAGGCGACCGCCCCGAACCGGTCGGAGTCGCACACGCAGAGGCCGTCGTCGCCCTCGGCGGAGCCGTCCGGGCAGTCGACCTCCAGCCACGGCGCGCACGCGGGGAGCCAGAGGGCGGCGGCAAGGAAGAGGAGCGAACGGTTCAGCATGGGGGGCTCCAGGCGCGGCTCAGTCAGAGGGCGGACCGGCCAGGCCGGACGATTCGAAGACGGGCTTGTAGGGCAGACGGGGCGTGCTCAAGGCGGCGGCCAGGCGCTTCGCGCCGACGAGGTCGTCCTGGGCGAACGAGATCGCGACCCGCCCGCCGGGGATCGCTTCGGCGACCAAGGGGGCGGACTTCAGATCGCCGTCCACCAGGATCGCCACCTTCTTGCCCACCGACCGACGGGTCAGCGACTCGAACGCCGCCGCCCCCTCCTTGTCGAGCTCGACCCACACGAACGGCTCGCCGAGCTGCCCCGTGTCGACCTTCGCCTTCTCGACGTGTTCGCTGCGGATGACCGCGGTCGAGTTGATGATCAGCGCCGTGTGGCGGGTGCCGTCGGTGGCTTCGGCGACGTAGCGCTGGCCCGGGCCGAGCGTGCCCTTGGCGCGCAGCTCCTCTTCGACCTCCTTGTCGGTCTGGGCCGCCCACGGCTCCAGCGGCAGGTCGACGACGACGTCGCAGATCTCCAGGCCGTACACGCGCGTCACCAGCGGCACCGACATCGCGAGGTCGCCCGGATGCATCGCGACCCGGACCCGACCGCCCCCCTCAGCCTTCAGCTTCGCGTCACGCACGCCCGCCCGCTTCATCCGCTCCTTGAGCACGGGCATCGCCCGTTCGGCGATCGCATCGCTGTCGAAGCGGATGAAGATCTCACCCTGCTCACCGCCCCCGGACGTGCCACTGCATCCCAGCAGCACGAGCATCACCACCATCACCAGCCGTTGCATGGCGGGATGCTACATTGGCCACCGCATGTGGTTCATCGAACTCATCCAGGACTTCTGGTTCTTCCTCAAGGAGCGCAAGGCGTGGTGGATGACCCCCATCGTCGTGGTGTTGCTCCTCCTCGTGGTCCTCATCCTCGTGGGTGAAAAGGCCGCCGTGCTCCCCTTCATCTACACGCTGTTCTAATGCCCCGAATCCTCGTCTGGTCCGCCCTCGCCTTCCTCCTGATCGGCTGCCCGGACGACGACGACGATTCCGGCGTGCTGGACGACGACGACGCCACCGACGACGACGACGTCACTGACGACGACGACGCCACCGACGACGACGACGCCACCGACGACGACGACGACGACGACGAGATCGACTACGTCGACGCCAACGCGCCCGACTTCTCCGACTGCTCCGGCAACCAGGTCAAGTTCATGCTCGGCGATGGCACCGTGGTCGGCCCCTTCACCGGCTTCTTCGAGTTGCCGACCTCGTTCGCCAACGGCGGCGACTTCACCCAGTTCACGATCCGCGTCGGCGAAGGCAACGACTGGGCGGCCCTGAACGGGAACTACAGCAGCCTCGCCGCCGACACCGACGTCACGATGCAGACCCCGTCCTCGTCCCCCGGCAACGTCATCCTGCAGGCGTCGGTCTCCGAAACCGCCGTGCCTGCGGACAGCCCCGAGGATCTGGTCGGCACCTACGGCTTCGTGAACACCAACCGGGACGGCTCGGTCGCCGGCACGGTTCGCTTCGACGGAGCCATCCCGGGCCCCGATGTCGCCATCTCCGGCACGTACTCCGGCGTGATCCAGAAGGTCGTCAGCTTCAGCGAGCAGATCGTGCTCCTGGGCGTGTCCGGCTGCTTCGCCGAGACCCTCCACCCGACCAACTGAAGCCTCTTCCGTGACCAAGAAGCTCGTCAGCGTTTCGCTGGGGCCGCGCCGACTCGACTACGAGTTCGAGGCGAAGCTCTGGGGCGAGACCTTTCAGATCCGCCGCGTCGGCACCGACGGCAACACGTCGCTGGCTCGGCGCCTCGTCCGCGAGCACGACGGGCAGGTCGACTGCATCGCCCTGGGGGGCATGGCGATCAGCTTCCGGGTCGGCGAGCGCACGTGGCGCCACAAGGACACCTGGAAGATCGCCTCGGCCGCCCGCACCACCCCCGTGGTCGGAGGCCGCGCGCTGAAGCGAATCGTGGACCGCTGGGCGATCCGGGAGATCGCCAACAAGCAGCCCGATCTGTTCGCCGATCGGAGCGTGCTGTTCCTGTCCGGCATCGCCAACTGGGACCTCGTCTCGGTGATGGGCGAGCACACCGACTCGATGGTCTTCGGCGACCCCGTCCTGCACTACGGCATGCCCGCCATCCTCCGCGACGTCGACGGGCTCAACCGGTACGCCCGCGTCGCCATGCCGTTCCTCACGCGGCGCCCGTACGTCAGCTTCTTCCCCCGCGGCAAGGCCGCCGAGGGCATCCAGACGCGCGAGTTGACCACCTACTTCCAGCGCGCCGACGTCATCGTCGGGGACCTGCGGCTGCTCATCCACCACGCCCCCCGCGACCTCAGCCACAAGGTCATCGTCACCGACAGCATCGGCCCCGACACGCTCCCCTTCTTCCGCGAGCGCGACGTCGAGACGCTGTGCACGACCACCCCGCAGGTCTTCGGCGAACACCGCGCGGACCTGCAGATCCTCCACGCCGCGTGCATCGCCCACCTGGACAAGGACCCGCGCACGATCGACGAGCAGGACTACCTCGAGCTGCTCCGGCAGTTGAAGGCCCGTCCCCGCCTCATCCACCCCCGCGGTGAGGTCCGCAAGCGGCACAAGTTCGCCTACCTGTACTACCCCCCGGGCCGGCGGGACCTGTTCCGCGACCCTCGCCTGCGTTGGCTCCGAACCATGCCCGAGGGCGTGCAGTCGGTCGCCGAGCGGGCGCTCGCCAAGCTCCCGGTGCGGCCGCGCGGGCACGTGCGCGGGATCATGAGCCCCACCGGCGAGGAGGCCGAGGGCTGGATTCTGGAGCTCCCCGAGACCGCTCGCTCCATCCAGCGGCGGGGCCAGGCGCACGCCGCCAACCGGCTCCGCGAGGCCACCCGGATGGCGAGCAAGCTCGGCGCCGAAGTGATGGGCGTCGGCGCCTTCGCGCAGTCGATGAGCGACGCCACCAGCGGGGTCGCTGCCCGGGTCAACCTGCCGATCACGTCGGGCTGCAGCTACCTCGTCTCCACCGACATGTGGGCCGCCAAGCAGGCGATCCTGGCGATGGGTCTGATCGAGCAGGACGAGCACGGCCGGGCGATGGGCACGGCGATGGTCATCGGCGCCGGGACCGCCGTCGGCGGCGTCGCTGCGGAGCTGCTCGCGTTGGTCTTCCACCGGCTCGTGATCATCGACCGCGAGCCCGATCGATTGCTCGCGCTGGCCGACCGGATCGGGGGCCACAGCCCCCACTGCACCGTCGAGGTCGCCACCCGCGTCGGCACCCACCTCGCCGACGCCGACCTGATCGTCGCGGGCCTCGCCCCCGGCTGGGTCGGCACCCTCGACCTGGGCGCGGGGGTGAAGCCCGGCGCCGTAGTCGTCGATTGCGCCCGCCCCTCGGAGTTCGAGGAGGCCGACGCGGAGCAGCGCCCGGACGTGCTAATCATCCGCTCAGGCGAGATCGAGCTCCCCGGGCCCGCCGACCTCGGCGTGAACCTGGGACCGCCCCCGAAGGTCGCGTTCGCGTCGCTGGCGGAGGTGGTCGTACTCGCCCTCGAGGGGCGCAACGAGTGCTTCACCCTGGGCGACGACATCGACCTCGGCAAGGTCAAGGAGATGTACAAGCTCGGGCTCCGCAACGGCATGCAGCTGACATCGATGCGCGGGCCGTTCGGGCCGATCAACGAGACGGAGATCAAGCTCGTTCGCGAGCGGGTCGAAGCGAAGCGGCGGACGGACGACCTGCCCCCACCCCTGGAGAAGTAGATGAGGCTGATTCTGACGGTTGCGGCGCTGCTGATGGCAGCCCCCGCGGCAGCGGCGGAGATCGACACGACGTCCGAAGTGAGCTCGGTGGTGGTCTACCCCGACCGGGCCCGCGTCACTCGTTCGGCGTCGAGCCAGGTCAGCAAGGGGAGCCACGAGGTGCTGGTCAGCGGCCTGCCCCTGGGCATCGACATCAGCACGCTGCGGGTGGAGGGCGCGGGCACCGCCCAGGTGGTGCTCGGCGCGCTGGACGTGCGGCGCAACTACGGCGCGGAGATTCGCGAAGGCCGCGCGCGGCAGCTTCAGGAGCGGATCCACGCGCTCGAGGACGCCGACAAGGAGCTCGCGGATGCGGCCGACGCAGCCCGGTTCGAGGTCGGCTTCGTCACCAATCTGGTGGAGAAGTCCGCCGGCCAGGTCGGCAGCGAGATGCTGTCGGCGGACGACCGCGCCCAGGAGGCGGACGACCTCGTCACCACGCTCGGCCGGCGGTACCGCATCGCCCAGGCGGAGCTTCGGCGCGTCACCATCGAGCGGCGCGACCTCGCCTCCCAGCTGAGCGCGGCGCGCGCCGAGTACACCCAGCTGTCCGGCACCAACACGGACGACTTCCGGGTGGTGGTGTCGGTGCAGGCCAAGACCGCCGGACGGCTCGACCTCGCGCTCACCTACACTACCGGATCGGCGCACTGGCGCTCCACCTACGACGCCCGCCTGCACCCCGACGATGAGGCCGTGGAGATGACCTACGGCGCCTGGGTGTGGCAGTCCACGGGGGAAGACTGGGGGGACGCCGAACTGCTCCTCAGCACCGCCCAGCCGGCCCTCGGCCTGCAGGCTCCGGGGCTCTCCTCCTGGGTGCTTCGGCAGGCCCCGCCGCCGTCACGCACCACGTCGTCGCGAGGCCGGTCCGCGCCCCGGGCGAAGAAGAGCGAGGCGGCGTACGGCGACATGGACGACGAGTGGGAGGAGATGGCCGAGCCGTCTCCCGTGGAGGAGGTCTACGAAGCGGAGGCGCAGGTCGCGCAGGCAGTGATCGAGGGCGCGGCCGTGGAGTTCAAGATCCCGGGCCGCACGTCGGTACCCGGCGACGGCACCCGCAAGCGCGTCACCATTGCGGCGTGGCGGGTCGACGGCATCGGCATCAAGTACGTGTCGACGCCGAGCACGAGCCGGCACACCTTCCAGTGGGCGACGTTCGTGCACACGCAGGAGTGGCCGCTGCTGGCGGGCGAGCTGCAGGCGTTCGTGGGGCAGCGGTACATCGGCCAGTCGTTGATCGGCCGGGTCGCGGCCGGCGACGAGCTCGAGCTTCCCTTCGGAGTCGAAGAGCGGATCACGGTCGAGCGCGAGTTGCTGGAGAAGGGATCGGGCCCCGCGGGGCTGTTCGGCAAGAAGTCGACCGTGGCGTGGAGCTACGAGACGAAGCTGACCTCGTTGATGGACCGGGACGTCACCGTCGAGGTGCGGGAGTCCATTCCGGTCAGCGAGTACAGCAAGTACGAGGTCAAGGTCCTGGACGAAACCTCCGCCCATGAGGTGGAGCGGCGGGGAATCTTGCTGTTCTCGCCCGTACTGACCAAGGGTGGCGAGGCCACGCTTCGGTTGGACTACGTTGTGGCGTTCCCGACCGACGAGCGGCCCTGGGGCCTGTAGAGTCGCGCGGTCCTTGATCGCGCGCGTGAGTCTGTAGTAGATGTGGTCGCCCGATTCGGGGCACACGGAGTCCAAATGAGCAATCCCTGGCGCATCACCCGCGGCGATCAGCAGTTCACCGTCAAGGACGTTGCTGAACTGAAGCTCATGGCCGTGGGCGGCAAGGTGAAAGCGAGCGACCTGATCCAGCGCCCCGGTGGCACGGATTGGCTCTACGCAACCGAGGTTCCCGAGTTCAAGGGGCTCATCAAGGTGCAGTCCGGCTCCGACATGGAAGACGACTGGAAGCCCAACCGGGGCGTGAGCCGCAAGGTGCTTCGCGCGGTCTCCGGGCTGCTGTTCGTCGGCATCATCATCGCCGGCTTCGCGGGCCTCTGGTTCATCTGGCAGGGCGTGCCCGAGGCCGAGCAGTACCAGCTCTTCGGCGACCACCCAGGCGCGCTGACGGCGCTGGACGCCCTCGCGACGGAGAAGGCCAACCTGCTGTCGGAGCCTGACAGCCGCGCTTCCAGCAAGGGCATCGTGGAGAAGGACTCCCGCGTCGCGCTCATCCGCAAGCTGGGCGACTACTACGAGATCGAGTCGGCCGACGGCAGCACCGGCTGGGTCGGCACCGGCCAGGTCGTGCCCGGCTACCTGTTCGACCAGGAGATGTCGGACAAGTACGACCCCCTGTTCAACCCCGACACGTACCTGCAGCTCCTCAACTACGCCTGGACCCCGGTCGGCGAAGAGGACGAGCCGGAGACGCTGACGGAGATGATGTTCCAGGTCGGCAACCCGACGGAGTACGGCATGCAGGGCGTGATGCTTCGCATCAGCTTCTTCGACGGCACCGACCGGGTGCTCGGCGTGGAGAACTACGAGGTTCCCCGCCTGCTGCCGCCCAACGACAGCCTCCACCTGGAAGGCATCGAAATCGACATCGCCTGGGACGAGGATACGCGCGCGGAGGTGAACATCCTCGGCGCCCGCGCCCTGCTCCCGGACGAGTACTCCCGGCTCAAGGCCGAGGAGGACGCCCGCCTCGAGGCCGAAGAGCTCGAGATGGAAGGCGAAGAGGGCTAGTTGTCGTGACCAGGGCCGTTGTTCCGGTTTGACGAGTCAATCCGGGAGATGGGCGGTTGATGCCCGATGCCTCCGTGGAGGCGCTGGTGATTGTAGTAGTTGAGCCAGTCCCAGAGGCGTTCGTTTCGCTCGGCTGAGCTCTGATAGACCCGGCCG
>JAAESI010000027.1 GCA_024229515.1 Pseudomonadota bacterium | reverse complement strand
CTTGGACTTGTAACGTGACGGGGCCTTGGACTAGTAACGTGACGGGGCCTTGGACTTGTAACGTGACGGGGCCTTGGACTAGTAACGTGACGGGGCCTTGGACTTGTAACGTGACGGGGCCTTGGACTTGTAACGTGACGGGGCCTTGGACTTGTAACGTGACGGGGCCTTGGACTTGTAAACGTAACGGGGCCTTGGACTTGTAGCGTGACGGGGCCTTGGACTTGTAACGTGACGGGGCCTTGGGCCTTGGAAAAAGCTACATGGGGAAACGATACAAGCTTGTGAAAAAATACTTGGAGTTGGCGCAGATAAATGCGAATTACAGGAGATGTTGTTTTGCCGTTGTTTTGCCGTTGTTTCGCCATTGTTGTTTTCGTCTTGGTAACGCTTTCGGCGGCAAAGTCAATGTATTTTGAAAGTGCATAATCTCTAACCGCGGCAATTCTGGCAAGGGCACCAACACGTAACCACAGAGACGGGGAAACGACCTCGACAATCCAGCATTCAAGCACAGTTCCGCAAAACACGTGAAAAAAACAACATTTTTGCAACATATTCCAAAAATCACACAACAGTAATTTTTCAGCATTTTTCAGCATCTCATAATTATTTTACTAGATTGTGGGAGTTCCGAGGTTTTTTTTCGCAACACCAAAGGGTGCCACACTAGATTTCTTGAACCTAAGGGTTCTTGGCTCGTCTTCTGACTCGCGAGCTTT
>JAAESI010000026.1 GCA_024229515.1 Pseudomonadota bacterium | reverse complement strand
GACGCCGGCCAGGAAGCCGCAGTGGCGGGCGAAGGCGAGGAAGCCGCTGCTGAAGACCAGATCCACGCGGGGAAACTAGTACGAATCGACCGCCAGGTCGTAGCCCTGCCCGGGATCGCCGGGGTCGTCGTAGAGGTAGACGCGGAACCAGTGGGTGCCGGCGCCCAGGGCGGTGTAGCTGACGTGCTCGTCGTCGGTCCCGGAGTAGGAGCCGCCGGTCCACAGGCCGAGCTCGTCGTAGATCTCCAGGTCCAGGTCGCCCGCGCCGTCCTCGAAGTAGACGTCGACCTCGATGGTGTCGCCGGTGCTGAGGTCGCGCTTGAACCAGTCGACGTCGCCGTCGCACAGGGCGATGCCGTAGTCGGTCCAGGCGCCGGTGCCGGTGGCCGCTGAGCTCCCCGAGCTGTCGTTGGGCTCGTAGGCGTCGGCCTGGCAGCCGGGGGTGCCGACCGAGAGGCTGTAGGAGTTGCCGGGCAGGGAGCCGGCGGCGCTGAACAGGTCGACCTTGATGATCCAGTCGCCCGAGGAGGCGGTGTTGTAGGGGCCGATGGCCTCGTCGTCGGTGACCGACAGGGACGAGCCGACATACGTGCCGGCGGGGTCGTACAGGCGCAGGTCGAGGTCGCCCTCGGCGTCGGAGAAGGTCGCGTCCAGCTGGATCGCGGTGCCCGCGCCCAGGTTCACGGCGAAGTAGTCGTCGTCGTCTTCACAGATCTGCAGGCCGCTCACGGTGCCGGTGCCGATCGAGGCGGCGGCGCCGTCGGTGTCGTTGTCCTCGTAGCCGTCGTCGGTGCAGGTCGGCGGCGGGGTGGCGTCGTCGTCGTCGGGGGCGATGTCGTCGTCGTCGGGGGCGATGTCGTCGTCGTCCGGGGGCGGGGTGGCGTCATCGTCGTCGCCCGGGAGCGCATCCAGGGTGACTTCGATCTGGTAGGCGCTGCCGGCCGGGGCGGAGCCGTCGGCGTAGAGGTTCACGCGCACCGCCCAGACGCCGCCGGTAGAGGCGCCGAAGGGGCCTATCTGCTCGTCGTCCGACGAGGACTCGGCGGAGTCGACCTCCGTGCCCGAGGCGTCGTGGAGGAACAGGTCGACGTCGCCGTCGCTGTGGGCGAAGTACGCGTTGACGGTGATCGCTTCGCCCGCGCTCACGGCAAACGAAAACCAGTCGTCGTTGCCGTCGCAGGCGACCAGGCCGCCCAGGCTCCCGGCGCCGAGGAAGACGGCCGCGGGCTGGGTGTCGTTGGGCTCTTCGCCGTCGTCCAGGCAGGTGCCGAGGTCGTCATCGTCGTCGCCGAAGTCGTCGTCGTCGGGGCCGACGTCGTCGTCATCGGGGCCCACATCGTCGTCATCGGGGGCGACGTCGTCGTCGTCGGTGGAGGCGTCGTCGTCATCGGTGGCGTCGTCGTCGTCCGAGACGGCGAGGTCGTCGTCGTCCGGCAGCGCGAGGTCGTCGTCGTCCGCGACGTTGCTTCCCCCGGGCAGGCCGAGGGCGCACCCGCTCAGCAGCGCGAACCCCATCATGGCGGCGGGTCGTTTCATGCGCTTCACGATCTAGCACCCCCGGCCCGGGGGACTTGTTGAGAAGCCTTGAAGGGGCCGACGATCGCCCGCCTCTCAGGGGGGCGAGTACCCCCCTTTGCACTGAGTCACCTCCCGGATCTGCCCGCCCGCGCCCTGGTCTCCCAGGTGCCGCAGAGCCTCACGCACTCCCTCCGAAGGTGACTCCCCATGCTTCCCCTCCCCCGCCTCGACGGTGGGGCGACGGTCTGTTGGGTGGTGGCGCAAGACGCCCCCCCCGCGGTCCGCCGCCGCTGCCCTCGCTGCGACTGCGTCCGCCCGTTTGCTTCCACCGAGAAATCCCGCGTCAACGGCAACGGCCGAAAGCTCGACGTGTGGCTTATCTACGCCTGTCCGGTCTGCTCCGCGACCTGGAGCCTGGATGTCCACCGGCGGGTCTCCCCGGCGTCGCTGGGGGACCGGCTCGTGCGCTTCGAACGCAACGATCCCGAGCTCGCCTGGGAGGTCGCACGATCTCCCCGCCTGCCGTCGGGGGCGGAGTTCGAGCCCGCCCCCTTCACGCTCATCGCCGACCCGATCGACGGCGCCCGAACGCTCATCGTCGACTGCCCCTGGGGGCCCGGGCCGCGGCTGGACCGGGTGCTCGCCCAGGGGTTCGGGGTGTCCCGGGCGCAGGTCGCGAAGGCGGCGGCGGCGGGGCGGCTGGGGGTCTGTCGCAAGCAACTGCGGCGCCCGTGGCGGGGGGAGGTGCGGGTGGAGGTGGCGCGCTGGGACCGCCCCGCGTGCTAGACGACTCCCGCACCCCCCGCTCCCCTCCTGGAGGCTGATCCGACCATGGCGTTCGAACACGAAAAGCGCACCGCCCGCGCCATCCTGGCCGCGATCGAAGACGCGCAGCTGAACACGGCCAACACCTGGCACCTGATCGAGGACGCCGACCCCACGTTGGTCTACTTCCTCTTCGCCTGGCTGCGCGCCCGGTACCCCGCCAGCCACCCCGCAAGCGACGGCGTGCTGGGCCGCCTGGGCGCCCTCGTGACGGAGTTCCCCGCGGCCGCGCGGTTGGCCAAGAAGGGGGAGAAGGACTCCCTCGTTCCCTGGTTCGAAGAGGGGCACAGCTACCGCGACTACTCCAACCAAGAGTTCGTCGAGTTGATCGTCGACAAGCTGGAGTCCTGAGGGGGCGCGGACCCCGGCCGTAGCGCGCTGGCGTATCGTCGCCGCATGACTCGCACCCTCGCCCTCCTGCTCGCCCTTGGCCTCACGGTCCCGCTCACCGGCTGCCCCGACGATGACGACGACGCCACCGGCGCCCTCGACGACGACGACACCGCCGGAGACGACGACGACGCGACCGACGACGACGACGCGACCGACGACGACGACGCCGCGGAGGTCGATGAGGACGGCGACGGCGTGACCGCCGACCTGGACTGCGACGACACCGACCCGAACAACTTCCCCGGCAACACCGAGGTCTGCGACACCTTCCTCAGCGACTAGGAGATCGACGACGACCTCGACGGCGAGACCGAGTGCGACGGCGACTGCGATGACGCCGACATCGACAACTACCTCGCCAACACCGAGGTCTGCGACGGCGAAGACAACGACTGCGACCTCGTCGCGGACAACGGCCTCACCTTCGTCGACTGGTACCTCGACGCCGACGGAGACGGGGTCGGCGCGGGCGCCGCAACCTCCACCTGCGACGGCGCTCCCGACGTCGACTGGTTCGAGGACGGCTCCGACTGCGACGACGCCGACATCAACAACTACGCCGGCAACACCGAGGTCTGCGACGGCTTCGACAACGACTGCGACACCTTCCTCAGCGCCGAGGAGATCGACGACGACCTCGACGGCCAGACCGAGTGCGACGGCGACTGCGACGACGCCGACATCGACAACTTCGACGGCAACGCCGAGGTCTGCGACGGCGCCGACAACGACTGCGACGCGGACACGAGCTTCGGGGACGCGACGCTCGAGGACCCGGCCGACGAGTTCAACACCGACTTGGACGGCATGGACTACGGCTTCTTCACCGTGACCTCGTCCGCGCTCCTGGAGTCCATCGAGGTCTACGTGGCGGACGCGGACTCCGACGCGGTCGTGGACGCGGTGGTGGTCGCGCGCGCGCCGGGGGAGACTGACTGGGTCCTCGAGGCCAGCGCGGCGGTCCCCGCGGTGCCGGTCACCGAAGACTGGGTAGCCTCCGGGCCGCTCGATGTCCCGCTCGCGGTGGGGCACGAGTACGTAGTCGGCTACCAGTTCCAGGGCTCGCTGCCCCAGTTCTGGAGCTCGGGATCGGGAACGGACCCGACCTGGGGCACGTACGACGGGTGGGGTGACCTGTCGGGGATCACCTCAACTCCCGGTGAGACGCTGGCGGACGAGAACGAAGGCCCCGACGAGCCCTTCTCCCTCCGCATCTACAGCAGCACCGACTCAGACCTCGACGCCGACGGCGAGCTGATCTGCGAAGGCGACTGCGACGATGGCGACGACACGTTCGCGACGACCGCGACCGAGGTCTGTGACGGCCTCGACCAGAACTGCAGCGGAACCCCCGACGACGGCGAGGCCCTCTTCGCCGTCGTGCTGGACGGAACGGGCGCGGGCTCGCCGATTCCCGACGACGACTCCATCGGCCTGTCGGTCACCGTCGAGGTGCTCGACGAAGAGCCGATCACCGACGTGAACCTGCTGCTGGACGTCGATCACACCTACGTGGGCGACCTCGAGATCACCCTCACCTCGCCGGCGGGCACGGCGGTGCTGCTGATGGACGATGTCTTCGGCGACCTGGACGACCTCCTGGGAACCCTCCTGGACGACGAGGTCGACGTTCTCGTCACCGATGGCACCGAGAACGGACTGACCGGCCGCTGGATCCCCCAGAACCTCCTGTCACCCTTCGACGGCGAGATCCCGACGGGCACCTGGACCCTCACGATCGTCGACGACGCGGGGTTGGACGTCGGCACCCTCCAGGCCTGGGAGCTTCACCTCGGGAACGCGGACGTGGGCTCCTCCGAGTCCTGCGCGGCGCTCGACTGCAACGGCATCTCGCAGGCGCAGACCCTGCCCGACGACGGGATCTACTGGATCGACCCGCTCGCATCCGGCGCGCCCTACGAGGCGTACTGCGACATGACCACCGAAGGCGGCGGCTGGACGCTGACGCTGACCACCAGCGACGACGGGGTCGCCACCTGGACGTACAACGACCGGCTTCTGATGAGCACGGACATCACGCCGATCGGCGACGTCGATGACAACGGCCTCGACTTCAAGTCCCCGGCCCAGCACGAGGCCGGCTTCGTCGACCTGCTGTTCGTGCACCAGCCGTCGGGCACGACCGCAGAGTACGGGGCGGTCGGCGACGGCACCAGCGATCTGGGCACCTTCATCGCCACCTTCCCGATGCCGCACTGCGACTACACGATGGCGGACGACGGCTTCGAGCTCACCGGCGGACCCCTGACGTTGACGGGCCCGCTGTGCGACACGGACCTGTACTTCAACCTCGGCGACCACGACGTCAGCCTAGCCGTCTGCGGCGACGTCAACGGCTCCTACAACAACGGAACGTACGGTCCGGTGTGGAGCCGAGCGAGCAACGACGGCTGTCCGTTCGACGACCCCAGCGGGGCCGGGATGGGCCCGTCCTACCCATGCCTGCAGTGCTCCAGCGGGGTTCCCGACAGCGAGTCCGGAGGACGCGGCTTCGGCGGAGTCCTGGGCTTGAACACCGGCACGGTCGAGGTGGGAGAGAACTACATGCAGGTCTACGTGAGGTGACCTGCCGCCCTGGCGGGCCTAGGGATCCGTCACGTAATCGAACTCGACCAGCGTCTGGTCGCTGTTGATTGTGTACGGCGTCGAAGCCCAGTCGTTCCAGCCGCCGCCCCCGCCGCCCCCGGCGTTGCGCCAGTACAGATCCAGGGTGCCGTTGCCGAAGTCGAAGTCGACGAGGTAGCGCCAGGTCTGGTCGTCAGAGTTGTTGCAGGAGTCCGGCCCGCTGCCGTCGTAGTCGAACTCCAGCAGGTACTCCGCGGCGGTGTCGCCACCGTGCCACTCTTCCATGTAGCCGGTGACGGTGTAGAGGTTCTGGCAGACGAAGGAGCCGCCGTCGAAGACCCTCTCCACCTCGCAGCCGGTCCACGTCCAACCGTTCGAGGTCTCCTCCAGCACCACGTCGCCGGAGTAGATGTCCACCTCGCCGCCCTCGTTGGGCTCCACCCAGGGACCGCAGGCGGTCGGGTCCACGGCGTCGTCGTCGTCGGTCGCGTCGTCGTCGTCGTCGTCGTCGGTGGCGTCGTCGTCGTCGGTGGCGTCGTCGTCGTCGCCGTTGCCGGAGTCATCGTCGTCCGTGACCGCGTCGAACGCCGGCCCGAACAGCGTGACGCTGCCGACGCAGCTGGCCAGCAGCAGGGGGAGGATCAGGAGGATCGAAGCGGAGGGGTGGTGTCGCAAATCGGGCTCCAGCGGCCGACAGGATGGGCCTAGTTGCATTGGTAACCGACCGCCGGACACGTGGTGTCACGGCGGTGTCAGGTCTTCTTCAAGCCTTCCCGTCTCTCGCGCCCGCTGAGCATCGTCACGGACGACCCTTGACCTCCCTGGAGCGCGGCTGATACAAGCCCGCCGCCTCCGGGGGAAAGGAGGCCTGGGAGCACGAATGAACGATCGCCTCGTCCGCCTCTTCGGTCTGCTGACCGCCATGACCCTTATCGCCTGCACCGCGCCCCGGGGCGTCGAGGAAGACGACGAGGAGGACAACCCCCTCCCCGCGTTCGTGGACGACTGCTTCGACGGCATCAACGAGACGCTCGAAACCGCCGCCGGCATCCCCTCGGAGAACCGCTGGGAAGCCGAGGACGTGCGCCTCTGCGACGACGGCGACATCGACTACTACCGCATCGACATCCCGCCCCAGCGCTGGGTCAGCCTGCGCATCGAGGTGGACGGTGACGGCGCCGGCAGCGACGACCTCGACCTGATCGAGGTGGACGCCAACGACGAGCCTGTCTGGGCCTCGGAGACGGCCCAGCCCTACGAGCGGCTCGCCTGGTACAACCCGACGTCCGAGCCCTGGAGCCGCTTCGTCCGCATCGAGGGCTACAACGGCGCCGGCAGCGACTACGACATCCTCGTCCGCAACGCCGCCTGGCACGAGGATCGCGACTGCGACGACAGCTACCCCGACGACACCGGCGACGACGGCCCCTGCAACCGCATCATGCAGTTCCCGCAGTCCAACTTCGACGAGGACGGCCACCTCGTCTACCACCAGCCGCACTACAGCAACCTCCGCCGCGAGGTCGCCTACCTGGTGCGCTGGGCCGCCTCCGAGGTGAAGCGGGAGTGGCCGGACGCCGACACGCTGGGTCTGTTCGACATGTCCGAGGACGATGGCGACACGCCGGGCCGCATGGTCGGCCAGCTGCGGCACCCCGAGGGCACGCACGCCAACGGCAACGACATCGACGTCAGCTTCTACTACAACAACGGAAGCAGCCTCGCGGGCTACGCCTGCAGCTCCCACGACCAGTACTTCTGCACCGGTCCGGCGGACCTCCTCGACGTGCCCAAGACCACGCTGTTCCTGGCCCGGCTGATGGAGTCCCCCAACCTGCGCGTCATCGGCGTCGACCCCGAGGTCGCGATGCTCGTCCAGGACGAGGCCGACGACCTCCTCGACGAGGGCAAGATCACCGCCGCGTCGCACTCCGAGCTGACCGGCTACGGCCTCGCCTACGGCGACGGCTGGCCCTTCCACCACCACCACCTGCACTTCAGCTGGACGTGGGAGAACGGCTACGAGGGGCGCTCGGACGAGACCACGCACCCCGACGGCTGCTTGATCAGCCCCGAGCTCAACGCCGAGTACGCCGGGGTCACGCCCTAGCGGTCAGCCCGCGTCCGGTCCCAGCAGGCTCCGCGCCACCTGGGACATCTGGATCTCGTCCGTCCCGCCGTAGATCTGCAGCACCTTGGCGTCGCGCGCCAGCTGCTCGACGCGGTACTCGGCCATGTAGCCGTACCCGCCCATCAGCTGGACCGCCTCCAGGCAGACATCCATGCACGCCTGCGCGCAGTACAGCTTGCTCGCGGACGCCGCCGCAAAGCTGACCTTGCGGCCGGCGGTGAGGTTGTCGAAGGCGCGGAAGAGCATGTTCTCCATGTTCACCCGCGCGACCTCCATGATCGCGAGCTTGCGCTGGATCAGCTGGAAGTCGCCGATGCGCTGGCCGAACTGCCGCCGGGTGCGGGCGTAGTCGACCGACACCTCCAGGCACTGCTCGACCATGCCCAGGGCCATCGCGGTGACCCCCGTGCGCTCCTTGCCGAAGGTGTCCTTGGCGCCGGAGCGTCCCCCCGCCGCGGCCGCCTCCACGCTCTCGCCCAGCAGCCGGTCCATGCCCACCCGCACGTCCTGGAGGAACAGCTCCCCCGTGGGCGAGCTGTGCATGCCCATCTTGCGGAACGCGGGGCCGCGGACCAGGCCCGGGGTGTCGCCGTCGAGCACGAACGTCAGCACGGGCCGCCGCTTCCAGTCCGCGTCGCCGTTGTCGAGCTTGCAGATGAAGACGATGGTCTCGGCGTGGGGGCCGTTCGTGATGAAGGTCTTCTGCCCGTTGAGCACGAAGCTGTCGCCGTCCTGGCGGGCGGTGCAGCGCATCGACCCGAACGCGTCCGAGCCCGCGCCGGGCTCCGTGATCGCCCACGCGCCGATCTTCTCGAGCGTCAGCAGGTCCGGGACCCAGCGCTCCCGCTGCTCGAACGTGCCGCGGCCGTTGATCGCCTCGGCGGTGAGGCCGACGCTGACCCCCAGGGCCGTCACCAGCCCGGGGCAGTGACGCGACAGCTCGATGGTCGGGATCGCCTCCATCGCCTCCACGTCGCCGCGGCTCATCCCCATCATGCCGCCGCCGCCCTCGGCCTTCTCCTTGGGAGGCTCACCGGCGGCCTTGGCGCGGTCCTTGGCGAGGCGCGAGCGGAACTGCCCCATCGACATCTCCGCGATGCCGAAGCTGTCGAACATCTTCCGCATGATCGGGTACGCGAGCATCTGCTCCGTATCGAGCGCGTCCAGGTGCGGCACCAACTCGTCGGCGCAGAACTTCTTCATCATGTCGCGCACCATCAGGTGCATGTCGTTCCACTGAAATCCCATGTCAGCTCCTTCGCGTGCGGTGCACGGCGAGGCCCAGGGCGGCGGCCATCCAAGCGCCTCCGATCCCGAGCGTGATCATCAAGTCCATCGCTTCCCATACGTAGGGAGCGGTTCCGGCAGCGTGTTCGGCGGCGGTGCCAACCTGCCCCCAGAGGTTCCAGGGCAGCACGATGAGCATCCCGTACAGCACCCCGAGGGCCGCCAGCAGCTTGAGCCGGGCGGGCGGTTCGAGGGCCTGCGTCAGTCGAAACGCTGCGAAGTAGGCGGCGACCTCCAGCGTCGCCCCCACGCCCAGCGCAAGCGCCGGGTTCCCCTGCATCGGCTCCCAGTACCACCAGGACCAGTCCGGCCAGCGGGTCAGGAGCACGGCCGTGAGCGGCACCCAGCCGGCGAGGAAGCCCGCCGCCATCGTGCGCTTGCCGGCATCGGTCAGCGCCGGCTTCCCGTACGACGCCAGGTGGGTAGCCACGCCGATCGTAGCGCACAGCACCGCATCCTGGGGGACGGTCATGAGCCGCCTCGGCCGGGCCAGACCGGCTCGCGCTTGGCCATGAACGCCATCAACCCTTCGCGGGCGTCGTCGGTGCTCAGGCACTCCATCAGCTTCTCGTTGAGGTACGGAAGGGCGGAGGCGAAGTCCATGTCCGACTGGACGTAGAAGGCCTCCAGCCCCAGCGCCATCGACGCGGGTGCCTTCTTCGCCAACCGGCGCGCCAACTCCATCGTCGCGTCGTCCAGCTCATCGGCCGGCACGGCGCGGTTGATCAGGCCGATGTCGACGGCTTCGGCGGCGGAGATCCGCTCCCCTCCGAGCACCAACTCCAGCCCCTTGCGGCGCGGCACGGTGCGGAAGATGTTGGCCATGATCATCATCGGGAAGAGGCCGCGGTCGATCTCCGGGGTGCCGAACGTCGCCTCCTCCTCGGCGTAGGCGAACTGGCAGGCCGCGACCAGCCCCAGGCCCCCCGCGAGGGCGTACCGACGGACCTTGGCGATCACCGGCTTGCCGAGCTTCGTGAAGGCCAGGTTCAGCTCCGGGAAGCCGCCCCGCCAGGGCACGCCGCTGGCCTCGCCGCCGCCGCCGCTCATCTGCGACAGGTCCCCGCCGGAGCAGAAGGCCTTGCCTGCGCCGGTGAGGATGATCGCGCCGATGTCCGGGTCCGCCGCGGCGGTCTCGAGGCCGACGATCAGCTCGTTGACGAGGTTCGCCGAGAGCGCGTTGCGACGCTGGGGGCGGTTGAGGGTGAGGGTGCAGACGTGGCCGTCGACCTCGTACAGGAGGTCCGCGAAGGGAGGGATCATGAGTACAGCTCTTCCAGCGTGGTGGCGTAGCGCTCCGACACGACCTTGCGCCGCAGCTTCATGGTCGGCGTGAGCGTCTCGGCCTCGATCGAGAAGTCGTCGGGGAGGATGGCGTGGGCCTTCAGCTGCTCGAAGCGGGCGAGCCGCTCGTTGGCATGCTCGACCGCGAAGGAGACGCGGCGGACGACCTCCGGGTGGGTCGGCAGCTCGGCCTCGGTGACGCCCAGATCTTCGGCGACGCGCGCGGTCTCGCGCTCGTCCAACGTGATGAGGGCGACGACGTACTTGCGCAGGTCGCCGTGCACGTAGACTTGGCTGACCAGCGGCTCCTCCTTCACGAGGGCCTCGATGCGGGCGGGCGCCACGTACTTGCCGTTGGCCGTCTTGATCAGGTTCTTCTTGCGGTCGGTGATGCGCAGCCAGCCGCCCTCGTCGACGATCCCGATGTCGCCCGTGCGGAGGTAGCCGTCGGCATCGAATGTCTCTCCGTCGGTGTCGGGGAGGTTGAGGTAGCCGCCGAACACCATCGGTCCGCGCAGCAGGATCTCCCCGTCCTCGGCAAGGCGGTACTCGACCCCCGGCAGCGGCTTGCCGACCGTGCCCAGGCGGATGTCGTCGACGCTGTTTGCGAAGGAGATCCCGCAGGCCTCCGACAGGCCATAGACCTCGACGATCACCATGCCCAGGCCGGTGAAGAACTCCAGAATCTCCACGTTGATGGGGGCCGAGCCGGTGACGAACGCCTTGACCCGTCCTCCGAAGACCGCGCGGATCCGGCGGAAGATCAGCCGCTCCGCCACGGGAAGCCACATCCGGTCCACCCACCCCAGCGCCGGCCCGCCGGTCAGCGAGCGGCCCCGCCGCTGCGCCAGCGCCTTGGCCCACCGGAAGATCGCCTGCCGGCGGGGGTTGGCCTTGGCCACCTCCTCGTGGATGCGGCCGTACATCTTCTCGAAGATGCGCGGCACGGCCCCGAAGTACGTCGGACGCACCTCTTGAAGCTCGCCCAGCACGGTGTCGTAGTTGGTCGCGAACGCGGCCCGCAGACCCAGGTTGATCCGGCCGTAGAAGCCGGAGACATGCTCGCCCACGTGCGCCATCGGGAGGAACGACAGGGTGATGTCCTCCGGCGTGACGTCCTCGACCAGTTGGTCGCCGCCGCTGAGGGCCGTGAGCACGTTGGTGTGGGTCAGGGGCACGCCCTTGGGCCGACCCGTGGTCCCGCTGGTGTAGACGACCAGGCAGCGGTCGTCGGCGCCGACCTCGGCGGCCCGCGCGGACACCACGGACGGCTGCTCCCCCAGCACCTCGCGGCCCCGATCCTGGAGCGCCTCCAGGGTCCACACGCCGTCGCGGGGCGCGGGATCGTGGTCCCACACCACGAGGATGCGAAGCCGCTCGACCGCCTCCAGCAGCGGGACGACGCGGTCGAACTGCTCCTTCCCCTGGACGAACAGCGTCGAGCAGCCCGAGTCCTCGAGGAGGAACTGGATCTGGTCCAGGAGCAGGTTGGGGTAGACCCCCACGCTCATGCCGCCCAGCTGGATCGAGGCAAGGTCGGCGATGCACCAGGGGGGGCTGCAGCTGCCCAGGATGGCGGCGCCGTCGCCGGCCTCGAAGCCCTCGTCGGCGAGCCCCGCGGACAACGCGTCGACCTGCTCGGCGAAGGCGTCCCAGGAGGTGGTGCGCCAGCCGTCGGCGGTCTTGACGCGGTAGGCCTCCAGCCCCCCGTCGGCCTCGACCCGGGAGCGGAACATGGCGGGCACCGTGGCGCTGCTGCTGGCGAGCACGTGCATCGAGGTCACGGCAGCGGGGCGGCGTCGATGAACTCGCGGATCAGCTTGCGGCGCAGCGCCAGCAGCAGCGGCGTGACCCGCTCGATCCCGCGCTGGGCGAGCTCGATCACGTCCTGCGGATCGCTCCCCTCGGGCATGCGCTCCAGGAACGTCGCGACCTCCTTGTGGAGCAGCTCGCGGAGCGCGTCCAGGTAGATGATCGCGTCCTGGGCGACGAAGTCCTGGGCGAAGCCGCCCTCGCCCAATGCGGCCAGCGCGTCGGCGACGTCGACGTCTCCGGGGTGGAAGAAGCGCTCGCCCTCCTGCTCCCGCCCGCGAAGAAGATCCAGCTCCTCGAACTCCTCGAGCTCCTCCATCGAGAAGCCCGTGCGCTCGGCGATCTGGACGGCGGTCATGGGCTCCCGCTTGCGCTCGGGGTTCAGCAGCGAGGCCTGGCTGCGGGTCTCCTCCACCTCCATGAGGTCGCGGAGGCGCTGGATGCCGTCGGGGCCGGACTGGCCCTCGATGATCGCCTTCACCTCCGCCAGGGAGCGGCGGGAGGTCTTCTGCAGGCTCTTGATCAGGAGCACCCGGTCCACGCAGTCGGGGCCGTACAGCGCCATGTTGCGCGACGTCTTGACGGGCTCGGGGAGCAGCCCCTCTTTGACGTAGTGGTGGATGGTGGCGCGGGTCACCCCGGTCGCCTTCATCAGCTGGCCAATCTTGATGCCTGCGCGATCCATATGCTCCACTCCGCGTCGGTTCGCAGTTGGCCGAGACCCTAACCGCAATAGTGTTAGGTGTCACGTGACAGATTACAGTTTGGGGCGTAGGGTCCCGAGCGTGTCGCACGTGTTGATCACCGGCGCCGGCGGCTTCCTCGGCCGGCACCTCGTCCACCAGTTCCTGAACGCCGGCCACGTCGTGCGCGCGGGCGACCGCGCCCAGGTGGATCTGTCGGATCTCGACGGCGTCGAAGCGGTCCCCTGCGAGCTGGACGACGACGCTTCGGTGCGGGCGGCCTGCGAAGGCGTCGACATCGTCGTGCACTGCGCGGGACTGTTCGATCACGCCGCCTCCCGCGAGTTGCTGTTCGCCGTCAACGAGGGCGGCTGCCGCACCGTCGGCACGATCGCGACCGAGCTGGGCGTCGCGCGGGTGGTGCTCGTCAGCTCCACCGGCGTGTACGGCGGCAAGGGCAACGGCATCACCGAGGACGACCCCAAGACGCCGACCACGGACTACGACCAGAGCAA
Source organism: Pseudomonadota bacterium (assembly GCA_024229515.1). GTDB lineage: Bacteria > Myxococcota_A > UBA796 > UBA9615 > UBA9615 > JAAESI01. The sequence continues at coordinate 67,412 of JAAESI010000026.1, read as the reverse complement.
GTGGGCCGGCGAAGTCGCGATGACGGAGGTCTGCCGCGACGCCGGCGTGCCCCTGGCGGTCATCCGCCCGACCCTCATCTACGGCCCCGGGAGCCGGTATGGCATGGCCTCCTGGCTGGCGCTCCTGACCCTGCGGGCGCAGGCGGGTCTCCGGAGTCTGCCGCTGGCGCAGGGGGGCCCGTTCGGCTCCCACGTGCACGTCGAAGACGTCGCCCGCGCGTGCCTGTTCGCGGCCGAATCCGACGCGGCCGCGGGCCGGGCGTTCAACGTCAGCGACGACACCCCGCTGGCGGCCGGCGACCTGCTCCGAATCCTCTGCGGCGAGGCCGGCATCACGGTCAAGAACTGGGGCCTGCCCTGGTTCGTGGCGACGCTGCTGACGTTGATGCGGCCCTTGGTCGTGTGGGTCGCGCACAAGCAGAACCCGCGGCTGGCGCACCTCTGGAAGAAGCTGACGGTGCGGCTGGAGCTGAAGGAGCGGCTGCTCCCCCGGATCGACGTCGAGTGGCTCGACTACGTGCTCGGCGACCACGTGTTCGACAACTCGGCGCTGAAGGCGGCGGGGTTCGAGATCCAGCACCCCGACACGCGCACGGGCATGGCCGAGGTCGTCGCCTGGTACCGCCAGGAGCACTGGCTCCCCTAGAGGAAGAGCCGGTCACCGAAGCCGCGGGTGGTAGCGTCCGCGGCATGAGCGCAGAAGCCTTCGTCGATCGTGTCTTTGGAAACCTCCCGCCTCACGGGGGGCGCTTCGAAGTGCGGACCTGGCGTCACGCCGGCCGGCCCACCAAGGAGGGCGTCGGCGTGCTCCCGTCGGCCGGTGTCGACGTCGAGGCGTTCGCCGCCCGGGTCATGGACCTGGACCACTACAAGGGCAACATCGACTTCGTCGACGAGTGCCGCGCCGTCGCTGACGACCGCTACCAGGCGCCCGCGGCGGTCCGCTTCTACCAGCGGGTCAAGGTCCCGGTGCTCGGCTCGCTGCACCACGAGCTCGTGCTCCAGGATCGGGGCGAACGCGACGGCTGGCGGGTGCTCGCCTGGGACCTCCTCGAGGCCGAGACCGACCGGCTCGACTCCAAGAAGGGAGCACGATCCGAGTACAACGTGGGCGCCTGGATGATCCGCCCCGACGCGGTCGGCTACGCCCTCAGCTCCTGCCCCCGCAAGGGCGACGTCGGTCGTTTGAAGTACGCGGCCCTGACCAGGGGCGCCGACGCGGGCGTGCACAAGGTGCTCCAGGGGAACATCGAAGGCATGCTCAGGTGGTCTCGCCGCTGACCAGCGACGAAAGAACACACCTCCTCAACAACTTCCAGACGGAGCCCGTGTGATCTGGGCCTCACTGGCTCGGTTGAGGAGGATTCTATGTTTGGTCTTCGTTTCTTTGCGCTGCTGCTGTGCGGCTTCGGGCTGCTCGCCTGCAACGACAACACCCTCACGCAGTTGGGGGAGACCAACCCTCCGCCGCTGGGGGACGGGGACAACAACGGCGACGGTGACGACGACGACGACGACGGCGACGACGAGGACGACGACGGCACCTACGACGACGGCCAGCCGGACGACGACGACGACACGCCCCCCGCGTCGGACGACGACGACGACGACGGCGACGACGACGACGGCGACGACGACGACGGCGAAGACCCGGACGAGTTCCTCGAGGACTGCCCCGCCGGCGGCGTGCCCATCACGGACTTCATCGCCGATGACGGCGGCGACGAGATCTACACCCTGAGCTGGGGCCCGACGGAGATGAGCGCGACCCTGGTCGCCCCCGTCGGCGGCCTCTACGCGGTCTACGACAGCTACGTCTACGAGTCCGGCGGGAGCCAGACCAACGAGTCGGGCTTCCTCCGCATCCGCAACTCCCTGAACCCCGACGGTGTGCCGTCCACGCCCAACTGCGGCCTCGACTACATCTTCCAGGACAGCGACAACTCGGGCGCCCCGCCCGCGCCGCTCATCTACCTGGGCAGCTTCGAGCTCGTCGCCGGCGACAACGAACTGACGATGTATCACTACTGCGAGCTGTTCCGGCAGGGCTACTGCGAGGACTTCCACATCGGCAGCAGCGACGCCAACAGCAGCTGCAACTCCGGCGGCGTGAACTCCCTGCACCTCGTCGGCGAAGGGATCTGCCTGGTCCCCAGGTAATTGGTGGCTCGGCCATCTAGACTTGGGGGATGAGCACCGTCCGCCTATGCAGCGACTGCGGACGCCACAACGGGCCAGTGTTCACGCACTGCATCGTCTGTGGCCAAGAGCTGCCCGATCCTCCGGCCGACCCGCCGCACATCGCCGCCGACAAAGCGCAGCGGTACCTCGATCAGCTCGACATCGACCGCCGGCGGCTGCTCCCCGCCAAGTTCCTGCGCGCGGTCGAGCGCCAGGCCGGGGTCGCCGAAGACATCGCGGGCCAGAGCGGTTCGGTGCGATCGGTCACCGACTCCGCCGAGCTCCAGCTCTCCTCCATCGCGGGGGCGCGCAGCTTCCTGGGGCCGCGTCGGCGCGACCACCCCGCCGACGTGGTCACGCAGCCGGACTTCCCCGCGCTGGTGAGCCCCGCCTTCGATCTCGGCGGCGTGATCGAGAACAAACCGCCCCCGCCCAACCCGACCCTGCCGCCGGAGAGCGCGGACGAACACCCGATCTGGCGGGATCCGCGCAGAGACCCCTCCTCGGCCGACTTCCCCGACCTGGCGAGCGGCGACCACGTCCCCGTGGTGCCCAAGGACCTCGAGGACGTGCACAGCCTGGCCTCCCTGGAGAGCATCCAGGTGCCGTCGCTCAACCCCCTCGATCCGCCCAGCGGCACCCCCGTGACGGCCGCGATGCCCAGCGTCGCCAGCCCGCTCGGCCGAGCCCTGAGCCAGGGCAACGCGAGCTTCGGCCCCCGCGACGCCACGTTCCGGCTCCTGATGCTCCCCGACCCCGGCTACCGCAGCCGCATCCACTTCCTCCAGCACCGCCTCGCCCAGACGCTGGAGCTCGACCTCTTCAAGGCGCGCCAGTGCCTGCAGCGGGAGCAGCCCACCTTCCTGCGCAGCAGTGAAGATCCCATCGACGTGGAGGGCATGGCCGAGCACCTGCGGGCGGGCGGCGTGCGGGTCCTCCTGGTCCATCGCGACAGCTGGCTCAAGGGCGCCGAGCCGGTGACGGTGCACACGGCCAGCGGCCCGCCGCCAGGGCCCGTGGAGTTCACGACCGGCGACGGGCGGCTTCGCGTCTACCGGGCGGACCTGGCGTGGGCCTGCATCGCGGAGATCACGCCCGATCCCGACTTCGGAAGCGGCGCCGGCTCCACGCAGCCCGCCGCTTCGATGACGGCGGAGACACGACGGGGCAAGTCCTGGTGGCTGATGGATGTGGTCCGCCACAGTTCGCGCAGCCCGCTGCGCATCCGGTCGGACCAGTTCGACTTCGACTGCCTCGGCGGCGAAGCGACCATGGCCGCCCACCTGAACCTGCGCAAGCTTCTGGCTTGGCTCTCGCCGGACGCGGGGGCCCCCCTGCGGGTCGACGACAGCTTCAAGCGCGTCCCCCACGCGGCGGGCCTGGGCGCCCGCGGGAACCTCGACGACGAGGCCTCGCTGATCGCCTCACGTGAGATCGAGTTCACCGAGTACGTGCTGTTGTTGGACGCTGGCCAGCGGGACGTGCCGTAGGCGACCCGTTACGCACCGTGCCGGAGTGCTTCACAATGGGACTTGGAGGAGGGACCCCTGTGACCCGTTTGACCGTATTGCTGATGCTGACGCTGCCCCTGTTGTTGGTGGGCTGCCCCGATGACGACGACAATCCGTTCTCTCCCTGCACGCCCGGCGTGGATTGCAGCGAGCCGCCCGGGGGCGACGACGACGACGACGACGACACCCCCGACGACCTGGTGTTCGGCGACCCCTGCCTGCAGCTCGAGCCGACCGAGGGGAACCTGCACAACTGGTTCGAGGGCGAGGCCGACGATCAGGTCGTGGGCTGGGCCGTGGTTGGGCTGGATGACATCGACGGCGACGGCTACGGCGAAATCGCGTTCAGTGCGCCCCGTTGGGACGGCACCAATGACGCCGGCCGGGTCTTCATCTACTTCTCCGCGGACCTGGGGGGAGGAGAGCAACTCGGCCTCGACCAGGCGACGTTGACGCTGGACGGCACGGACGTTGGAGGCGCCTTCGGCTGGTCCCTGACCGCCCTCGCGGACATCGACCGGGACGACCTCCCGGAGCTGATGGTGGGCGCCCCGGGCAGCAACAAAGCGTTCCTGTTCCTCGGCTCGCAGTTGGCGGAGCGGGACGATCTGGACGACGAAGAGGCCCACGCGATCATCACGACGAACACGGCGACGGACGAGTTGGGCACGAACAACCCGCAGATCGGCAGCTCCGCGACGTCCCTGACCAACCCCGTCGGGCCGGCCGCGGTCGTCATCGGGGCGTCCTTCTGGCCGGGCCCGGAAATCGGCAACACGAACTGGGGCGCGATCGGCATCTTCGACGGCGACACGCTCGCCGACGGCGGTGACTTCGACCTGCTGGAGGCGGGCACGTTCATCCGCGGCGGCCTGCACCAGGCCCAGATCGGGCTGACCCTCGCGGGCGTCGGGGACGTCGACAATGACGGCATCGGCGACCTCGCGATCGGCTCGGACGACCTCACCAACACGGTCGACATCGCGTCGGCGGAGAACGGCGTGGTGTGGTTCTTCTCCGGCAGCCGGCTGGACGGCGCGGGCGACCTGTACGCCAGCGACTACGACGCGGTGATCCTCGGAGTCGAGGGGGCGGGCGCCAAGCACGGCACCGCCATCGCGCCGCTGGGCGACTACGACGGCGACAACATCGCGGACTTCGCCGTGGGCGAGCCCCGGCTCGCGGGGATCAGCCCCAACGACGGCGCGGTGCGGATCTGGAGCGGCGCGGAGTTCACCGGTTCGTCGTACGTCTCCACCGACGCGACGGTCTCGATCGAGGGCGCCGGCTCCGAGGGGCTCGGCACCAGCCTGTCCGGCTCGGGCGACCTCAACGGCGACGGGCTGAACGACCTCGTCATCGCGGCCCCCGACCGGAACCTCGCGGGCAACCTGCAGGGCGCCGGCCTGGGCTACATCGCCCGCTCGACCGACATCGACCGGTTCGACGAGGGGCCCGGCTCCAGCAACGAGCTCAACCACCAGCTGTGCGGGAGCACGGTCGGCGAGCGCATCGGCGGCGTGGCCTCGAACTGGTCGGTGCCCAGCCGCGCCATCGCGATCGTGCCCGACGTGGACGGGGACCAGCTCGATGACATCCTCGTCGGAGCGCCCACCTGGGGCACCGGCGGCGGCCTGTCGATGGGACGCGCCTACCTCGTGCTCAGCCGGTTCGAGCCGATCGAGAGCGACGACGAAGGCGACGAGTAGCGCTCAACCGCGCCGGCGGCGCACCCACGGAAGCACCCCCAGCAGGAGGGCCCAGGCCGGGCTCGCGGCGGGGCGGTCGGCAACACCGCAGCCGCACCCCGCGTTCAGCAGGTTCTCGGGGCCGACCCCGGGGCTCGCGGCGGTGACGTCGGGATCGCCTCCGTCGTCGTCGTCCCCGTCGTTCTCCAGCTCCCCTCCGTCGTCATCGTCGTCGTCCCCGCCGGGGGTGGCGTCGTCGTCATCGGACTGACTGGAGGTGTCGTCGTCGTCCCCGGGTCCGGGTCCGTCGTCGTCGTCGTCGTCGTCGTCGTCCCCTTCCTGGGAGGGGTCCCAGCCCCAGGGCTCGAAGTCGACCTCGACGGTGTACGACAGCGGCGGACCCGTCCAGCAGGCGACCGCGATGTAGGCGCGGTTGCTGAACACGGTCTGCTCCATGACGGGCCCGTTGTAGTCCTCGTCCATGTTGTTGACGCTCAGATCCGTGTTCTCGTCGTAGACCCAGAAATCGAGGTCGGAGCTTCCGCCGCTCCAGTCGACCGTCACGCGCGCTTGATCGCCGCAGGGCACGTCGATGACGAACCAGTCGACGTCGCCGAGCCACTCGTTCCCGTTGTTGAAGCACCACGTCTCGGCGCTGATGGTGACGTCGCCGCCGTTGCCGATGAAGTTGTTGTAGTCGTTGGAGCCGTCCCAGTTGTTCGGCTCGGACTCCGAGAAGGACTCCGGCGGTCCGGTGCAGCCGCCGTTGGGGGGCTCCCAGCTGTCGTCGTCGTCGTCGTCGTCGCCGAAGTCGTCGTCGTCGCCCCAGCTGTCGTCATCGTCGCTGGGGGGGACCGAGTCGTCGTCGTCCCCTTCCCCCCACGGCGCGCCACTCTCGACGCCGTTGCACCAGCCGTCCTGGCAGGTCTGGCCGCAGGGGCAGTAGTCGCTGTTGGCGGGGGGACCGCAAGCGGTCCCCGAGGACGGATAGAGCGTGCACATCGCCGCGGTGTCGTCGCAGTACAGCGTGCGCTCGGTGGTGCCCCCGCTGTAGGACCAATAGATGGACGAGCTGGTCGAGGCGTTGTGGTCCAGGCCGACGTAGTGGCCGACCTCGTGGGTCATCACCGACTGGGCGTCGTTGGCGCTGCCGTTGCTGGACCAGTTGTGGTGCTGCTCGTTCATCGTGATGGTCGCGGACGTCAGATCACAGCTCCCGTTCCACGACGGGTAGGTCACCGCGAGCACCCCGGAGCCGAGGCTGTAGGGCCAGTTGTTCTGATAGAAGCCGACGGTCAGGTTGCTGTTGCCGTACATCGGATCGCCGGAGGTGTCCGAAGCCCGCGACGGGGTCAGACCGGAGCAGCCAGGCTCTCCCCACTCCTCGAAGGAGTCCGCGATGATCTGGATCGCTTCGGTCTCGGAGAAGTCACCCGAGGGGTAGTTGGTCGCGTACCGCCACTCCACCTGGCCTCCCGGCCAGGCGGTGTAGTTGCCGCCGCCGCACGAGGTCAGCGCTTCCCACGCCCCCGCCGAGGCCGGCACAAGGAGCAACGACGCGATCGCGAGGGTGAAGAGTGCGCGGATCACCGGTTCGCCTCCAGCGACGCCATGGCGTCCCGCAGGTCGCCGAGGCTCCGCGGCCGGCGGGGAGGTTCCTCCATGCGGTGAAGCCGGCCGGCCTCATCCCGTGAGTACAGCGCCATCGCCAACTCCCGGTGCAGCATCAGGCCGGCGGGTCCGGGCTGCAGCGCGTACTTGGACTGCCCCAGGGACGTCAGGTACCAGCCGCCTTCGACGTACCGGAGGAAGAGCACGCACTGCTCGCCCTCCTCGAACAGCGCGTCCCCCGGGATGCGGGAGGTGATGCCGTCCAGCGTGCCCCCCATCTGCTCGATCTCGACCGATTTGGGGGCGGTGCCGTAGAGCACCTCGTCGATCTGGAAGCTCGTGTAGGTCATCGGCCGCTGGTAGCGGGGATGCACCTCCTGGCGCGCGCTCCCCACGGTCGCGACGACCACCGCGCTGCTGAGGCGGGCCTGTTCGGCGTCGGTGAAGTACAGGACGCTCGTGCCCGAGGCGCTGGCCAGCGGGGTCAGGACGAGGGCGGCGAGGACGAGGAATCGAAGGACTTCGGGCATCACGGACCCTCTGCGCGCCCGCGTGGGCGACGCGTGAAGATCTCCGTGCCGAGGCCACCCGACCAGCCAGATGTTGAGAATCTATGGAGAGAACTTGGGTGGTCGCTGTTTTGACCAGCTCTTCACATTCGATCGACGGGGGGTTGACGCGGTGAAATTCGTACGCATTATATGCGCATATTATGAGCACCTGGCACGAGCACATGCGCGACCTGATCCGGCGAGGGGGCTACGGCACCCAGACCGCGCTGGTGCAGGCGTTGCGCGATGAGGGCTTCGACGTGACCCAGTCGAGCGTGTCTCGGGGGCTCAAGAGCCTGGGTGCGATCAAACGCGGCGGCCGCTACGTGCTCCCCGTCGGGGGCGGCGCGCAGCCCAGCGGCGTGGTGGTGCACCAGGGCTTCGCCACCGGCGGGCCCATGGTGGTCCTGCACACCAGCCCCGCGGGCGCTCCCCTGCTCGCCCAGACCATCGATCATGCGCACCTGGACGGCGTGCTCGGCACCATCGCGGGGGACGACACCGTGTTCGTCGCCTGCGCCAGCCCGTCCGCCCTCGGACCCCTGGGCCGCCTCGTCGGCCGCTCGCTCGTGGAGCCGCGATGAGAATCCGCCTGGACAAGATCGCGTCGTCGACGCGGAACGTGGATCTGCACCGGGACGTCGTCGTCGGCGCACCCGTGCCCGCCGAGGCGGGGGTCGTGGTCGCCGTGCGCGTGCTCGACGACAAGTCGACCTACAACACCATCGAGGACCCCCACGGACGCATGGTCCGCGTGCACAAGGGGGACGTCATCGCGGGCGTGCTCGGCGCGCGGCAGGCGCTGCGCGGCTACGCGGGGGCGGTGCCGGAGTCCCTCGAGGTGGGCGACGAACTCCACCTCTTGAACCTCGGCGGCGTGATCGGCCGGGTCACCTCCGCCAACGCGGACGTCGGCCCTCCCTGCCGGGTCGAGCTGCTGGGCGCCGTGCAGCACTTCCCCGAGCTGGGCCGACGGGTAGGCGTGGCGGCGCGGATCTTCCCCGGGCCGGTGCCGCTGGTGGAGGACCTGCCGGCGTCAATGCCCCCCATCGTGCTCGTCGCCGGCACCTGCATGCACGCCGGCAAGACCGCCGCCGCCTCGCTCCTGATCCGCGCCGCGACGGCCGCCGGCCTGACCGTGGCGGCGACCAAGGTGACGGGCGTGGCCCTGCGGCGCGACAGCCTGGAGATGGTCGACCACGGCGCCACCACGGCCGTCACGTTCTGCGACGCCGGCATCGTGTCGACGGCTGGCGTGCCGACCCCGCGGGTGGCCAAGGGCTGCATCGCCGCGCTGGCCGCGGGAAACCCGGATCTGATCGTCGTGGAGCTCGGCGACGGACTCCTGGGCAGCTACGGCGTGGCCGACGTGCTCGCGGACGCGGCCGTGCGCGCGTGCACCGGAGCGCTGATCCTCGCCGCCACCGATCCGGTCGCGGCGTGGGGCGGGGTCGAGCTCCTCGCGCAGACTGGCTGGCGCCCCGCGGTCGTCACCGGCCCCGCCACCGACAACACCAGCGGCACCAGCAAGATCCTCTCGATGTGCGGCGTCGACGCCATCAACGCCCGATGGGACACGGACCGCTTCGCCCGCTCGGTGCTGGACCGCCTCGGCGGCCCGGTGCTGGGCTCCGCCCCCTCCTCTTCAGCCGCTTCGGAGGCCTCATGATCAGCCCCGCCCAGCCCTGGCGCGTCGCCGTCGTCGGCGCCACCGGGTACGCCGGCGCCGAGCTCGTCCGATTCCTCGTCGGTCACCCCATGATCCGCCTCGTCAGCGTGATCAGCCGCACCCGCGCGGGCACCTCCCTGGCGGAGGTGCACCCCGGCATGGAGGGCTTCACCAACCTGCGGTTCGAGACCTTCGACGCCTCGCGCCTGGCCAAGCTCGACGTGATCTTCCTGGCCGTGCCCCACGGCACCGCCAAGGAGCTGGTGGAGCAGCTGGAGGAGGCCGGCGCCAAGACGATCATCGACCTGTCCTCGGATCACCGCCACGCCCCCGGCTGGGTCTACGGGCAGGCCGAATGGAACCAGGAGCAGCTTCGGGGAGCCCGTCGGATCGCGGTCCCGGGCTGCTTCGCCACCGCGATCTCGTTGGCCATCGCCCCGTTCGTGGACGCCCGCCAGCTCGAAGGGCCGGTCCCCTGCGTCGCCGCCACCGGCTCGACCGGCGCGGGCGCGACCCCGGTCACGGCCACCCACCACCCCGAGCGGATGGTGAACCTGAAGGCCTACAAGGTGCTGACCCACCAGCACACGCCGGAGGTGGAGACGTTTCTGCGCAGCCTCGGCGGCTTCGAGCACCTGCACTTCGTGCCCCTGAGCACGCCGCTGGACCGGGGGATCCTGGCGACCGTGTTCGTGCGCCTGCGGGACCCCGAGGTCGATGCGTTCGAGCTGGTGCAGGAGGCCTACGACGACCACGCGTTCGTGCGCGTGCGCAACGACCCGCCCCAGGTTCGACACCTGCGGGGCACGGCCCTGTGCGACCTGTCCGTCCACCGGGACGGGGACGTCGTGGTCGTGCTGAGCGCCATCGACAACCTCGGCAAGGGCGCCGCCTGCCAGGCCGTGCAGTGCATGAACCTGGCGATCGGCATGGCCCCCAACACCGGCCTGCACCTGATGCCATGCCTGCCCTGACCACCCTGTCACCCGCCTCGCTCCTGCCCGTCGCGATCGACCGGGGCGAGGGGGCGACGCTGTTCGACACCGACGGCAACGCCTACGCGGACCTGTACGGCGGGCACGCGGTGGCGCTGCTGGGCCAGGGCCATCCCCGGTGGGTGGCGGCGCTGTCCGACCAGGCGCGCACGCTGTCGTTCGTCTCCACGGTGGCGCCGGTGCCGCTGCGGGATCGGGCCGCTCAGGCGTTGTGCGACTTCACCGAGATGCACACCGCGTTCCTGGTGAACTCGGGGGCCGAGGCCAACGAGGCGGCGCTGAAGATCGCACGCAAAGCGATGGGCCGAGACGTCATCGTCGCCTTCGAGGCCGGCTTCCACGGCCGCACCATGGCGTGCCTGGGGGTCACGGCGGCGGGGTCGTACCGATCGCAGCACGACCCGGTGCACGGCACGACGAGGTTCGTACCCTACGGAGACGCCGACGCACTGGCGGCGGCGCTGGACGAGGACGTCGCGGCGGTGCTGCTGGAGCCGATCCAGGGCATCGCGGGGGTGATCGAGCCGCCCGCGGGCTTCCTCACCGCCTGCCGCCGGCTGTGCGACGAGGTCGGCGCGCTGTTGATCGTGGACGAGATCCAGACCGGCATCGGCCGCTGCGGACGGGCGATGCAGTGGCACGCCGAGCGAGCCTGCGCCCCGGACGTGTGCACCGTCGGCAAGTCGCTGGGATCGGGCTTCCCGGTGGCGGCGATGCTCTGCACCGAGGCGGTCGCGGCCACGGCCTCCCCCGGCGAGCACGGCTCGACGTTTGGCGGCGGACCGCTGGCCTGCGCCGTGGTGCTCGCCGTGCTCGAGACGATCGCCGACGAAGATCTGCTCACGCGCGGCCGAGCCCTGGAAGCGATCGCGCGCGAGCGGGGGGCCGCCATCGACAGCGTGGGCACCGTCCGGGGCGCCGGCTGCCTGCTCGGGGTCGTGCTGGACCGCCCCGCCCGCCCCGTGGCCCAGGCGCTGGTCCGCGCGGGCTTCCTCACGGGCACCGCCGCCGACCCCCACTGCCTCCGCCTCTGCCCCCCCGCCATCATGCCCCCCGCCACCCTCCACGCCTTCTTCGACGCCCTCGCCGCGACCACCACCACCGGGGTCAGGACCTGACCATTTCCCCTTTTCGGCACCCTGATTCGACGGACAGGCCACCACCCGTCGCGGGGTCAGGACCGGACTATTTCCAATTTCGACAGGTGACTTGAGTCCCATGGAACGCACCATCCCCCTCCTCAGCGCGGTCCCCTACCTGCGCGCCTACGCGGGCCAGACCTTTGTCATCAAGCTCGGCGGCGAGCTCCTCCAGGACGACGAGATCCGCGCCCGCGTCGCCCGCGACGTCGCCGTCCTCCACCGGCTCAACATCGGCGTCGTAGCGGTCCATGGCGGCGGCCCCCAGCTGGACGAGTTGACCGGCCGGCTCGGCCTCGAAGTCGAGCGCGTGGCCGGCCGACGGGTCACCTCCCCGGCCATCCTGGAGGCCGCCAAGATGGTCTTCCGGGGGCAGCTGAGCCTCGACCTGGTCTCCTCCCTCATTCGGCAGGGCGAGCAGGCGGTCGGCCTCAGCGGGGTCGATGGCGGGCTCGTCCAGGCCTCCCGTCGGCCGGAGGCGCTGGTCACCAACGACGACGGTGAGCGCGTCACGGTCGACTACGGCGAGGTCGGCGACGTCACCTCCGTCGACCCCACGGTGGTCCGCGCCGTGCTCTCGGCGGGCGCGATCCCGGTCGTCAGCCCGCTGGGTGCGGACGCCGACGGTCGCGTGCTCAACGTCAACGCCGACACCGTCGCCGCCGAGATCGCCCTCGCCATGGGCGCCGCCAAGCTGGTGCTCCTCAGCCGCATCCCGGGCATCCTCGCGGACCCCGACGATCTGGACTCGATGCTCCACTGGACCGACCTGGCGCAGCTGGACGAGCTCGCCCGGCAGGGAAACCTCCGGGGAGGCATGCGGCCCAAGGTCGCAGCCGTTCGCCGAGCACTCGCTGGCGGAGTTCCCCGGGTGCACATCATCGACGGACGACGCGACGGCGCGCTGCTGGAGGAGGTCTTCACGACGGACGGCTGCGGCACGCTCGTCGTACCCGCGGCCGACGGCGCCCCCGCCGAGCCCCTCCCGGCGAGCCCAAAAGGGAAATAGTCCGGTCCTGACCCCGCTGGGACCCCGCTGGCTCAGCGCCGCAGCCGGTCACTTCGAGTCCCCCAAGAGTAGAAATGCTCCGGTCCTGACCCCGGCAAGCCGGCAACAATTCGATGTCGAGTGAGTTCGTCGCCGAAGCGCTGTCGGAACAGAGCATGGACGAGCCCGTGGACGTCTATCTGGGTGAGAGCACTCTGGACCAGATGTGCCTCGGGGTCTTCGGCCTGATCCTCTAGACGTTGGCCTGAGGCGCAGTCTGTGGTCGAATGCGACTCTGAGGATTCGGAGAGGAAGCCGTATGCGCCGTCTGATTGCCCTGCTGTCGTTCGTCACCGTGCTGATCGTGAGCGCTGGTTGCAGCGAAACCGAGATTCGCGTCGCCCCCTACGACGTGGTGATGCTCCCCGGTCAGTTCGACTTCGGCGCCGTCGCCGTTGGTTCCGAGCTGACGATCGTGCTCGTGCTGACGAACCAGGCCAGCGGCACCGCTGAGATCGGCAACGTCACCCTCGGCGGCGCCGGCGGCGGCCACTTCGTGCTCCCCGAGTCGTTCGACGGCGACCTCGGCGGCAGCGCCACCCGCGACATCAACCTGGTGTTCGCCCCCCAGGCGGAGGGCTACTGGGAAGACGTGCTCATCGTCTCCATCGTCAACAACGACGACCCCGACGTCGTCGAAGTGCCGATCCGCGGCAACGGCGTCACCACCGCGCTGCGGGCCTACCCCGAGCTGCTCGACTTCGGCCCCGTGCCCGAGGACGACAACGAGGATCTGGACGTGACCGTCGAGAACCTGACCGGCGTGGACCTGGAGATCTGGGGCTTCGAGATCGACGGCGACGAGGACGGCTTCAGCGTCGACGATCCCATCGACTTCGACGTCTTCCCCTGGGTCGTGCCCGCCAACGGCACCCTCGAGCTGACGGTTGATTACGAGGCCGACGACCTCGACGCCCGCGACGCCGGGCTGACCCTGCTCGGCCCCGACGGCAACGCCTGGGGCCCCGCCATCGAGCTGCGCGCCAACGACTGCGAAGGCAGCGCCCACCCCGGCTGGGACAACGACGAGGACGGCGTCACCCAGTGTGCGGGCGACTGCGACGATGAGGACCCGCTCGTGAACCCGGGCCTGCCCGAGGTCCCCGACCTGCTCGACAACGACTGCAACGGCCTGACGGACGACACCACGGAGCTGTACGACGACGACGGCGACGGCATGAGCGAAGCCGAAGGCGACTGCAACGACGACAACGACACCACCTACGCGGGGGCTGAGGAGATCGCCGACGGGCAGGACAACGACTGCGACGGCGACGTCGACGAAGGCACCACCGCCGACGACAGCGACGGCGACGGCTACACCATCCCCGCCGGTGACTGCGACGACTCGGACGCGACCAGCTACCCCAGCGCGGTCGAGGGTGAGGACGGCATCGACAACGACTGCAACGGCCTCATCGACGACACCACGTCGGTCTACGACGACGACGGCGACGGCTACTGCGAGAACGAGGTCGCCTGCCTCGGCGGCTGGACCATCGGCGACTGCAACGACGGCGACGACCAGGCCTTCCCCGGCAACACCGAGGTGGTCAACGGCGCCGACGACGACTGCGACGGCATCGTCGACAACGGAACCGACGCGGTCGACGACGACGGCGACGGCTACACCGAGCTTGGCGGTGACTGCGACGACGCCGACCCCGCGACGTTCCCCGGCGCCCCCGCGCTGCCCGATGCGCGCGACAACGACTGCGACGGCGTCTTCGACGAGGGCACCGTCAACACCGACGACGACGGCGACGGATTCAGCGAGAACGGCGGCGACTGCAACGACTCCGACGCCGGCATCTACCCCGGCGCGGCGGAGGACTACTACGCCACCGCGGCCGACCTCGGCGACGGCATCGACAACAACTGCAACCTCGTGGTCGACGAAGGCACCGACTGGTACGACGACGACGGCGACGGCTTCAGCGAGGTCGGCGGCGACTGCGACGACAGCGACGTCCTGTACTCGCCCGCCGTGTGGGATCCGCCCGGCGACAGCACCGACTGGGACTGCAACGGCTCCGACTGACACCCCGCGCTGGTACCGCCCGCTCACCTGGCTCGCAGCCGCGCTGGTCGCCGGCCTCGCGGTGCTCCTGCGGCTGAACCGGCACGCTGAACTGGGGCCCGCCCTGCGGCTCCCCGAGGCGTTCACCCGCCCCTACCACCGCCCTCCGACCCACGACGCCATCGGCGCGCTGTTCGGCTCGGACCCGGGGCTCGCGGCCCTGGTCGTGGGCGTCGGGGGGGTCGCCGCCGCGGCTGCGCTGGCCTCGATCGCGCTCCCCTCGGCCGGCCGCCTGGCCGCTGCCGCCCTCGCCGCGGCCACCCCCGCGATGGTGCTCTGCGGAGCCTTCTGGACGCCCCAGGCGCTGCTCGCGATCGCTGTCGCCTGGACCGCCTACCTGCTCCACGGGGTGCTCGCCCGCCACGACGGAGGCTCCCCCAAGTGGCTCGGCGTAGCCGCCGCGACGCTGCTGATGGTCGACTGGCCGGCGTGGTCGCCGATGCTCGCCTGGATCGGTTGGCTGGTGGTCTTCCGACCCGCCTGGCTGGCCCCCGACCGGGCCCGCGACGCCGCCCTCGCCCTGGGCGCCGGCACGCTCGTCGGACTCCTCGGCTACGGCGCCCTCCTGGTGCACGGGGCGGAGCCGGCGAAGCTCTTCGGCACCGCCGACCTCCCGCTGGGCCGCGAAGCCGCCCTCGCCGTGCTCGACGCCATCGCCGCGCCCGTGCTGGGCCACGGCCGCGAGTTCACCCCCGGCGTGCGGGCCGCGGGGGCGGTGGTCGTCGGGGCGACGATCTTCATGGGCTGGCGACGCGCCACCCGTGCGGGGGCGGGCCCCTGGGCCTCGGTGCTGGTGGTCGGGAGCGCGGGCGCGCTGGTCCCCGCCCTCGCCATCCACCCCGTGCTGCCGTTCGCGGCGGACAAGAACCTGTGGTTCCTCAGCCCGTTGGTGCTGTGCCTCGCGGTCGCCGCGGTGTGGCCCATCGACCGGTTCGAGGGACCGCCCCCGCCGACGGTGTCGCGCACGCGGCTGACCCCCGTCGCGACCACATTGACTCTGCTGCTGGCGTTGCTGCTGCTGCCCGGCTGCGTCGACGAAGACGGCGACGGCGCCTACGCCGGCGAGGACTGCGACGATCTGGACGCGACGGTCTTCCCCGGCGCCCCCGACGTCTGGCTGGACGGCCTCGACAACGACTGCGACGGCGCCATCGACTCGTCCCCCAGCTACGTCTTCGCCGAGGACACCGAACCCAACGACACCACCGTCGGCTCGTGCTTCGCCCCCGAGGGCCAGGACCTGGGCCGCCTCGCGCCGACGGGGGAGCTGACCCGGATCACCGGCACCATCGACTCGCTCGTGCTGGGCTACGTCGAGGGTGACTTCGACTGCTACGCCTTCCGCGTGCCCGAGGGCGTGGACCACCCCCGGCTGCGCATCGTCCTGGACTGGGAGGACGACGACGCGGATCTGGACCTCGCGCTCACCGGCCTGTGGGAGGGCGGACAGGCCGGCTTCGCGCAGGGCGACGCCCCCGGACCGGGCCCGGAGATCGCCTTCAGCACGTCGGGCTTCGACCCGGGCGCGCCGCTCTGGCTGTGGATCGCGGGGTACCGCTGGCAGGAGGGACGGCGTGGGCCGCCGGTGCCTTACACCGTGGACCTCGTCTTGCAGTAGGCTCGCGCGCGCATGCACCTCATCGCCGATCTCGTCGCTTCCGGGCTCACCCCCTACGCCTTCGGCCGCAAGGCCAACCTGGACCTGCTGCACCCCTCGCCGTTCGGCGCGGACCTGCACATGGTCGCGGCCGACGACCCGGACAACCTCGCCTTCCACCACATCGTCAACCGGCTCAACGGCCTCGCCTACGGCGGCAAGGACATGGGCATGCCGGCGTGGGTGCAGATCGACTGCGGGATCCTGCCGTCGGCGTTCATCGGCTTCGCCATGCCGGCCTCGGACCTGCCCGAGCGGCTCAAGTGGGACCTCGACCTGGGTGGCCACGACGGCCTCGTGCCGGTGAGCGAAGCGATCAGCATCCCCACCGCCGAGCCCGGCCGCTGGATGAGCTACTCGATGTCGACGGTCGTCAGCGGGCGGCAGGTGGGCTACGCCAGCAAGCTGCTCTCGCTCCGGGCCTACGGCTGCCGCTCGACGCTGGGGGTCGCCCAGTTCGACAACTTCGCGCTGCGGCTCCACACCCGGTTCGGAGCCCTGGAGATCGTCGAGCCGCACGTGCCGTACCACACGTGCCCGACCAACTCGTTCGTCTACGCCCTCGACCTGAAGGGCGGCCACGTGCTCGATCGGCTGGACCGCGGCGAGGTCATCGACGACGACCGCGAGCCCAGCTTCATGCTCGACGCGCACGACACCGGGCGCATGATCGAAATGGCCGACCGCACCCGCGCCGGCACCCACCGCTACTTCCTGCTCCCCCCGGGCGCGATCCGCACCGACGAGGGGGTGCTGAGTCCCATCCTGGAACAGGTCCTCTGAGGACGGCCCCGCTCCTGGCGCTGGTCGTGCTCCTGGGCGGGTGCGACTTCTTCGGCACCCAGGGTGACGACGACGACTCGGTGCCGGACTGGACCGACCCCGACGACGAACTGGTCCTCGTCTCGACCACCTACACGACCCCGATCGTCTGCGAAGACAGCCCGCTGCTGTTCCAAGACGTGACCGAGGCCGCGGGCGTCGGGTTCACGCCCGCGAACCCGCCCTGGGACGACACCGCAAACGGCTACAGCTCGCTGGACGTGGAGCTGATCGGGGGCTTCGTCGTGGCCGAGTTCATCCCCGGACGGCTGGATCTGGTGGTGACGGATGCGGACGCCTCGGTCCGCCACTTCGCCGATGTCACGGGGGACGACGCGGCCGGGGTTGGGCTGCCGCTGGAGCTGCTGCTGGACGCCGCCTTCACCGTGGGCGCGAGCGCGGCGGACTACGACGGCGACCGGGACCCCGATCTGCTGCTGCTGCGGCGGGGCCCCGACCTGCTGCTGGAGA
Organism: Pseudomonadota bacterium; assembly: GCA_024229515.1. Lineage (GTDB taxonomy): Bacteria > Myxococcota_A > UBA796 > UBA9615 > UBA9615 > JAAESI01. Next base: position 49,989 of record JAAESI010000026.1, on the reverse strand, counting down.
ACCGCGGCGGGCTGTTCTATCCGACCGGCCTGCTGGAGGGGCCCGACGCGCGCTCGATGTCCGCGGCGTGGGCGGACGTGGATCAGGACGGCGATCTGGACGTGTACGTGGCGCGGCACGGAGCCGGCGCGATCCTCCCCGACGTGATCTACGACCCCGATCGCGACTCGCTCTTCCTGCAGCAGGAGGACGGCAGCTTCGTCGACGTGATCGACGCCGTGCTCCCGGTCGAGGACGACGGCCACGGGTACGTCGCGGGCTGGCTGGACGCGGACCGGGACGGCTGGCTGGACCTGTACGTGGTCAACGATCTGGGGGCCGAGCCGGAGAACCCGCCGAGCATCTTCCTGCGCGGCACGGGGGACCCCGAGCGCCCGCTGGAGCATGCCCCCGAAGCGCTCCTGGATCTGCCGATGTACGGCATGGGGCTGGCGATCGCGGACTACGACAACGACGGCGACGAGGACGTGCACGTCACCGACATCGGGGGCACGTTCCTGGGCCGCAACGACGCCGGGACCTTCACCGACCTGTCGCTGCAGCTGGACGGGCTGAACAACGACCCCGCCGCGGACATCGCCTGGGGCACCGAGTGGCTCGACATCGACAACGACGGCTTCCTCGAGCTGTTCAGCGCCTTCGGGTACATGCCGAGCAAGCCAAACGGCGCCCCCGGGGGGGCCGCCAACGCCGTCGAGCAGGCCGACGGGCTGTGGTTCCCGGCGCTCCCGACGGACCAGTGGTTCCCCGCCGGAGTCGGGCTCGGCCTCGGCCTCGGCAACGTGGCGCCCACGCGCACCGCGGTCTCGGCGGACCTGAACCGCGACGGCTTCCCGGAGATGATCACCTGGGGCCTGGACCAGGGGCTCCGCCTGCACCGGGGCTACTGCACGGAGAACGCCTGGCTCCGCGTGGTGCTGGATCAGCCGGGCACGAACAACCGCCACGCCATCGGCGCCTGGGTCCAGGCGAGCGCCAACGGCAGCTGCATCACCAGCCGGCGGGTGCGGGCGGGCACGTCACTGAGCTCGGGGCTCCCCGAGGTGATCCTCGGGCTGGGCGAAGACGAGGTCGTGGACCTTCGCATCGAGTGGCCCGATCAAGCCGTCAGCATCGTCGAAGGTCTGCCGACGAGGCGGACGGTGACGATCACCCGCTGAACCTGGCCCCCGCCCCAACGCCGACCCTCGCCGCCAGGGCCCCCGAAGCGCTTGCCTAAACGCGCGTAACGCCGAGCCTCGCCGCCAGGGCGGGCGAAGCGCCTGCTGACCCAGGCGTAACGCCGATGCTCGCCGCCAGGGTCCCCGAAGCGCCTGCCTACCCAGGCGTAACGCAAACCCTGGCGTGAGGCTGCCCCGTTACCCGCGGGGCGATCTACTCAGCCGTCGACCACAGAATCTCGGCCCCGTTGGCGATCGCACTCCACGGCACGATCGGCTGCGTCCACACCTGACCGTCCACCGTGATCTGGTCCCACGGGCCGTCCCCGACCTTCGCCGTCGTCAGCCATCCGTCGCCTGCGCGCAACCGCACCAGCGGGAACCGAGGCTCGGTCAGCACGTAGTCCGTCGTCCCCGCGATGGGGTACAGCCCGCCGGCGCTGAAGACGTACCAGGCGCCCATCGTGCCGGCGTCCTCGTTACCCGGGAGCCCCTCGTAGCCGAGGCCGTAGTGCGCATCCTCGACCCAGCGGCTCCACAACACCGACTGGTCCCGCTGGCCCAGCAACGCGAACAGGAACGCGCTGTGGATGTCGGGCTCGTTGCCGTGCCAGTACTGCATCGGCGGCACCGCCACGGGGTCCTCCTCGTAGCTGGCGAAGAGGAAGAACTGGTCCAGCCGCTGCAGCAGCGCCTCGGTGCTGCCGTACCCCTCGACGAGACCGGGCACGTCCTGCGGCGCCATGAAGGTGTACTGCCAGGCGTTCCCTTCGACAAAGTGGTCGTAGTGCGTCTCCGGGTCGAAGGGATCCAGCCACGTGCCGTCGGCCGCCCGGGGGCGCACGAAGCCGGTCTCGGAGTCGAACAGGTTCCGCCACCCCCGCGACCGATCACGCAGGTCCGCGGCGAGCTCGTTGTCGCCGGCCAGCGACACCAGGTTGGCGAAGGCGGCGTCGGCCCAGCCGTACTCCATCGTGATCGACACGGAGTTGCCGCCGGTGTCCATCGAGATCCAGCCGCCCCGCTCGACGTACTCGGCGTGCCGCTCCTTCTGGTCGGCGGTGATGAGCAGCGCCTCGACCACGTCGTCCAGATCGACCGCATCGCCGCCGACCCCGCGGATGAGCGCGTCGGCGAACACCACCGTCTCCGGCTTGCCGATCATCCCGCCCGTGTAGCCCGTCCCCAGCGGCCACTGAGGCACGTGGCCGCCCTGGTCGTGCATCGCCATCAGGCTCGCGAGGAAGTCCGACTGGATCTCCGGCCACATCAGGTTCAGCAGCGGATGCTGGGTGCGGTACGTGTCCCACAGCGAGAAGTCGGAGTAGTAGGTGAAGCCGTCGGCCTCGTGGGCCTCGCCGTCGAAGCCCGGGTAGCGCCCATCGGCGTCCGTCAGCAGCGTCGGCATCATCAGCGCGTGGTACGCCGACGAGGCGTAGACGGCGCGGTCGAAGTCGCTCCCGCCCGCCACCGCAAACGCCGCCAGCCGGTCCTCCCAGACGGCTTCGGCGTCCTCGAGCACCTCGTCGAAGCTCGCCGTGCCGACGTCGGCGTCCAGGTTCGCGCGGGCCCCGTCGACATCCAGGAACGAGATGCCGATGCGAACCGTCACCTCGGTCGCGTCGAAGCTCAGGTGGGCGCCCACGGCGTCCTCCTCGTCCCACGACTCGACCACCGTGGGAGCGGGATCGAACCGGGCGACGAAGCTGATCTGCTCCCCCCCGTGGCGGCCCGAGTAGGCGCCGCTGAAGTGGGTCCACCCCGACAGCTCCGCCCCGTCGGTCGTCAACTCGGCGTCGTGGAAGGTGCCGTCCGGCAGCGTGTGGGCGAGGTCCAGGAGCACGCCCGCGCCTGCCGCTTCGGGGAACGTGTAGCGATGCACGGCGGCGCGATCGGCGGTCGTGAGGGCGACGTCGATCATGCCCGCGTCGCCTTCGATCTCGACCGCGTAGTAACCCGGCCGGCCCTCCTCGGCCCCCTTGGCGAGCCGGTACTCCAGCTCGTCCCGGGTGCCCGTCCAGTTCTGCTGGGGCTGCAGGAGGATGACGCCGTAGTCGGCGGTGCCCATGCCGTGGCTGTGGATCTGCGAGAAGCCGGTAATCCAGGGGTCCTCCCCCCGGTAGCCGGCGCAGTGCTGGGCGGAGATGGTGGCGAACTCGCCCTGGGTGTCCGGCCCGGGCTGGATCATGCCGAACGGCATGCGCGGCCCCGGGTAGGTCGAGCCGACGCCGAACCCGCGCCCCCCGGTGCCGACGAACACGTCGACCTCATCGTGGATCGGGTCGGGAGCAGGCAGCTCCAGGGGCTCTTCGCCGGGGCCGCAGCCGAGGGCAAAGATCAACGAACAAGCAGTGGCCCGAGCGGTATGCACGCCCTTTGCTACCATCCGCCGCCATGTCGCCGCATCCCTCATCTTCGTCCCCCTTCATGAAGGCCTGCCGCGGCGAGCCCGTGCCCTACACGCCGGTCTGGCTGATGCGCCAGGCGGGCCGCTACATGAGCGAATACCGCGAGCTTCGTGCGCGCGTGACCTTCCAGGAACTGTGCTCCAACCCCGAGCTGGTGGCGGAGACGACCGTGTTCGCGCAAGAGCGGATCGGCGCCGACGCGGCCATCGTGTTCAGCGACCTGCTGCTCATCCTGGAGGCCATGGGGCTGAACCTGGACTACCCCAAGGGCGGTCCCCAGCTCGGTCCCCCCGTGCGCACCGGGGCGGACGTCGACAAGCTCCGCGTGGCCGATGTGGCCGGTGATCTCGGCTACGTCTGGGAAGGCATCAGCGCCACCCGGGCGGCGCTCGCCGACGACGTCCCCCTGATCGGCTTCTGCGGCGCCCCCTTCACCCTCGCGGCCTACGCCTGCGAAGGCGGCGGCTCCCGCAACTTCATGCACGCCAAGCTGCTCATGTACGGCGATCCGGGGGCGTGGCATGCGCTCTGCGGCAAGCTCGTGGAGGGGCTCATCGAGTACCTCGCGGGGCAGGTCGACGCAGGCGCGCAGGCGGTGCAGGTGTTCGACAGCTGGGTCGGCGCGCTGGGGCCGGCCGACTACGCGAACTTCGCCCGGCCCCACACCTCCGCGCTCATCAGCGGCTTCAAGGCGCGGCACCCCGACGTCCCCCTGATCCACTTCGGCACCGGCACCGGGCCGCTGCTGGAGCAGATCCAGAAGGCCGGCGGCGACGTCATCGGGGTCGACTTCCACACCGACTTCGCCGGTGCCCGCCTCCGCCTCGGGGAGGACCAGCCGGTGCAGGGCAACCTCGACCCCATCGCGATCATCACCCCCGACGTGGACTACATGCTGTCGCGCGCGCAGGAGGTGGTGGACGCCAACGCGGGCCGCCCCGGCCACATCTTCAACCTGGGCCACGGCATCCTCCCGCCGACCCCGGTGGACAACGTCGCCCGCCTCATCGAGTACGTGCATGCGGTGACCGCCGCGTGAAGATCACGATCGTCGGCGGGGGCATCTCCGGCCTCAGCGCCGCCCTCGTCGCCCGCGATGCCGGCTGCGAAGTCGAACTCATCGAGGCGTGCGACCGGCTCGGCGGGGTGCTCGCCACCGAGCATCGGGACGGGCTGCTCATGGAGCGGGGGCCCGACTCCTTCGTCCGCACCAAGCCCGCCGCGATCGAGCTGTGCGAGCGGCTGAACGTCGACCTCATCCCCACCCGGGACATCCCCGACCGCGGCGCCCGCATCGTGAAGGACGGCCGGCTCCTGCCGCTGCCGGATGGCCTCATGCTGCTGGCCCCGACCAAGATCTGGCCCTTCGCCCTGAGCCCCGTGATGTCGTTCGGGGGCAAGCTCCGCATGCTCCGGGAGACCTCGATTCCGGTGCGGGAGGGGGCCTCGGACACCGACGACGAGACCCTGGCGTCGTTCGTGCGACGGCGGCTCGGGGACGAGGCCCTCGATCGCCTCGCCCAGCCGCTGGTGGCGGGCATCTACTCCGGCGATCCCGAGAAACTCAGCCTGCGCGCCACGATGCCGCGGCTGCTGGACATGGAGCGCAAATACGGCTCCCTCATCAAGGGCATGCAGGCCGCCGCCAAGGGGAAGCCCGCCGCCTCCGGCGCCCGCTACAGCCTCTTCCAGACACCCGCCTCGGGCATGCAGACCGTCGTCGATGCGCTCGTCGAACGACTGCAGCTGGACGGCGTCACCCTCACCACCGGGCGACGCATCGAGTCCCTCGACGAGCTCGACGGCGACGGGACCGTCCTCGCCCTCCCCGCCCGCGCCGCCGCCGCGCTGCTGGACGGGGACCTCGCGGACGAGCTGTCGGCGATTCGAACCACCGGCTCGGCCACGATCAGCTTCTCCTGGCCCGCCGAGGCGGTGCCGGCGGCGAAGGGGTACGGCTTCGTGGTGCCGGCCATCGAAGACCGGTTCTGCATGGCCTGCACCTGCGCCCACAACAAGTACGACGGCCGCGCCCCCGAGGGGACCGCGCTGCTGCGGGCGTTCGTCGGCGGCGCCCTCGGCCCCGACGTCGCGGCGCTGACGGACGACGAGATCATCACCCGCGCGCGCGACGATCTGAAGGAGCTGCTCGGCATCAAGACCGACCCCGACGTCGTCGTGCTCAGCCGGTACGACTCCGCTCAGCCCCAGTACGAGGTCGGCCACCTGGACCGGGTCGCCCGCATCGAAGCGGCGGTGACGGAGCGTCCCGGGATCGAACTGGTGGGCAACTCCTACCGCGGCGTCGGCGTGGCCGACTGCATCGTCTCGGCCCGACGCGGAATCGCCTCGCTCGTCCCCGCGCCGTGACCGACGATCGCGCCCCCGTCGCCATCCTCCGGCCGGCGCTCGAGGCGCTCCTGGGGGCGCCCCGAAGCACCGAAGGCAGCGAAGCACGTCCCTCCTGGTTCGCCCGCCTCCTCGGCACCGACGACGAGCCTCCTTTCTCACCCCTGGGCGAGCTGCTGTGGGCCCCTTTGGAAGCGTCCGACGACGATGAATACGAGCACTGCGCCGACTACGGCGACGGCGTCATCAGCTTCACGCAGACGCGACCGTTGGTGGATGACCAGGGCAACGTCGCCCTCCTCACCACCGCCGAGCCCTACGCCACCGCCGTCCTGACCCTGGACGACCTGCTCGGCCCCGTCGGGGTCGGCCTTTCGGCAGCCGCGGCGCTGTTCGCCGCCGGGAGCCGGGGGGAGGCGATCCTGCGATCCCGCGCCGCCTCCTCGGGGGTCTCCTTGATCGACGGCGAGGGAGGGCTGACACTCAAACCGTGATGATCGCGCTGATCCTTCTGCTCGTCATCGGCTCCGTGCTCGGCGTCGTCATCGTCGCCGGCATTGGCTACGTGCTCGTGAAGTCGTCGGGGAACGCCAAGCCCACGGGCGGCCGTCCGTTCACCCCGGAGGAGGCGGACGGCTTCGAGGCGTGGTCCGAGCGCATGGAAGACGAGCGCGACTGAATGCCGCTGCTGGAGACGATCGCCCAGGCCCCCCCGTGGGCCTTCGCCGCTGTCTTCGGGGCCCTCTACTTCGTCATCTCCTGGTTCGTCGGCGACGTCTTCCCCTTCTCGCACTACTCCGCCTACGCCAAGACCGGCCGGCGGGAGGAGGGGGCGGTGCTCTTCGTCACCGCCGACGGCGAGCCCGCGGCGCTGGACGACTACGTCGACATCGCAGGGATCCGGCCCCGATCGCTGCACGAGTGCCGCGCCGACACGTCGCTGAAGTGGCAGGTCCACGAGGCGGTCCGCTACCTGGAGAACCACAGCGCCGAACCTGACCGAGCGGCCGGCCCGGTTCGGCTGACCATCGGCTACCACAAGGTCTTCGCCCGGGAGGCCGGGCTCGAGGACGAGGACGTCATCGCCGGCGAGGGGACCGCATGGCGGCGAACCTGAGCGAGGTCGGCCGGTGGCTGATGGTGGGCGGGTTGGGGTTTTGCTACCTCAACTCGATGATGCGGTACCTCAGCCGCGACCTGCTGCACTACTGGAAGGGGCTGCAGTGGACGCGGCTGGACCCGCGCTCCCTGCAGATGGTGATCTCGGTGGGCCTGGGGCTCCTGCTGCTGGGGCCGCTGGCGCTGTTCGGGCTCGACCGATACGCCGTGCCCGCCGCCGTCGCCATCCTCGCCATCCTCATCGTCATCCGCCGGCTCGAGATCGCGCAGTGGCCGGACAACATCGTCGTCGACCTCGGCCGCTACGTGCCCGCCGCCGCCGCCCTCAGCGCCTGGCTGGTGGTGCAACTGGTCTTGGCCGGTCAGGACGCGGAGGTGCGGGAACGGCTCGGGTGGAACGCCGCCGTCGGGGTGATCGCGGCCGCCTACACGATGGCGGGGGTCACCAAGGTCCGCGAAGCCGGCTTCCGCTGGGCGCGTCCTTCGAACATCGCCCTGCTGCTGTACGAACGCTCCTACGCGGGGCCCCGGTGGCAGCGCTCGCTGCGGCGGCATCTGGCGGCGCGGCCGATCCTCTGCGGGCTCGGCGCGACCGCGGGGCTGTGGATCGAGCTGCTGGCGTGGCTCGCGGTGGTCCCCGACCTGCGCTGGGCCGTCGTCGGCGCCGCCACCGGGCTTCAGGCGTCGATCACCCTCACGCTGGGCTACTTCGAGCCGGAGTGGATCGCGGTGTTCATCGCCGTGGCGCTGCTGGCCGCCTGAGCGATCGCGTCGGTCAGGACGGCGGCGAACGGCGCGTCGGCTGAGTCCAGGGCGCGGGCGCGCCGACCCTCCAACAGCAGCACGAGGTCTCGGTTCCCCGCGCGAAACCGCAGGATGGGGCCGTCTTCGGCGACCTCGGCGCGCACGAAGCGGTAGGGCTCGAGCTTGTCGGCCGCGGCGAGCCGACGGACCGCCGCGGTCAGCTCAGCACCGCTCGGAAGGCGCCGGGTGGGCACGCGCGCGGCGAAGGCGGCGGCGAGGGCGAACGCGTCGGGGGGGAGGGACTCCAGCTCGCGCACGGCGACGACGGCGTCAGCCAGCAACTCGAACGCGGTCGCCTCGCCCTGGGCCTCGATGCCCGCCGACAGCAGTTCGTAGACCAGCGCCGCGGCGGGGTCGGCGAACCGCCACGGCACCTCGTCGGTGGCGTAGCCGAGGTGGTGGCGCAGGCCCGTGCGTCCCTCCGGATCGAGCAGCCCGTCACGCTCCGCGAGGCGGTGCAGCGGCGCCCACGGGTGGAGCCGCAGGCGGGAGAAGGGGGCCTTGCTGCTGAGGGTGCGGAGGTCGTGCCGATCGAACCCGGCGAGGTTCTGTTCCAGGTCTTCCAGCGTCGTCCACGGGGTCCACAGCACGAACCCGTGGCCGGTGTACCGACGCAGCGAGAAGGCGTCGCCGAACTCTGCCTCCAGGCTCCCCAACAGCTCCAGGCAGCGGTCCAGATCCGCCGAGGTGATGCCCTTGTTGAACCGGAGCAGCTCGGCGGCGGAGAAGTTCTCGAGTCCGACGAGGAACAGCACCACGGAGTGGCCGGCGGCGCGGGCGCGGGTCAGGCTGCGGCGGAACCGGTCGGCCCGGGCGAGCAGGCCGTCGGCGCGCGCCTTCACGAGGATGCGGGCGGGGGGCACGTCGCCGTCGACGAGGCGGTCCAGCAGCGCTCCCAGGATGTCGGCCCCGGCTTCGTCGCCCAGCAGCACCTCGGCCCCGGGCGCACGCTCGGCGTAGTACCGGATCTGGTGCCGGAGGAAGCCCAGGTAGTCGGGCACGGCCAGCCGGCGGTAGTCGCCCCCCATCTCGCAGAAGGTGCAGCCCAACCGGCGCAGGGGGCCCTGCAGATCGACGCCTTCGAACGCCGGGCTGTCGTCCGGATCGGCGGCGTAGGGGCAGCCCCGGTTGGTCACCAGGGCGAAGCGGGCGTAGGGCCGAACGGTTCCGTCCTCGTCCACGAACTCGGTGGCGGGGGCGAAGTGCTCCTCGTCGGCGAACGGATCCGCCCCGGGGGACGGGGGCAGGGCGAGGGCGTCGCTCCGGCGGTCCTCCGCCCAGGCTTCCAGGGCGTCGACCAGGGGCCAGCGCGCGGACGCCTGCACGACCGCGTCGTAGGTCCCCACGGGGGGGTCGATGAGCGCGCCCGCGAGGAACACGGCGTGCACGCCGTCGGCCCGGAGACCGGCGATGAAGTCGGCGTCCACGTGCACCTTGAGCACCACCGCGCCGAAGCCGTCGAGGCGGGCCCGCAGACGCTGCCGGGCGCCTTCGTCCCAGTGCTGGCCGAGCACCCCGACGATCTGCCGCATCAGCACGACGTCGTGCCCCCGCAGGCGCAGATCCGACGCCGCGAACTGGAGCTCCCGCGACCCCGCGAAGTCACCCCCGAAGTCGACCTCGGACCGCTGGATGTCCAGCAGCGCGATGCGCCGCGTCACGACGAAACCACCGGGCGCAGGCCTCGGAACCCGTGCTGGTCGTGGTACTCGCGCCGCAACCCCAGGCAGCCGGGCCGGAACTCACAGCGGTCGCAGTCGGGGCCGTACCGACGGTCGGTGGAGTCGAGCGCGGGGAACGCGTCGGGGGCCACCACCCGGAGCAGCTCCGGCACGTCCTGGACGACGCAGGGGGGCACGCCGCAGGTGCCCAGCACCTCGACCGCGACGCCCCCATCGAGCAGAAGCCGAGCGGCGTCGGTCAGCGGGCCCGCGACCTCGTCCAGGGGAACCGAGGCGCGCCGGTAGGCGGCGGGATCGAACGCGCGGTTGGGGTGCGAGTAGCTGACGCCGTGCAGCCCCGGGAACCGTTCGATCGCGAACCGAGCGTGGTCGACCAGGCCGGCGGCGTTGGTGGCTCCGACGACGCAGTTGAGGCGCACGCGCAGGCCCGCCGCGAGGCAAGCCGCGATCCCGGCGACGGTGCGCTTCCAGGTGCCGGGGGCGCGCGTCATGGCGTCCGAGACCGCCTCGTCGGCGCTGTGCAGGGAGACGAAGACCTCGCTCAGCCCCGCCTCCACGACGCGGGCGAGGGTCCCCGGGTTGGCGAGGGCGATGGCGTTGGTCTGGAGGCCGACCCGGAGGCCGCGCGCGACGCCGTGGGCGATCAGGGCGGGCAGCTCCTTGTAGACCGTGGGCTCGCCGCCGGTGATCGACAGCTGGGCCACGCCGCGGTCCGCGAGGGCGTCGATGCGTTCGCGGGACCCCGCCGGGGCGTCCGGCCAGGAGCGGCCCTGCCAGCAGAAGGGGCAGTCCTGGTTGCAGCGGAACCCGAGCCGGAGGATGCCGATGCGGTAGCAGTCCTCGCCCTCGTCGGAGTGCCACGGATCGGCCCCGGCGGCGGCGAAGTGGGCCTGCAGCTGGTCGAAGCGGTCGGCCCCCCCGCGAAGCTGCGCGAGGGCCGACGGCTGGGCCTCAGCGGCGGCGACGAATCGAGCCGCGAGCTTGTCCCGCAAGGCCGCGCGAGCCGGATCGGAATCCTCATCGGCGCACAGCAGCTGCAGCTCCCCCGCCTCGGCGACGGCAGGGCGGCCCTCCTCCGCCTCCGCGACCCCCAGCACCAGGGGCGGCTGGCCGGCGATGGGGACCTCGACGCGGAGGGTGCCGAAGCCTCGGTCCCCTCCCCCGCCCTCCCGCGACCAGCGCAGGGGGAACCGCGGCGGGACCCCCAGGAGGGTGCGGACGGCGGCGTCGGTGGGGTCGGCGCTCATCGCAGCTGGATGCAGGCCGGCTCGGGCTGGGCAACGCCATCCAAAACCCACGGGAAGCAGAGGTCGCAGGGCTCGGGATCGCTGGCGACGAGCAGCTCGGCGGTGCGCCCCGCCGCCTCGATGCGGGCGTGGGACGTCTCGGCGTAGGCGTCGCAGGGGCCGTCCAGCTTGTCCAGCTTGTCCAGCTTGTCCAGCTGCAGGTCGGCGGTGTAGCGGCCCGCGTCGGGCACCAGCAGATCGGCGGTAAAGACGTGCCGGTCGGCCGACTCGGGCCCCCACTCCACGTGCAGGGCGTGCTGGCCGACGACCACCGGCGGGAGCAGCCCCGCCGTCGGTCCCGCGGGGTCGTACTCGATGGTCCCGTCCATCTGCCAGTCGCCCACGCCGGCGTCGTCGTCGCCGGTGGTCTCCACCGTTCCGGTGCCGTCCAGCCCCACGCTGAGGAAGCCCGCGCCGGCCCCCGCCACGCGCCAGCCGGTGCCGACGTACTCGGTTCGCAGGCCCCCCGCTTCGACCGTGGTGGTGGTGCGCTCGAGGGTGCCCTCGAAGGTTCGTCCGTCGGCGGAGGTGCAGCCGCCCGTGAGGACCTCCGGATCCTCGCCCGCGACGCTGGGGCAGAGGTCGTCGCCGGCGGCGGAGCCAAGCCGGTGGGTGTGGAGGGCGAACCGAAGCTCGACGGTGTGGAAGAAGCGCTCCACCACCACCGCCGGATCGCTGAGGTCGAAGGCCGGCTCGGCAGAGTCGTCGTCGTCCCCGGGCGCCGAGTCGTCGTCATCCGCGGGCGCCGAGTCGTCGTCGTTGGAGGTCGTGCTGTCGTCGTCGTCGTCGTCGTCAGCGATGACGGAACTGTCGTCGTCATCGGGGCTCGCCGTCGGGCAGCCCAGGAGGGGAAGCGTCGCCAGGCTCCACCACCAGCGCATCACAGGATCCCCGGCCAGGGCGTCGGCCCCGCGCGGAGCAGCTCCTCGGTGACCCGCGCCAGCAGGCTTCCCGCTCGCGAGGGCCCCTCCTCGACGGCCGCCGTCCAGCCGGGAGCGTGGCGAAGCACGACCCGTTGGTCGCCGTCGTCCAGGACCACACGCACCCGCCGCCCGACGATGAGATCGGCGACGTGCCACCGCTTCCCGAGGGCCTGCCCGACCCGCACGGGGCCGATCGCGGAGGCTCGCTCGGCCCGGCGGCCGGGGTCGGCCGCAGGCGCCAGTTCCTCCAGATCGAGGGCGTCGGCCGAAGCGCTCAAGGCGGCGCCGTCGACGCCCCCTCGGACGAACGGATCGAAGGCCTCGGGCGCGGCCGCGTGGAGGCGGCGGAGGGCCTGCAGCGCCGGAGCATCCTCAGCCCCCAGGCGGACCCCGTGGAGCACCACCCGGGCCCCCAGCGTCGGGAGCAGGGCGCGCAGGTCCGACTCCGCCGCGAGGATCCCCGAGGCGGTCCCGCGCAGCCGGAGGGTGCAGCCGCTCAGCCGGAGATCGGCCAACGCGGACGCCAGCTCCCCCAGCTCGGGCCACGGGTCCAGCGCCGTGATGCCCACTTCGTCCAGGCAGCCGAGGTGGCGGCGAGCGGCCCGGAGCGCGTCGTGCAGGACTGCGTCGCCGACCCCTCCGGTCCAGCCGGGGACAGGCCACGTCGGCCCCAGTCCGGCCTCGAACTCGTCGGCCCGGCCGAAGTCGACGCGGCGCAGTTCTTCGCCCGTATCGGTCGACCGGACCGGGTCGAAGGGCGCAGGAGCCCCTTCGATGGCGGGTACGACCGGCTTCGTGCCGAAGATCGTGGCGAGCGCCCCGAGCAGCCGTCCGCGGCGCCCTCCCACCCCGGTCGGGTCGGGGGGGCATCCCGGCGGGGCCGGCTCGGAGGCATCGGTCAGGGTGACCTCCAGCCCCTGGCGGCGCAGGTCCCCGACGAGCAGCGCCCGGTCGAGGCGCAGCGGGCCCGCGTCGACGCGGGCCCCGATCGCGATGGCGCCGGGCCGCTTCGGGGTCGGGCCGCCATCGAACGGGAACAGCCAGGGCAGCTCCAGCGGCCACGCCTCACTGAACGATTCCCAGCCGCCCCCGGCGGTCTCCACCTCCACCGCGCCGGGCCGCCACCGCAGCGCCGTCGCCCCCGCGAGGGCCGCGTCCAGGGGCGCCAGTTCCGCCGCGGGAGGCCCCCGCCAGCGATCGATGCGGAGCCGATCCCCCTCCCACGTGCCCGCGAACGACCGCCACCGGTCCCCGGACCAGACCACCACCGCCTGCGCGGCGTCGGCACCGAAGCGGTCGCGCACCCCCGGGGCGGCCTCGTCCATGACCGCGAGCGTGCGGTCGGCGAGCTCGATGCTGGGGGCGCAGTCGTAGCGGCAGGGCCGGTGGCTGATCGCCTGGAGCCCCGCCCCGAGTCGGTTCAGGCGGGGGTCGAAGGCACCATCGGTGCGCTGCCACGCGTCCAGGTAGATGCCCGCGGGACCCCGTGGGCTGGTGGGGCTGTTGAGGCCGCCGAGCCAGGCGTCGATGCAGCAGCGGGGGTAGCCGAGCAGCTCGCCGATGCGGCCGGAGGCGTCCGGTCGGGCGCCCGCCCCCGCCTCGGCCTGGCTCAACGCGAGCGCCTCCTCCGCGGGGCCGCGATCGCGGGCGACGAACAGGCTGGTGTGGCCGGTGCCGGCGACGTCGACCAGATCGTGGGCCGAACCGCCGTACTCCCAGTCCGGGTCGTAGTGGGCGACGAGCCCCCGGCTGGAGAAGAAGGTCGCCTCCTCGGCGACGCGGCTGACCGGGATGCGCTCCCGCTTGATCACCGCGCGGAGACCCGCCTCCAACTGCAGGAGCTCCGAGTTGGCCTCGAAGGCGCGGGCCAGCGACGTCATCGGCGCAGCGTACCCCGCTGCTACGGTGGGGTGTGCGTGCGGCGTTCCGGACCCTGATCGCCAAGACGTGGCGGCAGCTCAACCACGAGATGCCGATCCCCCTGTATCGGCCCCTGCCCGACTTCAGCAAGACCGACGCGTGGCGGGCCTGGCTCGCCGACCCCGACGTGCCCGATGAGCTCCGCGCCCGCCTGGGGCTGTACGTGCACGTCCCCTACTGCCTCCAGGAGTGCTCCTTCTGCTACCTGGAGAGGCGGCTGGTCGACGGCACCGTCGGCGTCTGGCTGCAGAGCCTGATCGACGAGGCCGACGCGCTCGCCCCGATCCTCGAAGGCACGCCGTTCCGAACCGTCTACCTGGGCGGCGGCACCCCCGGCGCGCTGACTCCGGCCCAACTGGAGACCCTGCTGGGCACCCTCGCGGACCGCTTCGACCTGGGCGACGTCGCCGAGTGGAGCCTGGAGTCCGATCTCCCCAGCCTCACCGCCCCCAAGCTGGAGGCGATGAAGCGCCACGGGGTGACCCGCCTGTCCGTCGGCCTGCAGAACCTGGACGAGGACGCGCTCGCGGCGAACAAACGGCTCGTCGGGTTCGATGTGAACGCCAAGCTCGCGCTGCTGGAGTCCCATCGCTTCGACCGGTTGAACCTGGACGTGATCGTCGGTATCCCGGGAAGCAACCTCGCTAACGTCGAGCACACCGTGCGCACCGCGATCCAGCTCCGCCCGACTCGGATCTCACTGTACACGTTCAACCCGTACGAGGGCTACGCGTTCGATTTCACCGATGAGGCCGCGACCGACCGCTTCGTGCGCGAGCGAGCCGAGCAGATCGAGCTGGCCCGCCGGCTCGTGGGGGAGGCCGGCCTCCCCGACCACGACAACCTGCAGCTGCACGAGACGATGACCGCCCACGCGCCGCTGGTGGGCCTGGGGCCGTCGGCCAACAACCGGCTCCCGCTGCACTGCTACTTCAAGAACCCGACGACCCAGCAGTACCTGCGCGACCCGAACGCGGTGATCGGGCGGCGCATCGCCAGCATCGACGAGGAGCTGGAGTGCTTCCTGTTCAACTGCCTCGTCCGCAACCGGCCTGCGGACCTGCGGCTGGCGCGGCGTTTGTTCGGGTGGAAGCCATCGGCCGTCTACGCCTTCTGCGCGGAGCGGCTGGGCGACGCCATCACGCTCGGCGACGGTGTGATCGGGCGCACGCCCGGCGACGACGTCGCCTTCGGGGAGCTGCTGCTGGAGCGGTTCGATCTGGGGCGGGAGCAGCAGGCGACGGTGACGTTCCCGCCGGAGCTCGAAGGCGTGCCGGAGGACCGGCTCGCCGAGGTGATGATCGGCTACTGATTCCGGCGGTCGGCAAGCACCTGGCCCAGTTGATCCGGGTCCACCCCCAGCGCCTCGAACATCTTCTTCTCCTGCCACTCCATGAAAACCTGGAGGTGGCGGTCGGCCGCGTAGCGTCCCGACGTCAAGTAGACGAACGCCCGCAGCGGGGTGCTCGGCGACGCCGCCCCCAGCTGCTCGTGCGCCTCCCAGAAGAAGCCGTCGACGGCGCGGTTGTTGCCGTACCAGTAGCGGCACATGCGGAGGTAGGAGCGGAACTCCCGCCCCAGCTGGGCGCTGTACTCCGCCAGCGGCGTGCGGGCATCCCCTCCGTCGATCGCCTGGAGCAGGGCGACGGCGGCGTTGGCGCCGCTGCGGACGGCCTGGTCGACCCCGCCGCTGAGGATCGGATCGACGAAGCAGGCAGCGTCCCCAACGAGCGCGAAGTTCTCCCCCACCAGCTGGGTGCAGACGTAGGACCAGTCTTTGGCGTGGAGCACCCGCGACTGCCCCTCGTGCTCGATCAGCTCGCCGCCCTCCAGCGGGATCGGCGACCGCCTCAGGATGTCGAGGAACTCCTCCTCGGAGTGCTTCCGGGCGGTGCGCGTCACGAGCCCGATCGAGGTGAGCTCGGCGCTGATGGGGATGAACCAGATCCACCCCTCGGGCACCGTGGCGACGAACTGCACGTGCCGGTTCAAGGCCCCCGGGACCCCTCCCGCGTTTCGGAAATAGCCGTAGACGCCGACCGAGCGGAGGTCCTCGATCGTCTCCACCACCCCGAGGGTGCGGCCCATCAGGCAGCGCTGCCCCGAGGCGTCGATGAGGAAGGAGCAGGGGATGACGGTGCCGTCGCCGGTGGTGACCGACTGCACGCGGCCGTCGACGAGCTGCACGCTGCGCGCCTCGGTGTCGGTCCGGGCGTCCACGCCGAGCCGGACGGCGGCGTCGAACAGGATCTTGTCGAAGCTCGACCGGTTGACCTGCCACGCCTTCTCGAAGTCGCTGGCGAGCAGCTCCTCCTCGGTGATCGTGTCGACGCAGGCCTCCAGCCGCTCGTCGAACAGGATGCTCCAGGGCTCCCGCGCCTCCCCCCAGACGTAGACCGCGCCGAACTTGTGGGCGTAGCCCGCCGCCGCGATCGCGTCCCCCACGCCGAGGTGCTCCTCCAGCAGGTCGATCCCCGCCGGCTGAAGCGACTCCCCCAGGTGCGGGCGCGGGTGGCGCGCCTTCTCCAAGAGCACGACGTCGACGCCATGCTTGGCGAGGATGCCGCCGCACATAGCCCCCGCGGGGCCTCCGCCGACGATGACTACGGGATCCATGCGGCGATGCTACGTCAGTCGACCACGAGCTGCCCCCGCAGCCACGTGTGCACCTTTCCGGTGCTCGTTTGGAAGATCCTCTCGAAGGTGAGCTGAACTGCCCCGGAATCCCCGGCGGCCTGTCGGCAGCTGATCTGCCGGGCCTGAACGGTGCGCGATCCTCGATCGATGTGTCGGACGAGCGCCGCGGCGCTGTCCCGGTTCCTCAGCCGGACCGTGTACTGGCGGGCGACGACGCCTCGGGTGCGAACCTCACGCAGGGCATCGCGCAGGCCGCGCACGAGGGCGTGACCGAGGCGCTGCTCGACCTCCTCGATCGGCATGGCCATCGATGCCGAGGGCGATGCGCACCAGACGGGACTCGAAGAACTCGCCCGGCAACTCGGGGATCAGCTCCGCGTCCGCCTCCATGTCGCGCAGGTTGATCGACGGCGTGACGTACTTGCCGCGCACGCGATCGGTCAGCGACTTCATCACGATCCCCTCACCCCCCTCGGCGTCCAGGGCCCTCACGTGGTCCGCCACCGCGTCCACGTCGGCGGGGGTGTAGATGCCCAGGACGGGCACGCGGGGAAGGTCGAACTGATCGAGGATCGCGTCCCTCACCGTGACCGGCTCGAGCGACGTTCCTCCCACCTTCATGACGTCGAACACGAACAGCCGGAGCTGATCCCGGGCCCGCGGCGGGTCGGCCCGCAGGTACGGGTTCGGGCCCGCCACCTCGCAGCACAGGATGAGGTCGGGGTGTGCGTCGAAGACGGGGTCCAACTCGCCCAGATCGGGGAGGCGGTCCATGGTGAACGGGCAGATCCAGCCCCCCCGCCCCAGCGTCAGGAGGCGGCCCCGGTGACGGAAGATTCGCACGTTGTAGCCGTCGACCTTCTCCTCCACCGAGAAGGCGCCGGTGAAATTCGCACGGATGCCCTCGGCGAGCACGAAGAAGCGGCCGATGTGCGGGTACGTGAGAATCAGCCGGCGTCGACCAGAACCGTCCCCCGCGGCGTCCCCCCCCCATGCGATCGGAGAAGCGCACGACCTCGAACCCGTCGAACCCGTCGAGCACCGCCTTGCCCGCTTCCTGTGCCGCTTGCACATCCATGCTTCAGAACGAAGCAAGAGCCGGACCACGGCCCCCGTCGGGCGTTCACGCACCGGACGTCCGCGTTCTTTGGGGGATTTGACACAGCCCCGGGGCGGCACCTTGGGCGCAGAGGCCCGAATCCGGTTCTGGCACCCCCCGTGCAGCCCCCAGGGGCATGAGCTTGCCTGCCAGCCGCATCGTCCTGGACACGAGCGTGTTCACGAACCCGGACTCCTCCATGCACTGGGGGGAAGACCGGGACGCCGCGTTCACCCGGTTCGTGGCGATCGCCCGCGCCCTCGAGGGGACGGTCCGGTTCTTCATGCCGCGCACGATCCTGGAGGAACTGCGCACCTTCATGGGCGGCTCCCTCCCCGACAGCGAGTTCGAGTTGGTGATCGACGTGCGCTCCCCGGACCGCTTCGGCCAGACGGTCCCCGGCATGCTCCTGTACGAGCTCATCGACGAGCTTCGGGGACGCATCGACCGGGGCCTGCGGGTGGCCGAACGACACGTGCGTCACGAGCACCCGGAGGGGGCCGAACTCGGAGTCGGCGAGGTCCGCCCGGAGCACGCCCTTGGCTTTCAAGGCGTCGGTGCCGCGGGCCCGGCGAAAGTGATCGACGGTGGGATCGGGGAGCGGGACCCGCCCCCCAACGCGAGACCCGAGTCACGCGTGCGAGGGCCCTTACGCAAGCTCGCGAACGGGAGCCGCGCGCCGGCCCACAACTCCTGCACCCCGACGAGGTGGTCGGAACGCTGGGACAGGCTCTCGAGGATCCCCCGGAACCGACGCCTTCGGTGCTGCGCCGCCGGCCAGGGGAGCCCCCAGACGTTGAACATCAGCACGTTCAGGACGGAAGGCTTCACAAGCCGAGGGTCGACAGGTCCGGGGCGATGCAGCCGGTGAGGAAGAGGTTGGCGCACATGAGTCGGATGCGGGGCAGGGGTCGTCGTCGCATGGACGGAGATCTAGTGACAGAACCGAGAACGTCAAAAAAGAACCGTCACCCTCGTCCTGATCGAACCCTTGGATCCGCGCCCGCACCCGCGTAGGTTCCGCCGCCATGAGCCTCCGCACTCCCCTCCTCCTCGCGCTCCTCGGCCTCGTCGTCCTCGCCGGTTGCTACAACCTCGGGCGCCGCCCCGTGGCCGAGCCCGATGACGACGACGACGACAGCTCGGCCGCCGGCGACGACGACGACGACAGCGACGACGACGACGACGACAGCGACGACGACGACGCCAGCGACGACGACGACACCTCCCTGGACTGCGACCCCGACGGCGCCACCACCTGCTGGGGCGACGACTTCGTCGAGTGCCAGAGCTCGCTGTGGACGCTCGTGGAGGAGTGCGTCGACCCCACCCCCATCTGCGACCCCGACGCCGGCTGCCTCGCCTGCTCCCCCAACCAGCTGTCCTGCGACGGCAGCAACGTGGTCGAGTGCAACAGCGACGGCACCGAAGAGGTCGTCATCGACGAGTGCGCCCCCGACATCTGCGTCGCCGGGGAGTGCCTCGACTCCTGCGATCTGGCCGCCCAGCAGATGAGCTACCTGGGCTGCGAGTTCCTCGCCGTGTCCACCGCCAACATCGTCGGCGCGGAGTTCGACAACGACTTCGCGGTCGTCATCGCGGCGCCCGCCAGCGGCCCCGACGCCACCGTCTCCGTCAGCCGCAACGGCAGCGTCGTCGCCACCCAGACGGTCGCCTCGGGCAACACCGCCGCGATCGAGCTGGCCATGGTCTCCGAGATCAAGAACGCCCAGCAGAGCGTGACCGTCACCGGCGGCGCCTACGAGATCAGCACCGACGTGCCGGTCGCCGCCTACCAGTACAACCCGCTGCACTTCGACATCGCCGGCACGCCGTCGTTCACCAACGACGCCTCCCTGCTGCTGCCGGAGCACACCCTGTCGGGCAACTACATGGTCAGCTCGTGGCCGACCTGGGGCTTCGGCTCCTGGCAGGACTTCCTGGGCACCCCGCTGGGCGACTGGAGCGCCTGGCACCCCGGCTTCGTCACCGTCGCCGCCACCACCGACGGCACCCAGGTGACCTTCGACTCGAGCACCTACACCGCCGGCGGGAGCCCCGGCGCGCTGACCCCCGGCGGCTCGACCACGATCACGCTGAACCGCGGCGACGTGGTCCAGATCTTCAGCCAGCGGCCCGACACCGACGAGGGCTGGGACTTCTGCAGCAGCACGGGCCAGACGGCCACCGAGAACAACTGCCCCGCCAGCCTCCCGTTCGACGAGTGCGAGGTCTTCTGCTCCATGGACGACGGCGACCTCACCGGCTCGACCATCACCGCGACCGAGTCCGTCGCCGTCTTCGCCGGCCACATGTGCACGTTCATGCCCTACAACGAGTGGGCCTGCGATCACCTCGAGGAGATGATGTTCCCAGTGGAGACGTGGGGCACGCTGTCGGTGATGACCGCGCCGATCCGGCCCAGCGGCTCCGGCGTCGCCCCGACGATGTACCGGGTGGTCGCCAACAACGCCGGCACCGCCCTCACCTTCAGCCCCAGCGTCACCTCGAACGTGACCCTCGGAGCGGGCGAGTTCGTGCAGTTCCAGACGGACCAGGACTTCACCGTCGAGGGGAGCAGCACCTTCTACGTGACCCAGACGATGCTCGGCGAGAACACCCTGGGCGAGGGCGAGGGCGGCGACCCCGCGATGGGCTCCGGCATCCCCTGGCTGCAGGTGCGGTCGACCTACGACTTCCTCACGCCGGCCACCTACACCCGCAACTACGTGAACGTGGTCGCCCCCAGCGCCACGAGCGTCGAGTTGGACGGCTCGCCGGTGAGCGGCTGGCAGACGATCGGCTCCACCGGGTACGACGTCGCGCGGGTCGAGATCAGCCCCGGCGCCCACCACATCGAGAGCTCCGCGGGCACCGGATTCGGCATCACCACGTACGGGTACGCGAGCTACACGAGCTACCTGTACCCGGGCGGTCTGAACTTCACCCGTTAATCACCGGCGTGCCCGGTCTACACTCGGCCGGATGACCGCTCCCCGACTCCTCGTCCTCCTCCTCGCCCTCACCCTCATGGCGTGCGGGCCCAGCCGACGCGGAGGTGGCGGAGACGACGACGACTCCGGCGGTCCGGGTGACGACGACGACGACACCCCCGACGACGACGACGACGACACCAGCGACGACGACGACCAGATCGGCGAAGACTGCGACTCCCCCGGCGAGACCGACTGCCTGGGCCAGAACTACGTCATCTGCACCGAGGGCACCTGGCAGCTGGTCGAGACCTGCGCCTCCCCCACCCCGATCTGCCACGACCAGCTCGGCTGCCTGCTGTGCGACCCGGGCTCGACCTACTGCGAAGGCGACGACGTGCTTGAGTGCCTCGAGGACGGCCAGAGCACCATCCTGGCCGAGGAGTGCGACGACGACGAATCCTGCGTCGCGGGCGAGTGCTGGGGCGCGTGCGAGAACGCCGAGGCCCAGCTGAGCTACCTCGGCTGCCACTTCATGGCCGTGCCGACCCTGAACCAGTGGCTCGCCGCCGACTTCGCCAACGACTTCGGCGTGGTCATCGGAAACCCCGACGACGACCCGGCTGAGATCACGGTCCGCAGAGGGTCGTCGGTCATCACCACGGCGGTCATCCCCGCGGGCCAGACCCAGGCCCTCGAGCTGGCCTACGAGCCGACCCTGCAGACCTCGGCCACGTCCTCGGTGACCGTGCCGATCGGCGCCTACGAGGTGGAGTCGAACATCCCCGTAGCGGCCTACCAGTACAACCCGCTGCACTACTTCGCGGGCTTCGCCAACAGCTACACCAACGACGCCTCCATGCTGCTGCCCGAGCACGTGCTCACGGGCAGCTACATGGTCGGCGGCTGGCCCACCTGGGGCAGCGACCTGACCGAGTCCTGGTCCCCCGGATTCGTCGCCATCGTGGGCACCGTCGACGGCACCACCGTCGATCTTGATTCGACCGCCTACACCGCGAGCGGGAGCCCCGGCGCGGTCGCCCCGGGAGGCAGCACCTCGTTCACCCTGAACCGAGGCGACGTCGCGCAGATCGTCACCCGTTCGGCGAGCTCTGGGGCGGACGCCTGGTGCTCCAGCCAGGGCTACCCCACGGACGGCACGCACTGCTGGGACCTGGAGGCAGACCTGACCGGCTCGGTCATCGCCGCGACCGAGCCCGTCGCCGTCATCTCCGGCCACGGCTGCACCTACATGCCCTACAACCTCGGCGCCTGCGACCACGTCGAGGAGATGGCCCTCCCGACGGAGACGTGGGGCACTCAGACGGTGATGAGCGCTGTCCGACTCCCCGCCGGCAGCGGCCTCGCCAACTCGATCTACCGGGTGATGGCGCTCAACGACGGCACCAACATCAGCTTCGACCCGGCGGTGGCCAGCCCGGTGACCCTGAACGCCGGCGAGTACTTCCAGTTCGACAGCGCCGCGGACTTCGTGGTCGACGCGAGCAACCAGATGTTCGTGTGGCAGGGCGTCATGGGGGCCGAAGCCAACGGCGGCGGCACGGACGGCGATCCCGCGATGGGCTCGGGCATCCCCCGCCTCCAGTGGCGCACCCGGTACGACTTCCTCGTGCCCGACAGCTACGAGACCAACTTCATCAACGTCGTCATCGAAGACGGCACCGGCGTCGACCTGGACGGCGTGCCGATCACGGACTTCGACGAGATCGACCCCACCGGCTTCCTCGTCGCCCGGGTGCCGCTGAGCGCCGGCTCGCACGTCATCGAGGGGACCGCGGCGTTCAGCATCACGGCGTACGGCTACGGCGACTGGACTAGCTACCTGTACCCCGGCGGCATGAACCTCAGTCGGTAGCGGGCAGGGCGCGCTCCCACAGCAGCGGCGCGCGCTCGGCGGGCTCCGGCCACAACCGATCCATCGTGGCGGCGTCGTACAACTCGCCGTTCTTGACCACGTAGCGGATGTCCGCGCTGTTGCGGATGTCCTCCAGGGGGTCGCTCCCCAGGATCACGAAGTCGGCCAGCTTGCCCGCCTCCACGCTCCCCAGGTGCTCCTCCATGCCGAGGTATCGCGCTCCCTCGATGGTGCCCGCGGCCAGCGCCTGGGCTGGGGTCATCGCTCCCTCGGACGCCAGCGCCCACATCTCCCAGTGCGTGCCCAGCCCCTGCAGCTGGCCGTGCCCCCCGACCGTGACGTGGCCCCCCGCGTTCAGGATCGCGGCGGCGGACCGGGCGGTCTCGATGTGGCGCCACTCCGCCGGGTCCTGAATCTGGACGCGGGGGCGGCGGGCCTTCCCATCGAGCACGTACGGGGGCACGAAGGTCCCCAGCCGGGGGTCGTCCCAGACGCCCCCCTCACCGTAGAAGTAGAACTCGCCCGAGGGGCCTCCGTAGGCCACCAGCAGCGTCGGCGAGTAGTAGGTGTCGGACTCGGCGAACAGCCGCTGCACGTCTTCGTACAGGGGCACCGTGGGGATGGCGTGCTCGATGGCGGAGTGACCGTCCAGGACCATGCCGAGGTTGCCGAAGGTGTCCCCGCCGCCCTCCGGGACGTCGAGCAGTCCCTCGGCGCGGCACGCCTCCACGATCCACTGGCGCTGCTCGCGTCGGGGCTGCTGGTAGCTCTTGACCGAGATCGCCCCCAGCGTCTTCATCCGCCGCACGTGCCGGAGCGCATCCTCCGGTGAGTTCACGACCGCCGCGCTCTGGCTGGAGGCGCCGTACAGGATCATCCCCGTGGAGAAGACCCGCGGCCCCACGAGGCGGCCCGTCTCCACCATCTCGCCGTAGGTGAAGACCTGGTCGCTGAAGGCGGACGGGTCGTGCACCGTGGTCACCCCGTAGGCGAGGTTGGCGTAGTACTGCCAGTGCGCCTCCGGCATCACGTCCATCGCGCTGAAGTGCAGGTGCGCGTGCACGTCGATGAGGCCGGGGATGATGGTCAAGCCGGTGCCGTCGACCACGTGCACCTCGGGACCGAGCTCCTGGGTGCCGTCCGCCGCCACCGCGACGATCCGGTCTCCGTCGGTCAGCACCGTCTGCCCCTCACGCACCTCGTCGCCGTTCATGGTGATGACGCGGGCGTTGGTGATCGCGATCGAGGCGGTGGGCACGAGCCGAGGGACTCGGAGATCGATGGGCGTCGACGTGGACGGGGGGACCTGCGGCTCCTCCGGAGCCTCGGCCTCTTCGCCCTCGGGCGGCGTCTCGGACTCGGCCGCGGCGGCGGCTTCCTCAGCGGCGAGCCGAGCCCGCTCCTGGCGATCCTCCTCCCACGCGATGACGTCCGCGAGCGCGATCTGCCGCAGCTCCGGCCCGTTGCCCCAGGTGACGCGCCCCGAATCCCAGGAGAAGTCGGCCCAGTCGCCGGTCGCCTCGGTCAGGCGCCACGTCGGCACCGGGCCGCCGTCCTTGGCCAGCCCCAGCGGCCCCTGGCCGGCCTGCGGGAGCCGGGCGAGCCAGACGTGGTGGTCCTCGTGGAAGGCCGCCCACCGGCCGTCCGGCGAAGTCACGATGTCGCTGGCCAGCGGCACCGTGAGCACGTCCCGCCGGTCGGTGCCGTCGCGGTTGATCGACACCAGCGCACCGTTGGCGGGCATGTGCGGCACGTCCGAGCCCCGGTCCTCCGGGAAGAGGATGCGGGCGCCGTCAGGAGCGAACCTCGGACGCGCGCCCCGCTTGCCCCCCTGCGTCGCCGTCACAAGCGCCGTCTCGCCCGTCGCGATCGTCATCGTGATCACGTCGCTCCAGAGTTCCCACGCCAGCGCCTTGCCCCGCACGTGCGAACCGCTGCCGCGAAGCATCACGAGCTCCCGCCCGTCCGGGCTGAACGAGGGGTTGCTGTACTTCGGTCCGACCTCGCCGACCGTGCGGCTGCGCCCCCCCCGCGCCGGGATCACGCGGACGGATCCGCCGACGGAGTCCTCGAAGGTGACGTAGGCGATCCAGCGTCCGTCGGGCGACCACGCGGGGCCGAATTCGTTGACCGCGTCGCGGGTCAATCGCTCGGGCGGACCGTCCGGGAGGTCCATCCGCCACAGCGAGCCGAGGGCCCCGAACACCAACGTGCTGCCGTCCGGGGAGACGACCGGCCAACGCACCAACTTGCTGGCGACTTCGTCCGCCACGGGGGAGCGCTTCGGTCGGACCGCGGCGGTGATGCTCAGGTCGACCGAGGCGACAAACGGGATCTCGGTCCGCTCGCCCGTCTCGACGTCCACGATCCAGAAGCAGCCGCCGGCGGTCAGGAGCAGGCGACGGCCGTCGTCGAACCAGTCCATCCGCGGGTACAGGCCGTTGACGGCGAACCCCTCCTGCTCGTCCGGGTCGAGCCAGTCACCGATCCGCCGGAGGCCCCCGGTGTGCAGGTCGAGGATCTCCAGCGTGGTCGTGGCGCGCACCCGCCGCACCACCGCGAGGTGGCGCCCGTCCGGAGACGGCGTGGGCCGGACCGCACCGCCCCCTTCGCCGGTCACCGGCCGCTGCTGGCCCGTGGTTCGGTCGTACCGGCGGATCTGCCAGATGCCCTGGTTCGGGTCGCGGTTGTAGGAGTACCGGGGGCCGCGGGCGCTGAAGTAGACGAACCGACCGTCGGGGGAGACCGCCGGCTCGGTGGCGCCGCCCAGCGCCTCCTTCTTGGTCAGCTGCACGCCCGCCCCGCCGAGCCGGTGGTGCATCCAGATCTCGTGGATGCCGATGGAGGAACGGTCGGTGAACCGCCGCCGCGCCACCACGTACTCGCCGTCCGGGGTCCAGGCCGGATCGCTGTACCGGGTCGCGGGGTCGGAAGTGAGCGCCCGGGGGCGGCTCCCGTCGGCGTCCATCAGCCACAGGTGCCGGTTCCCGCCGCGGTCCGACGCAAACACGATCGTCGCCCCGTCGGGCGAGTACCGGGCGTCCCCGTCCCAGTCGGTTCCGGAGGTCAGCCGGACGGCCTGGCCGCCCGCGATCGGGAGCTCGTACAGATCGCCCAGCAGGTCGAAGAGAAACTTCGTTCCGTCCGGATGCAGGTCCACCCCCATCCACGTGCCCTCGGAGGTCTCGAACGAGACCTCGTGGACGGGCGGCGCCGGCAGGGGCTCAGTCGGCGGTTCATCGGCCGCGATGGCGACGCTGAAGAGGATGGCGGCGAGGGCGAAGACGGCGGGGCGGGTCATTGCGCGCGAGCATGGGCGCGCCCTTACGCGCGCGTCAAGACGCAGTGAACCGAGCGGGAACCCTTGACCGAGGGACGTGGTCCCTGTAATCAACCTCGCCCCTCCGTGCCCAGGGAGGGCAGAATCGATATTGTGAGCATCATCGGATCGAACGACGCAGCCCTCGCGGCCCGGCTCCTCGGAGCCGGGGTGGTGCTGTGGTGCGCGCCGGCCCTGGCGGCCAGCGGCGGCCCCGACGCAGCGGGCTACTCCTGGCTGGACAGCACGGAGCCAAGCGGTCCCACGTTCAACTACGAGATCGACAACGGCGCCGAGCCCCTGACCCTGTTGGACGACGGCGTGGAGACGGTCGACCTGCCCTTCGGGTTCGTCTACTACGGGACCGAGTACAACCAGATCGACGTCCACGCCAACGGCGTGCTCAGCTTCGGCTCCGCGGAAGCCGCCTCGCACAACCACGACTGCGCGGACCTGAGCCCCGGCCTCGGCGCGCCCGCGTTGCTCCCCTACTGGACCGACCTGAACCCCGAGGACAACGACGCCGTCGGCGTGTTCGTGTGGACCGGAGGCGACGCCCCGAACCGCATGTTCGTGGTCGAGTGGTATGCGATCCCGTTCTTCAATGTCGAGGGCGCCATCACCTTCGAGGTGAAGCTCTTCGAGGGCACCAACGACGTCGAGTTCCACTACCTCGATCTGGACGTCGACGACACGGTCGAGCAGCCCAAGGACGACGGCCAGGCCTCTGCCATCGGCGCGGCTCAGAACGACGCCGGGCTGCTGCTGGTCTCCTGCAACACGGACGCCGTGGTCGGCAACGGCGTCGCGATCCGCGTCGTCGCCCCGGAGTGCCCGGACAAGGACGGTGACGGCGTCAGCTCCTGCGACGGAGACTGCGACGACACCAACCGCGACACCTTCGAGGGCGCCGAAGAGGTCTGCGACGGCCTCGACAACGACTGCGACGGGAACCTCCCCGGCAACGAAGAGGACGCCGACGACGACGGCTTCCCCACCTGCGCCGGCGACTGCAACGACGCCGACGAGACCCTCACCCCCGAGGACGCCGACGAAGACGGACACAGCACCTGCGAGGGGGACTGCGACGACACCGACGGGGACATCAGCCCCGACGATCGCGACGGCGACGGCACCTCCGGCTGCGACGGCGACTGCGACGACACGGACCCCGAGCTCAACCCCGACGACGCCGACGATGACGGCGTCAGCACCTGCGATGGCGACTGCGACGACGAGGACAACTCCATCCGGCCCGGCCTGGACGAGTTGTGCGACGAAATCGACAACGATTGCGACGGTGAGGTGGACGAGAACCCCAACTGCGCGGGTTCGGACGACGACGACGACGACGACGATGACAGCACCCCGGTAGGGCACGGAATCCCCTACGGCTGCATCCTCGACTGCAATCTGACCGCCCCCGGCAACGACTCGGCTGCAGGGGGCACACTTGCCCTGGCACTGCTCCTCGTTGCAAATTGGGGTGGGCGGAGAAGGCGAAGGGAGGACGTGCGATGAAGCTGCCCTTCCAGCTTGATCGCTACACACTCGTCGAACTCATCGGCGCGGGCGCGTTCGGACAGGTCTACCGGTCCGAGGTCCGCGGCGACATGGGCTTCGTGTCGGACTTCGCCGTGAAGGTGCTGGACGCCAACATGGTCGCGTCCAACCCCAACGTCGCCCGCCAGATGGCGGACGAGGCCCGCCTGCTTTCGCAGCTGGACCACCCCAACATCGTCAAGGTCATCGACTTCAAGCACGAGGACCACGACGTCCTCGGCGACGTCTACTACATGGTCATGGAGCACGTCCGGGGGGTGGACGTAGCGGACATCGAGGAGCGCATTCGCGACCGGAACGGGTCCATCCCGGCTACCGCGGTGCTGCACATGGGGCTGATGGTCGCCGACGCCCTCGCCCACGCCCACCGCATGGTCGGTCGGGACGGCCAGCAGCTCTCGATCGTGCACCGCGACCTGAAGCCGCAGAACCTGATGGTCAACTTCCGGGGCCAGGTGAAGGTCCTGGACTTCGGCATCGCCAAGGCCCAGGACGACCGCCTCGCGGCCCGCACCCAGGAAGGCCAGACCAAGGGCACGGTCTTCTACATGTCGCCCGAGCAGCTGACGGGCGACGAGCTCGACGGCCGCGCCGACATCTACTCCCTGGCGTCCATCCTGTTCGAGTTGCTGCTCGGACGCCGCCTCCTCGACGTCGAGGTCGCCACCCCCGCCGATCTGGCGCGGGCGATGCACACCGCGTTCGAGATGGACATCGACAAGCGCCTCGCGGAGCTGCGTGCCCACCTCGTGGCGGGGCACAACGGCGAGCTCCCCGAGGAGGCCATCGACGGCTGGATCGCGCTGCTGCGAGCCGCCCTCCAGAAGGATCCGCGCTACCGCCCCGACAGCGCCTCGGTCTTCTCCGAGCAGCTGGAGTGGCTGCGCGCCCGGCACCCCGCGGCGATGGACCGCAACTTCTGGGCGCGGGAGGCGGGCGAGGCCCGCGAGTCCCTGTCGGGCCCCCAGGCCGCGATCATCGAGGACCTCCCGGACTTCATTCAGCACGTGAAGGGGACCCCCGCTACGGGCGACTTCTTCGGCATGGAGAGCGGCTCCGTAGCGGACGAGGAGATCCCCGCCGCGGCGGCTTCGCGCCCGGAGATTCCGCCGGCCGAGGTGCCCGTCACCCGCGCCATGTCGGTCGTCTCCGGCACGGTCCGCGCCTTCGGGTCGGACGCGGTCCGGCAGCTCGGCGGCTACCAGCCGCTGCAGCCCCTGCCCCCCATCAGCGGCGGCGACGTCCACGAGATCGATCTCGTGGAGGCGGGCCTGTCGGAGACGGGCGACGCCCCCAGCGTGGCCCAGACCCTGGAGACCGAGGCCCACAAGCCGGGCTCCCGCGTCGACGAAGAGACGACCGTCGAAGGCGGCATCGAGAACGACCGGACGATGCCCTTCAAGGTGCCGGCCGAAGACGACAAGACGATGCCCTTCGTGGCTCCGCCGGAGCTGAAGAAGAAGGCCGCCCTGTCCGCCGGCGTGCAGTCCGCCGCCAAGCCTCGCGCCGCGTCCAAGAGGCGCAAGAAGAAGGGGCCGCCCACCCGCCTGCTCATCGCCGCCGCGCTGCTGATGTTGCTGATGGTCGTGCTCCTGAGCGCCCTCGTCATCGGGAAGCTGAAGGACCGCGGGACCCCGCCGGAGACCGGCACGGCCACGACGGCCATCCCGGTGAAGCCGCCGACCAAGCCCGTCGCCACGCCCGCCCCCACCCCCGAGCCGGCCGTCGAGGCTGGAGCCGAGGGCGAAGGCGAAGCCGAAGCCGAAGGTGGGGGTGCCGTCGCGGAGGGCGAGGGAGCCGCCGTCGGTGAGGGCGAAGGCGCCACGGAGCCGGAGACGGCGGCAGCGGCCCCCGAGCCGACCCCGGCGCCCGCGACCCCCAGGGTGCGGACCGAGCCGTCGACCCCGAAGCCCCGCCCCACGCCGTCGGCGCGACGAGAGACCACCTCGACGACCGCCGCGTCCGGCTCGGGCACGAACACGTCCGCGGCGGACGAGACCGGCATCCTCCACCTCAGCGCGCGGCCTCGCTGCCGGGTCGAGATCGAGGGCAAGGCCTACGGCACCACGGACGAGACGCGGCGGGGCATCCGCCTGCCGCCGGGCACCTACAAGGTCCGCTTCGTCTGCGACGACGCCGAAGAGTGCTCCGGGTTCAACCGCCGCTCGGGGAAGAAGACCCTCCAGGTGGAGGCCGGCAAGGAGACCCGCTACCTCGCCGACTTCTACGCCCTGAACTCGAGGAATTAGCCTGATGCGCCGCCGACCGGGACTCACTGTTCGGTGGGGGGTGAGCCTCGCCGTTGCGGCGCTGCTCCTCCCCGCGTCCGCGGCCGCTGACATCGTCGTGCACGACGGCGGCGTCTCGAAGGACCGCGACGCCGCCGAGCGGGTGCAGGCCCGCACCGGACAGCCCCCGACCCTGGTGCTCGCCGACGACGTGCTCGCCGGCCCCAGCCGCATGCTGGTGGGGGGCGCCGAGCTGGAGCGGTGCGGCGGAGCCCCGGTGACGCTCGACGTCGCCGCGAAGCTGGACGAAGCCTCCGAGCGGGTCCTCTCCTTCGAGCTGGCCAAGGCGGAGGAGTCCCTCGCCGTGGTCGAGACGCTCCTGCCCTGCCAGGAGTCGCCGGTGCCCAAGCGCGATCTGGCGCGGCTGTCGTTCCTCGCGGGCGCTGCGCGCTTCGACCAGGACGACGTGGTCGGCGCCGCCACCGCGATGCGCAACTCCGTCGCCGCGGACCCCACGTTCGAAGGCGAGCGCGGCTTCCCCCGCGATCACATGGACCTGCTCAGCCAGGTTCGCGAAGAGGCGGCCGGCGAGAAGCCCGCGCGCCTCTGGGTGTGGGGCGCCGCCGGCATGGCGGAGGTCTACATCGACGGCGAGCTGCTCGCCCATCCGGGCCAGGACGGCGCCGTGCTGACGCCCGGCCGGCACCTCCTGCAGGTCTCGACCCAGCACGGCCTCACCGGCATGTGGATCGACGTGCTGTCCGAAGCGGTGCTGGTGTGGCCGGGAGCCGGCCGCGCGATCTGGTCCGACGGGGGACGCAGTGCCGGCGGCGAGCAGGCCCTGCGCCTGATGATCAGCGACGAGTTCGGCGGCCGCGAGGGCGACGTGCACGTGCTCCAGTACCGAGGCCGGCGCGGGCCCGTCGCGGCGACCTACCCCGGCGACGGGAGCCCCCGCGTGGCGTGGCCCGACAGCGGTTCTTCGCCCAAGGCGGAGCGCAAGCCGAAGGCCGAACCCAAGCCGAAGACCGAGCGCAAGCCCAAGGAGGAGCCCAAGCCCAAGGCCGAACGCAAGCCCAAGGAGGAGCCCAAGCCCAAGGCCGAGCGCAAGCCCAAGGAGGAGCCCAAGCCCAAGGCCGAGCGCACCCCCAAGGCCGAGCCCAAGGCGGCCACGGGTGGCGCCTTGGCCGGTCGTTTCCGTGTGGCGGCGACCTTCGGCTACCAGTTCGCGGCGCCGACGTTCAGCTACGCGATGCTCGGCATCGACTTCGAGGCGCGGGTCATCGGACCTCTGGTGGTCGGCGCGTTCGTGCGCCCGTCCTTCGGCGGCGTGCACGACTTCCCCGTCCCCGAGGGCTCAGCCCCCGTCACGGGCCCGCTGTTCTTCATGCCGTTCGGCGTGAACGTGGGCGTGCGCAAGGCCGGTTGGCTGTCCCCCTGGGTCGCGGGCGCGTTCCAGTACGCCTACAACCGCGACGGCCTGAGCGCGGGCACTTCGCTGCTCGGCTTCATGGTGCAAGGGGGCCTCGACATCGCCCCCGGCGACGGGATGTTCATCATCCGCGTCAACGGCGAAGGCGGCCTCATCGGCCTCCACTTCAACGCCCGCCTGGGCGCCGGCGTGGGCCTCCGCTTCTAGACCTCAGTCGCCGTCCTGGGCGACGACCACGAACTCCACTCGGCGGTTGTTCGCCTTGCC
Source organism: Pseudomonadota bacterium (assembly GCA_024229515.1). Lineage (GTDB taxonomy): Bacteria > Myxococcota_A > UBA796 > UBA9615 > UBA9615 > JAAESI01. Next base: position 18,984 of record JAAESI010000026.1, on the reverse strand, counting down.
TTCGGACGTGCGGTTGGTGTCGATCGGTCGGCTCTCGCCGTAGCCGACGGCGACCAACCGGTCCGGGTCGATCCCCGCCTCCATCAGGTACCGCATCACCGCGCCTGCGCGGCGCTCGCTGAGCCCCTGGTTGGCGGCGTCGTTGCCGTCGCTGTCGGTGTGGCCCTGGATCTCGACCCGGGCGATGCCGGGGTAGGCGATCATCACGTCCCGCACCGCGTCCAGCACCGCGTAGGAGCGCCGCTTGATGGTCGCCTTGCTGGTGTCGAAGTAGACCTTCTCGAGGATGAAGATCTTGGTGACGCCGCCCTCGTCGCCGATCTGCACCAGCCCCTCGTCGGGGCAGCCGTCCTCGTCGTCCACCGCGTTGATGATCTCCGGCTGGAGCGGGCAGTCATCGTCCACGTCCAGGATGCCGTCGCTGTCGTTGTCCGGGTCCGGGCAGCCGTCCTCGTCCTCCCAGCCGTCGGGATCTTCGGGCTGGATGGGGCACCCGTCGCGGTCATCGGTGAGGCCGTCACCGTCGTTGTCGGGGTCCGGCACGCCGTCGCCGTCTTCCCAACCGTCGCGGTCCTCCGGAACCAGGGGTGCGCCGTCGTCCACGTCGAGCACGCCGTCGTCGTCGTTGTCACGATCGGGGCAGCCGTCACCGTCCTCGAACATGTCCACGTCCTCGGGCTCCGCCGGGCAGGCGTCGACGCGGTCCGAGAGCCCGTCGCCGTCACGATCGCCGACCCCCTCGGGGGCGACGGTCAGCGCCGCCCAGACCCGAATGTCCGGCGAGCCGAACCCCTTCGTCAGGCCGGGGCCGATGCCGAACGCGACGGCGATGGGGGCCTCGGGGTCGAAGCGCGCCCTGATGCTGATCTCCATCGGGGTGTGGCGGGCGTCGAACGGATCCAGGCCGAGCTGGTCGAGGGCGACGGGATCGATCACCGTGGCGCCCATCCACTCGGCCTGCACGGTCCACGTGCCGTCGCCGATGGGCACGCCGAGGCCGACCGCCCAGCGAAGCTCGTCATCGGGCTGGAGGCCCAGCAGCGGCTGCCCCCCGATGAACCCGCGCGCGCCGAGGTTCACGTCGAACAAGAAGTGCTTCCAGCGCCGGCCGAGGGCGAAGTTGATGTCCAGACCAGCGGAGCCGGCGCCGATGAACTGCGCCCGGCTGCCCGTCGGGATGACCAGCTGCAGCTCGCCTGACAGGTTCACCCCCTGGTCCTCCTGCAGCAGGATCTGGCCGGCGATGCCGACCCGGAGATCGCCGATCCCGACGCGCTTGCCGCTGCCGCCGAGGGCGGCAACCACCGCCTGCGTCTCGGGCGAGCTGGGCTGAAGCTGGAGCACGGGCAGACCGAGGCCGATCCGGAGGCGCCGAATCGGAGTCCAGGCGGCCCACAGGTCGAATCCGACGAGGTGGTCGACCACGCCGATCCGCCGATCGAGGCCCTCGAACGAGCCCAACTCGAGCGGGTTGCGGGCGTAGTTGAGCGACAGCGCGATCCCCCACCGGCCGGCGTCTCCCAACTCGGCGTCGCGCACCCGCACGAACTCACCGACCTGGAGGGCGGGGTCGAAGCGCTGAGCGTCGATCTTCGGGGTGTCGAAGGCGTTGGCGGCGGTGGGGAGCAGCAGCGCGAGCCCCAGCAGCAGCCCGGCGGAGCCGCGGGCGAGTTCCCGGCGGCGGCGCAGGCCGAGCAGGCCGGCGAGGAGGAGCAGGCCGAGGGACAGCGGCGCGGCCGGGCTGGAGGCGCTCTGGCTGCAGCCCTCGCACCCGCCGGAGCCCTGGAGCACGTTGGGCTCGAAGGGACCGGTGCCGATCTGACGCTCGAGCTCGTCGCTGAGGCCGTCGCCGTCGCTGTCGTCCAGGGACGCGTCGTCATCGTCGTCGTCGTCGTCGTCGTCAGCGCGCTGGTGCAGAGGGCCGCCTCGTTGCCGTCCAGGAGGCCGTCGTCGTCGGTGTCGTCGTCCAGCGGGTCGGTGCCCGCGATGGTGACCTCGAAGCCGTCGGGGGAGTTGTCGTCGTCCGTGTCGGAGTCGTTCGGATCGGTGCCGTGGGTGTTGACCTCCTCGCCGTCGTCCAGCCCGTCGTTGTCGCTGTCGGCGTCGGTGGGATCGGTGCCGTACAGGGTCGTCTCGTCCCCGTCGTCCAGGCCGTCGCCGTCGGTGTCGGCGCTGCAGGGGTCGGTCTCGCCGGGGTCGATGAAGTTGTCCCCGTCGAGGTCCTCGGCGCCGTCGGGCAGGCCGTCCCCGTCGGTGTCGGAGCTCAACGGATCGGTGCAGCCCACCACCTCGAGGCCGTCGCCGAGGCTGTCGCCATCGGTGTCGGGGTTCAGCGGGTCGGTGCCGTGGCTGTTCAACTCGGCGCCGTCGAGCAGGCTGTCGCCGTCGGTGTCGGGGTTGCTGGGGTCGGTGCCGTGCGTGTTCGACTCGTCGAAGTCACTGAGGCCGTCGCTGTCGGTGTCGATCCCGGAGGTGTTAGGTGATCGACTCGTAGTCCTCGGCGTTGTCCAGCGTGCTGAAGATGGTGCCGGCGCCGGTGTTCTTGTCGATGGCGACGAGGGCGCCCGCCTCACGCGCGCCCCAGAGCTGCCCGCTGGGGTCGAAGCCCAACCCCTCGATGCTGTTGAAGCCGATCGAGCCGAGGTTCGTGCTCGCCCCGGTCGCCTTGTTGATGGTGATGAGGATGTCGCCCCCGGAGCCGACGAGGGTGGCGTACAGGGTGCCGTTGGAGGGGTCGATGGCGAGGTCGTCGACGTCATCGCGGCCGCCGATCTCGGGCACGACCACGTAGTCGTTGCCGCCGCCGAAGGCGTTGTTGATGTGGGCGCCGGTGGCGATGTTGATCTGGATGAGGAGGTCCGCGTCGCTGCGGCGCACGGATCCGTACAGCGTGCCGTCGAGGTCGAACGAGAGGCCGTCGACGTCGTCGAAGTCCTCGTTGCCGTCGGAGCCGTCGCCGGAGCCGAAGAGCCCGATCGAGCTGTACTCCCCGGTGACGAGGTCGATGGTCCCGAACTCCTCGTCGTCGGCGGCGTACATGACGCCGGTGATGGGATGCAGCGCGGCCGCCTCGATCCGCTCGGTGCCGGTCCCGGTGCCGACGTCGGTCTCGTTGGTCGAGGCGTTCGGGTCGGTGAAGTCGACCAGCGTGAGCAGGTCGTCGCCGCCGTTGGCACCACCGCCATCACCCACCGCGTAGCAGTGCGTTCCCACCTGGGCCGAAGCGGGGGTCAGCCCCCAAAGCGCCACGATGCAGCTCGCGGCCGCAGCAATCATCCACTTGTGCATGTGTCCCTCATCTACGGGTGCCCTCGTCCCCACGAGTTCTCCCGGCCCGTGTCGCAACCTACCAAAGCTTCGACGGTGATTCGACCTCAACGGCGTCGGCGGACGGCCCAGGGAAGCACCAGGAGCGCCAGAACGGCGCCCGAGCCAGCACCGCCGGCCACGCTGGAGGCGCAGTCGCACCCGTACGGCCCATCGCCCGCCTCGAGGTCCGCTCCCGTGCCCTCGACGGGGAGCACGACGAAGCGGCTCAGCGGCCCCCAGGGACCGACCTGGCCGGTGGCGTCGGTGGCGCGGGCGGCGGCGGTCCAGGCCCCGGCGGGGACCTCGACGTCCACGGTGGTGGCGCCTTCGGCGTCGCCGTCGGGGATCGTCAGCCCGGCTCCGGACCAGAAAGTCTCGCCGTCGGGATCCGAGGCGATGCTGATTTCGTAGGTCAACGCGTCGCCTTCGGGGTCGTCGGCCGGGGCCCAGCGGATCTCCAGCGCCGAGCCGTCGACGGTCGCGGTGTCTTCGGGGGCGAGGATGCGGGGGCCCGACGGGGCCTCGTCGGTGGCATCGACGACGAAGCTCCAGACCACCCACGCCGAGGCGCCGCCGCGATCATCCTCGGCGCGGGCCCGGGCGGTGACGGTCGCGTTCTCGGGGAGCGCTTCGGTGACGGCCGCGGTGGCTTCCCCGGCTTCGACCGCGACCGGTCCGAGGTCCTCGCGGGAGTCCGAGGCGAAGGCCGGGTCGAGGTCCACGCTGAACACGACGGTGAGGGGGTCGCCATCGACGTCCTCGCCCACCGCCACGATCAGGTCCGGCAGCGCCGTCGAGACCTCGGAGCCGTCCGTGGGCGCCACGACGGTCGGGACCGGAGGCGCGGTGTTGGACACGTCCACTTCGAAGAGGGCCACGTCGCTCCAGTCGCTGGCGCCGCCGCGGACGTCGGCGGAGCGGGCGCGCCAGGAGAACTCGTGGTCCTCGGCGAGCGGGTCCCCGGGCGTCGCCAGCCAGGTGCCGTCCTCGGCGAAGCCGTCCCCCACGACGGGGACAAACGCCGACTCGGTCTCGTCGACGAGCTCGATCTCGACGACGAAGCTGTCGCCCTCGGGGTCCGCGCCGACGGCCACGACGAAGCCCGGAAGGGGCGTGTCGACGGTGCTCGCGTCCGGCGACAAGGGGGTCGGAACCGCGGGCGGATCGTTGGCCTCGTCGACGAAGAAGGGGGAGACGATGCTCCAGGCTCCGGAGACGCGGGCGTCGGCGGCGCGGGCGCGCCAGAAGTAGCGGGTGTTCTCAGCGAGGGTGCCGGTGGGCGTCCAGGCGGTCTCCGAGGCGCCCTCGGCGATGCCGTCCTCGGAGTCCACCAGCACCGTCAGCGCTCCGTCGGCGTAGACCTCGAAGGCGTAGGCGAGCACGTCGCCGTCGGGGTCGGTGGCGTTGGCGACGGTCAGCGCGGGCTCCGCCGTGTCGGTCGACTCCCCGTCGATGGGGAAGGTCGGCGCGGGGGCGTCGGGCCCGCCGAAGACCTGCGGATCGGTGCCCTCGAGCCACTCGTCGCCGTTGGAGACGCCGTCGGCGTCGGGGTCTCCGAGGCTGTCGTCCAGCGTCGGATCGAGGCCGTTGTCCAGCTCCCAGCTGTCCGCCATGCCGTCGTTGTCGTCGTCTTCGAAGGCGGTGGTGACGACCCAGGAGAGTTCGTCGGTGCCGCCGTCGCCGTCGCTGACGAGCGCCCCGAAGGTGACCGCGCCGCCGAGCGCCTCGTCCAGGCTGGGGTTCCAGGAGAAGGTCGCCGTCGACGGATTGAAGGTCGCGCTGGCGGGGGCGGACTGGGCGATCCAGACGAGATCGGGCTGGTCCGCGGGCACGTCCGTGGCGGCCAGCGAAGCGCTGTACGGCGTGCCCTCCTCAGCCGCGGTTCCGGGGCTCGAGGAGATGCTTGGATCGAGGTTGGCGACGACCGTGTCGACGTCGGTGGAGGCGCTCCCGCCGTACGCATCGGTGGCGGTGATCGTCGCGGTGAAGGTGCCGTCGTCGGCGTAGGCGTGGCTCGCGCTGACCAGGTCGAGGCCGCTGTCGTCCGCGGAGCTGTCGCCCCAGTCCCACGTCACGGTCACCGGATCGCCGAGCACGTCGGACGCGGTGACGGAGTAGCTGCCGGACTGGGCCTCGTCGCGGGTGCCCGGGGAGCTCGCCAACGTCAGCGAGGGGCCGGGGTTGGTGACTTCGATCTGGGCCGTGTCGGAGGTGGAGCCGCCGTCGCCGTCGTCCACGGTGACGGTCACGGTGAAGGTGCCGGGCTCAGCGTAGGTGTGCGACACGGACGTCAGATCCACGCCCGAGTCGCTCGTGGTGTCGCCCCACGCCCAGGTGTACGTGAGGGGGTCGGCGGCGCCCGCGGGATCCGTCGCGGAGCCGGTCAACGAGGCGCTCTGCCCGAGCACCACGGAGCTGTCGCCGCTCACCGAGAGCCCGGTCGGCGGCAGGTTGTTGATGGTCACCGGGACGGTGGTGGAGTCGGTTCCGCCCTCGCCGTCGTCCGCCGTGACGGTGACGGTGTAGGTCCCCGAGTCGTCGTAGGTGTGGCTGGGAGCCGCGCCGGAGCCGGCCGGCGAGCCGTCGTCGAAGTCCCAGCTGAACGTGACCGAGTCGCCGCCGGGGTCGCTCGCCGCGGCGGTGAACGCGACGGTGCCGGGCTCGTCCGCGGGGCCATCCTGCGTGGCCGACGTGATGCTGGGGTCGGCGTTGGTGATGGTGACGGTGAGTGAGTCGGTGTCGATCCGGCCGCAGGCGTCGGTGACGCGCAGGGTCACGGGCACCGAGTCGGGGCCGTCCAGCGACGCCGCGCTGAAGGTCGGCGCGTCGCCGGTGGCATCGTCGAAGGTGCCGTCGTTGTCGAGGTCCCAGGCGAAGGTCAGCGGGCCGAAGTCCCCGGCGTCCGAGTCGCTCGCATCCAGCGTGGTCGAGCCGCCCTCGGCAACGCTCACGTCGTCGCCGGCGTCGGCCTCGGGATCCTCCGTCACCGTGGCCAGGAGCATCTGCGCGAGCCAGAGGCGAGCCTCGTCGTTGGCCGAGCCGCCGGGCTCCAGTTCAGAAGGGAACAGGGTGGTGACGATGCTCCCGCGATCGCACACCTGGGCCCCCACGATCTCACCCGCGGTGTCGACCGCGAAGGTGGTGCCGGTGGCGCTGAGGGTCAGCCCCGTGACCGTCGCGGGGAGGTAGACGACCGCGCTGAGGCCGGCCAGCGCGGGGTGGGCGGTGTCGGTGGAGGGGTCGGCAAAGTCGATGTCTCCAGCGACCGTGACGCCGGTCGAGCCGGCGACGGGGCTGTATCCCGCCGAAGCCCACCGTCCGCCGGGCAGCAGGCCCGGGTCCAACGGGCTCCCGACGACCACGCCGACCCCGGCGTCGACCGCGTCCGCGAGCACGTCGCCGAGGGCATCGGCGTCGTCCCAGAGCGGCGCGAAGCCCCACACGAGCACGACGTCGTGCGCGGTGAGCTCGCCCAGCAGGGGCGTCGCCGGTCCCACCTGTTCGGTGACGCCGCCGGCGGCGAAGAGCCCCGTGTCGATGAGCGCATCGGCCGCGTCGGTCACCTCCGTGGAGGAGTCGGAGCCGAGCACGAGCACGGTCTCAGCGGCGGCGGGGGCCGCGAGCAGCCCCAGGAAGGCGGTCGCGATCAGGGTTCGGCACAGGAGCACGGGTGTAGGATAGACGCGATGCGTCCCACGATCCTGCTGCTCCTCCTCACTGTCCTCGGACTCCCCTCGATCGCCGCTGCCCAGGCCGACAAGGTCTGGATCGACTGCTTCCACGGAGACGCCCAACCGTTCTTCGACACGGAGCTGGCCGATTTCGTCGAGGCGATGGAGGACGCGGGGGCGAGCGAGGTCCTGCTGACCACCGAGCTGGGCAGCAACATCACGGACGGAACGTGGAAGCTCCTGGTGATGTGCCACCCGCATGTCGCGGTCGACGAGAACCCGGACCTCAGCATCTACCTCTCCGGCTTCCTCAGCGGCGGCGGCCGGCTCGTCCTGCTCGGGGACAACGCCGACGAGGCGCTCTTCAACCAGCTCCTGACCAACGTGCTCAACACGATCCCCGACCACGATCTCGCCCTGAACGACGACCAGTTCTGGGGCGGCTGCAGCGAGTCCCACCCGGACGCGCAGGTGGTGCCCGACGCGCTCACGACCGGCCAAGGGGCGTGGCACATCGCCAACGTGAACTCGGTCTCCGGCGGCGATCCGCTGCTGCAGTATCAGGCGCCGGACGGCTCCACCAAGACCCTCGCGGCGGTGGCGCGCAGGCCCGACGGGGGCGAAGTCGTGCTCTTCGCCGACGTCGAGGGGTTCATCTTCAACTGCCGCTCGGCGTTCCCCGACAACGACTACTACGAGTGGGCCGCGGACCACCGCCCCCTCTGGATGAACCTCTACGGCGACAACGGCGCCGCGCCCGACAACGACGGCGACGGCTACGACGCCTCCGTCGACTGCAACGACACCGACGCCTTCGTCCACCCCGACGCCGACGAGGTCTGCAACAACACCATCGACGACGACTGCGACGGCGACATCGACATGGCCGACTCGGAGTGCGAGGAGGGTGACGACGACGACGACGACGACACCGGCTTCGGCGACGACGACACGACGCCGTTCGACGGCGGCCAGGGAGATGGGTGGGGCAACGACGCGGGCTGCTGCGCGGCCAGCTCCTTCACCGACGGCAAGGCCGGGGCGGGCGCTTCGCTGCTGCTGCTCCTCCTGATCGCGACGATGCGTCGACGGCTCTAGCGAGCCCCCTCAGAGAACCTCGGGCAGCCGCTCGATGCCGACCATGCGCACGGCCGGGGGAAGATGCCCCGCGGCTGCGGCCGTCGCCTCGGCGACGTCGCAGGCCAGGACCACGAAGTCACGGGAGCCGTCGGTCAGCACCTGCCACGCCTGCGGGCTGGCGGGCGTCGGCTCGGGCTCGGGCACGAGTTCGAGGGCAACCGGGACCTGAACCTGCGCCGGTTGGGGCGCGACGCGGGCACGCCGCGGGCGCGTGAACTGAGCCTTGATGCTCGGGGCCGCGGACGCCTCCACGGGAGCGGGGATCGCCGTCGGCTTGGTCACCCGGTTCGCCACGCGGCGACGCACGGGGGCGTTCGGATCGGACTCCGGCGGTGCCGGAGCCTTGCTGAAGAGGGCCTCGGCGGCGGCGATCGCATCCTGGGGGTTCTGCATCTGCCGGAGTGTGCCCGCGGATCACACGATCCGAAAGACCTCATCGTCATCGGGGGTCCCCTCCCCCGGCTCGAGGGCGCGGACGGTGGCGACCCAGGAGGCCAGCGAGGCGGGCTCCTCGACCCGCGCCCAGGGCCCCCAGCCGAGCACCCAGGTGCGGAACTCACCGCCCACGAACACGTCGAACTCGATGGGGATCCAGCCGTCGGGACCGGGCTCGCCGACCTGCTGACTGGGGTGCCAGACGCGTTCGCTGACGAGCTCTCCAAACGCGGGATGGATCGCCACCCGAGCCCGCTCCGAGGGCCCCGAGTACAGGCCCCAGGAGGCCTCGAAGTTCTTCTCCGGGTCCCACAGCCCCAGGTGCGGCATCGAGAAGCGGGTCTGCCGGAGCTTCAGCCCTTCGATCCGGTTGAGGGCGAACGTACGGATGGGGTCGCCGAGGCGGGCTACGCCGTCTTCGGGGGGCTCCCCCAGGGCGCCCGTGATCGCCAGCTCCTGCTCCCCCAGGAGCAGCGTGTAGGGGCGGAGCACGTAGTCCTTCGCAGGTCCCTTCCGGGGGTGGTAGCGGAGCTCGAGGACCCGGCGGTCCACGAGCCCCCGAAGCACCTGATCGAACACGCGGCGGACGCGCCCGGGGAGCGGTTGGGGCGCCCGCGCGAGCACGAAGCGGCGGGCGAGGCTGCGGCGCTTGCGGTCGATGCGATCCTCGTCCGCCTCGTCCTCTTCGCCGGTGACCTCGTACAGCACCTGATCGAGCAGATCGGCGACGCCGCCGGGGTCGAACGCGCGGAAGAACCGCTCCGCCATGGCCAGCGCCATGACCTCGTAGGGCGAGCCGCGCCGACGCTCGCGATAGGCGATGGGGCGGATGCGGTACTCGCGGTGGCCCCGCTCGTCGATCTCGCGGATCTCGTAGCCGTCCTCCTCGTCCGCGATGGCGCGGAGGTAGCGCTTCACCGCGCGCTCACTGACCCCGAGGCGCCGCGCGAGGGCGGACTTGTCGTGCCACCCCTCTCGAAGGAGGCGCGCGCACGCGAGGGCTTGCTGGATGGGGGTGCGTCGGGACTCGCTCACGGAGGCGGGAGCGTACCAGCGGCTCGGGGGCGATCGATCCTAGCCGGGACGATTTCCGTCCCGGACCCGATCGATTGTGGGTCGCGGTCGCAGCGTGCGGCCAGGAGAACCACGATGCAGTCAGCCCCCAAACTTCGCCCCTGGGACGCCCGCCACAGCCCGAGCAGCGAGGAGCGTCGTCGACGCCTCCTCGACGCCATGCTCGCTGCTCAGCCGGTCCAGAAGCCCGCCCTCGCGAGTCCCCCTTCGAGCGTGCGTGACTGGATGTCGGCGGTGCTGATCCCTCCGCCCAGGTGATCGATCCGCAGCGCTCCTGCCCCATCCCTCAGCGCTGCGACATCGTTCCCCGAGGCGGCATTCAGGATCGCGCCCTCCTCCCACCCGGGGGGCGCGACTCCTGAAGCCGCAGACGCGGCATCCGTCAGCACCTTCGCGGGCACCAGCCCGATCAGCTCCGCGCCGACCACCTCGGCGCTCCCTTCCGCGGCCAGATCCGAGACCGCCTGGAACACCTCCCAGGCGGACGTGACGCGAACGTTCAGCAGGTTCGTCGAGACCTGCACCCGCCCGTCGTACCCGTCCATCGTCCAGCCCACCGTGCGGAGGGCGGCGCGGCGGTGCGGTCGATCCGCGGGACCGGCGGAGCGCAAGGCCCGGGCGATGCCTCGGGCGAGCGCCTCGTCGGTGGAGTTCAACGTGAAGTTCATGGCGACGAGCACGTCGCGCACCCCTAACACCGTGGCGCCGGTGCGGGCGGGGCCCGGTCCCCAGGCCTTCGGGCCGAGATCGGGCTGTCCGGCAGCGTCGGCCCACCGGGCCTCCAGCGCCTCGTAGCCGCCTCGGCGGCATCGGGGCAGCGCGGCATACCCCCCTCGGAGCGCCGAGCGCTCGTACAGGTAGATCGGCAGATCCAGCTCGGCGGCCAGCTCGTGGCCGAGGGTCTGGACCGCCTCCACACAGCTCTGCACCGCCGCGGCGGTGAACGGGAGAGGAACGATGGGAACGACGTCCGCAGCCCCCACCCGCAGGTGGGCCCCCCGGTGGGTCCGCATGTCGATCCGCGCCACCGCCTCACGAATGCCCCGCTTCAAGGCCGCGGTGACCGCGTCCAAGGGGCCCGCGAGGGTGATCACCGTGCGGTGGGCGTCGGCGTTGGGGTCGATGTGGAGCACCCTCGCGCCGCCCCCATCCAGGGCCGCGGCGATGGCGTCGATGACGGCGGGGTCCCGACCCTCGCTGAAGTTCGGGACGGCCTCGACCAGGGTCACCTCAGAGCCGCTCGACCGCGAGCGCATTGACCGTGCCCTCGGGCGACACCGACAGCACGAGGGCGCGACGCACGTCGGCCTCGACCGAGGTGGCGCGGGGACGGAAGCTGCCCAACGCCGCCGACGGGGTCTGCAGTCCCACCATCGGTGCGAGCTGGCCGTCCTCCATCGCCTGCAGCGCGCCGACGAGGCCGAGGGGGCCGTGACCGCCCTCGGTGAAGCCGACCACGCCGGTGTGAACCACGAGCTTGCTGCTCAAGGAGCTGCCGAAGACCGCGGCCAGCGCTTCCGCCTCGGGCTCGTCGAGCTCGGCGAGGCCGGAGCCGCCCGCAGACACGAGATCCACGCTGTCGGCGGTCCACCCCGCCTGGCCCAGGACCGCCCGGAGCAGACGCTCGATGCCGCTGCTGTCGGGGAGCGGGCCGCGCTCAGCGGTCGGCACCACGAGCCGCTCGTCGTAGGCGACGAGGCGGGCCAGGGCGGTCGCCCCCCGCTCCTGCGCCGACTCGGCCGTCTCCAGCACGAAGGCGGCTCCCGCGTCCCCGGGGACGAGCCCCGTGGCCGAGGCGTCGAAGGGGCGCGCGGCGGAGGCGGGGTCGAGGCCGGGGCTGGCGAGCTGGCGACGGCCCCGGTGGGCGAGGCAGAGCCCCTCGAGGGTGCCGGGGCCGGAGCCGCCGGTGACGAACTGCGAGGCGAGCCCCAGCTGGAGCGAGTCCCACGCCCGGCCGATGGCCTGCAGGCCGACCGACGAGTGCCCCAGGAAGGTGTTGGCCGGACCGCGCGCGTTGGCCTGGATGGCGGCGTGAGCGGTCGGCATGTTGTTCATCAGCTTCAGGAAGTCGAAGCCGCTGAAGCCCTTCATACCGGCGTTGATCCGGCTGTCGTCGACGACGTAGTTCCCCGCCTCGGCAGCCTCGGGCGAGCCCATGAAGTGGGTCAGCTTGAGGTGCTTCTTGAGCCCGGGGAAGTTGGTGTAGGTGCCCAGGTAGACACCGCGACGATCGGCCACGGCGTCGTCGTCGCCGGCCGGATCGTCCAGGCCCCCGGCGGCGAGCGCCCGGCCCACCGCGCCGACGGCGAGGAAGGTGTGGTCGGTCATCGTGCCCGGGCGCAGGCCTCGGCCCCCGGGGAGGCCGCGGAGCTCCTTGTGGGTGAACGCGACGGCCGCGCCGTAGCCGGGGGGAAGCCCCTCGTGGTTCTTGCCTTCGAAGGGACGGACGGCGGTGCCGCCGGCGAGCCAGAGGGCGCGGAACGCGGCGTCATCGCCGGCGCCCGTGACGGCGCCGTAGCCGGTGAAGACGACGGCGCTCACGGTGCACCTCCCAGCAGCACAGACACGTTTTGACCGCCGAAGCCGAAGCTGTTGCTCATCGCCACCTTCACCGGGAGCTCGCGCGCCGTGTTGGGCACGTAGTCCAGGTCGCACTCCGGGTCGGGCGTCTGCTGGTTGATCGTCGGGGTGATGACCCCGTTGCGGATGCTCTGCAGGCAGACGATCGCTTCGGTGGTCCCGGCGGCGTGGATGAGGTGGCCGAACATGGACTTCGACGACGACATCGGCAGCGAGGCGGCGTGGGCCCCGAACACCGCCTTGACGGCCTTGGTCTCGGCCGCGTCGTTGAGCTTGGTCGAGGTGCCATGGGCGTTGACGTAGTCCACGTCCGAGGGCGCCAACGAGGCGTCCGCGAGCGAGCGCCGCATGGCCTCACCCATGCCCCGTCCGGTGGGCTCGGGGTCGGTGAGCCGGTAGGAATCGGTGGCGATGCCGATGCCCAGGATCTCGCCGAAGATCTGGGCGCCGCGGGCGCGAGCATGCTCCAGCTCCTCGAGCACGAGGAGGGAGGCTCCCTCGGCCATGATGAAGCCGTCCCGGTCCGCATCGAAGGGGCGGCTGGCGCCGGCGGGGTCGTCGTTGTTGCTGGTCAGCGCCGACAGCATCGCGAAGCCCGGCATCATCGAGCGCGTGACCGGGGTGCAGACCCCACCGCAGAGCATGACGTCGGCCCGGTTGAGGCGGAGGGCGGCGACCGCGTCGAGGATGGCGTGGGAGCCCGACGCGCACGCCGAAGCAGCGGTGGCGACGCGGTTGGCGCCGAGCATGAGGCCGAGGGCCGGCGCGGCGTTGTCGACGAACCAGTCGTCCAGCACGCGGCAGGCCTCGGGGTCCTCGGAGGCCGCGGTGCGGAACTCCGGCAGCGGACGCTTCGTGTCGCCGTCGGGGGCGCCCCAGGAGCGCAGCGTGACGGGGCCCAGCGCTTCGATGGCGGTGGAGCCGACACCCACGGACAGGTGCACGCCGCGGCGGTCGCGGACGTCCTCGTCGTCGGATGCCTCCAGGCCCGCGGACGCCAACGCACGCTCGGCCGCAGCCGTGGCGAAGCGCATGGCGCGGGGGCGGAGGTCGTAGGGACCCAGGCGGTCGGGACCGGCCACGTCGTAGATCACCTCAGCGGCGACCTGGCACGCGATGGCCGAGGGGTCGAACGACTGGATCCGCCGGACGGCAGAGATCCCTTCGCTCAGCTGGCGGAACAGCTCGTCAACGTCATCGGAGTGGGGGGTAACTGTCCCCATTCCGGTCACCACAACTCGACGGCGCATGGGCTCTCCTTCCATCGAAATCGGGGGGGCGGCGGCGGACTGTACAGCGGGGGGGCCCCTCTGTACAGTGCGCGCGCCTCGCGCCCGCGAGACGATCACGTTCAGCATCAGGAGGCACGATGGAGCTTCAAGGCAAGGTCGCGCTGATCACCGGAGGAACGCGCGGCATCGGGCTGGAGATCGCCCACCGCCTCGCCGATCTGGGATCGGACCTCATCCTCGTGTTCAAGAAGGACCAGACCAACGCGGACGCCGCGAAGGAAGCGTTGGAGGCCAAGGGCCGGCGGGTGCAGCTCATCAGCGCGGATCTGCGCAAGGAGGCGGGGATCAACTCCGTCTTCGAGGAGATCACGACGGGGCTGAACCAGATCGACATCCTCGTGCTCAACGCCGCCTTCGGCACGATGGGCGACGTCATCCGCGTGGGCCAGGCGGCCTGGCGGGCGACCTACGACACCAACGTGCTGTCGCCGATGCTGACGGCCAAGGCGGCGCTGCCGTGGCTCAAGAAGGCCGGCGGCGTCATCGTCGGCACCTCGACGCTGGGGGCGCACACCGCCTACCCGACCTACGTCGCCATCGGCTCCAGCCGGGCCGCGTTCGAGACGCTCATCAAGTACCTCGCCTTCGAGTGGGCGCAGTACGGCATCCGCGCCAACTCGGTGGCGGCGGGGCCCGTGAACACCCGGGCCATCGAGTGGTTCCGCCACCCCGAGGCGGTGCGCATCTTCACCGCCAAGAAGGGCCTCGCGGGCCGGATGGGGCAGCCCGACGACATCGCGGACGTGGCCGCCTTCCTGTGCACCGATGCGTCGCGCTGGATCTGGGGGCAGACGCTGCTGGCCGAGGGCGGGATCCTCTGCGGCGTCGACTACGACGACTGGATGGAAGAGAACGTGGACCGCAACGAGTTCGCCGCCGATGAGCGGCCGGAGGCGTCGGCATGAAGCTGCAAGGACAAGTTGCTCTGGTCACCGGCGCGAGCCGGGGCATTGGCGCCGCGGCGGCGCGGCAGTTGGCCTCCGATGGGGCCGACGTGGCCCTCGTCTACAAGGAGCGGGACGACCTCGCGGCGGCCGTCGTGGCCGACATCGAGGCGATGGGCCGCAAGGCGGTGGCGTTCCAGGCGGACCTCACCGAGCGTCGGGGCGCCAAGCAGCTGATGGCTGCGTTTGGGGAGCACTTCGACCGCCTCGACGTGCTCGTGCCGGCCGCCGGCCACGCGGAGATCATGCCGCTGGAGGAGATGACGGCCGAGCTGTGGCAGTCCTCCTTCTCCGTGCACCTGGACGCCGTGCTGACGACCTGCCAGGCCTCCCACCCCCTCCTGAAGGAGAACGGCGGGCGGATCGTGCTGCTGTCGACGGTCGGGGCGAGCGCCGCGTTCACCGGCTTCGCCGCCGTGGGCGCCGCCAAGGCGGGGCTGGAGTCGCTCAAGCGCTACATGGCGAGCGAGTGGATCAAGGACGGAATCCGGGTCAACGCGATCGCCTGCGGCACCGTCGACACGGGGATCCTGGAGCGCTGGGAGATCGGCCCGCGCGTCCGACGCTTCCTCGAGCGCAAGACGGTCGGCGTGGGCATCGCCCAGCCGGAGGACGTCGCGCCCATCATCTCGTTCCTCGCCTGCGACGAGAGCCGGTACATCGTCGGCCACACGCTGGTCGCGGACGGCGGGGTCACCCTGGGCATCGACTTCGAGCAGTGGGTCCACCAGGCCTACGGCGAGGACGCCAAGCTCTAGCGGCTGACTATTCGTCCTCCATGTCGACCACGAACTCCATCGAACCGGACAGCGAGAACTGACTGGAGTCCTCGGCGTCGGGCACGTCCGGCAGGGCGTTGGCCCCGGTGACGTCTGCGATCTGCTCGGGGCTGGCTTCGTCCTTCTCGGTGAGGAACGTGCGGATGACCTCGAGGAGGTCACCGGCTCGGCAGGGCTTGGGGAGGAAGTGCACGGCGCCGGCGTCGAAGGCGCGCTGGCGGTCGGCTTCGCGCACGCGGGCCGAGAGCACGATGACGGGCGGCGCCCCGAGCAGGGGGTCGCTGCGGATCTCCTGGGTCAGCTCCCAGCCGTCGGCGCCGGGGAGCATCAGGTCCATCAGAATCAGTTCGGGCTTGTACGCACGGGCCACATCCAGCGCCACGGTCCCATCCTCGGCGGAGGCGACGCGGTAGCCGCTCAGCCGGAGCGTCGTGACGAGCACCTCCCGAATGGGGGCGTCGTCCTCGACCACGAGGATGCGTCGTCCATCCGGATTCTCCGGGATGCCCAGGCCTTCCTGAGCTTCCCAGGACCGGGGGTCTTCACCGTGAGATGGTGGTTTCATGCTGGGTCCAGTCGCGAGCGTTGCTCCTCGCGATGACTTCCTCTCCGTGGATGGGCAGTTTTACGTAGAACGTGGTGCCTTGTCCCACGCGGCTGGTGACGCTGATGTCTCCCCCCATCAGGTCGCAGAGCTTTTTGCAGATGGCGAGGCCGAGTCCCGAACCACCGTACTTGCGGGTGGTGGAGCCGTCGACCTGCCGGAACTCGTCGAAGATGAACTGAAGCGCCTTCTCGTCCATCCCGATGCCGGTGTCGGAGACCGCGGTCACGAACGTGCTTCCTTCGCGACACACGCTGACGGCGATGGTGCCGGTCTCGGTGAACCGCGAGGCGTTGCCCAGCAGGTTCATCAGGATGCGGGTGTACATGTCCTCATCGCCCGTCACGAGGCGGGGGGCGTCGTCGTTGATCAGCCGGACCTTCAGGCCGCTCTTCTTGCGGACGAGCATGCGGGTCGTCTCGAGCGGCTTGGCGGCCACCGCGGCGGGGTCGAACGCGGAGATCTGCACGTCCACCCGGCCCGCTTCGATCCGGCTGAGATCGAGCAGGTTGTTGATCAGCTGGAGCAGGTCTTCGCCCCGCTTGAGCACCCCCGCGGCGCCGTGCCGCTGCAAATCGGTGGTGGGACCGTAGCCCCCGGAGTGGATAAGCTCGGCGTAGCCGATCATCGCGTGCAGGGGCGTGCGCAGCTCATGGCTCACGTTGTTCAGGAACTCACTCTTGAGCCGGTCCGCGCGGGCGATCTCCTCGTTCTTCAGCTCGAGCACGGCGTTGCGCTCCTCCAGTTCGGCGGAGATCCGCCGAAGCAGAGTCTGATGCTCCTTGATGGTGCTGACATCGACGAGGGTCAACCGGATCCCGGGCCGTTCGCGGCCCGTCGGATCAGGCACCTGCGTGGCCGACAGGAGCACGGGAATGACCTTGTCGTTCCCCCCCATGAGGGAGAACTCCTCCGTGTTGTGAGGGTCCAACCCCTCGGGCTTGCCCAGGTGCTCTTTGACCCGGGCCCGGTCGTCGGGGTCGAAGATCTCCCACACCGGCCGGCCGATCAGGTCCTTGGGCTCGTGCCCCAGGCTGTCGGCGCCGCTGGTGTTGATCACGACGATGCGGAGGTGGTCGTCCAGGTGGAGGTAGAAGGCGGGCGCGGTGTCGAACAGCTGGAAGTACTGCTCGCTGAGCCGGGCCAGTTCCGCCGTCCGCTCCTCCAACTGCCACTCCATGCCCTTGAGCGCGGGCGCCTGCCGGTCGACCTCCCAGCGGAACTTCTTCTCCCGCTCCTGGTCCATCGTCGAATCTCGGGCCGTCACCAACGTGCTGTCGCCCTGCGCGGGAACGACCCGGACGTCAAGGACCCGCGACTTGCCCCCACCGGGGGGGCGGTAGTTGACGCGTCCGGCCCAGACCTGGCCCGACACGCGGGACAAGCGCGCCGCTTCGATGCTCTCCAGCAGGATGCCGCGGGGGATCAGGTCCTCCCGGCCGATGATGCCGTTGGGCGCCTCCAACAACGGCCCCATGAGCTCCACCGCGGCGTCGTTGTTTCCCACCAGGCGGCCTTCGGAATCCAGCATCACGGCGGCGTCGGGGACCCCGCTGAGTACGGCCCCGAGATCGGCGGTGAGGGCTCCGCCCGAACGCAAGAATCGACCCAGCACCACCCCTACCAGAAGCGTGACGGCCGAAGCTGCTGCGGCGATCGGAAGGGTTCCCATGGACTCCGCGCGGGGTTGATCCCGCCCCCAAGAATAGCAAGCAAGCCGAGGCCCACGCTTCCTTGACGGGCTCAGGCAGGTGGCGTAGTCGGTTGGGTGGCTTGCCCATGGACGTCAAAACGCTGCGTTGGGTCCCTCCCCGGCCGGATGCCAAGGCACCGGTCATCCTCGTCGTGGAGGACGACCCCGACGCACGCCAGGTCGCCGTCTCCATGCTGCACATGGTCGGCTACCGGACCCTGACCGCCAGGGACGGCAACGAAGCCCTGTCGGTGCTCAAGACCCAGCGGCCCGCGGCCATTCTGTTGGACCTCCACATGCCTGGCCTGGACGGCATCGGCTTCCTCGACATCGCGCGCCGGGAACTCGACTACGACGAGGAACTGCCGATCATCGCCACCAGCGGCGTGTACCGGGACGAAGCAGCGATCGAGCGACCGCTGCGCCGCCGCCGAGTCGTCACGTTCGTGCACAAGCCGTTCACCCTCGGGCAGCTCAAAGCGGGACTGGCGCAGGCCAAGGTCCTCGAACTGTTCCCCCCCCTGCCCTCCGGAGATGGAGGACCCGCCCCCCGCGGATCTGACCGACGACGGTGCCGACCCCGAGCCCGCGGACGACGCGGAGGCCGAAGGCGAGACCGTCGAGCTGTCTGAAACCGACCTGCTGCAGGTCACCAGCGACATGCCTGCCGACGGCGACTCCGGCGAAGCCGAACTGGGCGACGACGAAGAGGACGAGCTCCTCGCGGCCGTGGAAGCGACCGACGACGAAGAAGACGAAGAAGACGAAGAAGACGAAGAAGACGACCCGGAGGAGACCCTCCCCCCGGCCCGACCGGTGCCGCCCGTCCAGGATCTGTCCCTCACTCCGGTCCCCCCGCCTCGCCCCACCGACAGCCTGCGCAAGGCCGCACGCCTGCGCATGGCGACGGATACGTCGGGAGGCCAGCCGACGCCCCATGTGCTCATCCCGGACCCTCCCCGCGCCGGGGAAGAGCACGGCGATGAGCAGCGGTTCGTCTGCTACTTCGGCGCCGCCATCTTCGTCGGAGCGACCGTCGAGTCGGTCTCCATCACCGAGGTGAGCGCCAGCGGCGTGCGGATCCTCGCGGACCGTTCGAAGCTCGCCGAAGGCGACGAGGTCCGCCTCCGCGCCCACGTCGATCTCCCCAACCGGGGCGGCCTCCTGGACCTCACGATTCTGTGCGATGTCGCGTGGACCGATGATGTGCGGGACAAGTTCCACGCCGGCCTGACGATCGAGTCCGTCAAGCCGATGGACGGCTACGCCAAGCTCCTCGCGGGGCTGTCTCGCAGGAAGGCGCGCAGCCGCTAGCTTCGACTCATAGGTGAGATCTTAAGGCCCAGGGTCCGGATGGACGGGGCACCCGCCGCGTGAGAATCTCGATGTTACGAAGCATTGAGAAAGGCCACGACGGATGCCCCGCAGCACGATAGCGACTTGCGCCTCGACGTTGGAGTCGG
>JAAESI010000025.1 GCA_024229515.1 Pseudomonadota bacterium | reverse complement strand
GGGAGAAGGTCCAGGCCCGCCTCGACGGCCACCACGACACCCGGCCCGCGCGGCTCGACAAGGAGGCGTTCCAGGACTTCCTGAGCTGCGGCCACTGCGGCGCCCGCATCACCGTCGAGCGCAAGAAGGGCGGAAAGTACATCTACTACCGATGCGCCCAGGTCTGCCGGAAGGAGAAGTACATGCGCGAGGAGGTCCTCTCCGACCTCCTCGGCGAGCGCGTCATCAAGCCGCTGGAGATGAGCGACCAGATGGCCGAGTGGGCGATCGCCGCGCTCAAGAGCAGCAAGGACGACCTGGAGCGCGAGCAGGAGCGGCGGCTGTCCGAAGCCCGCCGCCGCTTCGAACGCTTCCGCAGGCTCATCGACGCGGCCTACGAGGACAAGCTGGAGGGGAAGGTCGACGACGACTTCTTCGCGCGGAAGAAGGCCGAGTGGGAGCGCGGCATGTACGCCGCCCACGAGGAGATCGAGGCGTTGACCCGCGCGGGGCAGCGGACGATGGAGACGGCGGTCCAGGTGATTGAACTCGCCAACCGCGCGTATTCACTCTACAAACAGCGAAATCACGCCGATCGGCGGAAGTTGCTGAATCTCGTCCTTTTGAACTGCACCCTGGCCGCGGGGGAGGTCAAGCCGACCTACCGCAAAGCGTTCAAGATCATTGCGGAAATGGCTACGGCGGGAAATGAACAGGCCCCCGGATCCTGGGATCCGGGGGCCGTTCATACTTTATGGTCGGCCATACAGGATGGTTTTAGAACTCTGGCCACATCACGGGAGGCTCCCACTGAGCGGTCTTGAGGCGTCGTCCTCAACAGCCCCATCTCAGTCTCCGCTGCAAGGCGCGACGACAACCGTCTGTCGCTTGTGACCCGGTGGACGGTGTCACGCGGCCTCCCTCGAGCACCTGCAGCCGCCCCGTCGGCGGGGGATGCCACCCCTCGTCGATCAGGGGCTGCGTAGCGAAGATCAGCACCCGTTTGTCGCAGGCCCGCTCGACGCAGGTTCGGGTCACCGGTGTTCGCGAAGGTGAAGAGACGAGCACCGTCGGACAGCAGCAGGTTGAGCTCTCCGAGCTTCGACAGCTCGGAGACAGGCCCCTCCAGGAGTGCGGCCGTCAGTCCCCGATGCGGGATCGGCTCGTGAGGACCTCTGCGTCCTTATCTAGTTGATATTGACTTTCATTATCATTCTCAATACTGTCGGTGGGCCGAGCGGGGAGCTACGCCGAACCAGGCCAGCTCTGCCGCGAGCCCGGAGATTTGGTGGAGTCCTCACCCCCGAACCCGACCTTCGTGCGACCGCTGCTGCCGGCGATCGCGGCTCTCCTGATCGTTCTTGTTCCTCCCGTCGCCCGAGCTTCGGACGAGGAAGGGGAGGACGCACCGGCGGCTGATGCACAGCCGCGCGGGGAGGAGGACGAGCCCCCGCCTCCGAATACGGCCGAGGACGAGGTGGAGGAGCTTCGCCGAAGGGTCGAGGCCCTGGAACAGCTCCTCCGGGACCACGCCCCGGAGGCGTCGGAGCCGCCGGCGTTGCCCGCCGCAGACCCTGCGCCTGTTGATGCCGGGGAGACGGCCCCGGACCGTCCGCTCCTGCCCATCCGGATCGAGCTTCACGGCTACGGCGAGACCACGTTCGAGTGGCTGGACCACGCTGCCGATCCCACGACCGAAGGAGGCTCCGCGCCGGACAGCCGGGGGGTCTTCGACCTCGCAAGGCTGTCCCTCGAACTGGAGGTCGACCTCGGCGCAGGGTTCGAGGTGGAGGCGGAGGTGGAGTTCGAGCACGGGGGGACCGGCGCCGAACTCGAGCTGGAGTACGAGGAGTTCGGCGAGTACGAGACCAAGGTCACCAAGGGTGGAGAGGTGCTGCTCGAGGAGCTCTACCTGGCCCGCAGCTTCGGCCCCCACCTGCAGCTGAAGGTAGGCCGCTTCTACGTTCCCATCGGGCTGCTCCACAACCACCACCGACCGTTCGACTACCTCGGCAGCAAGCGGCCCGAGTCCGAGACCACCGTCATCCCCGGGGTCTGGGACGAGCTGGGGATCTCGGCCCGGGTGCGGCTCCGGTGGTTCAGCGCGACGGTACAGGTGGTGTCGGGGCTCGACTCGACCGGCTTCTCCTCGCAGGGGTGGATCGCGACCGGGCAGCAGCGCCGCTTCGAACTGGTGCGCGTGCGTGCGCCCGCAGTCGCGGGGCGGATCGACCTGCACCCGGTCGAGGGGCTGGTCTTCGGCGGCTCCTTCTACGCGGGCGACACCAGCGGGGGCAGGCCCAAGGACGACATGCGCGGGATCGCCGCTCCCCTCCTGCTCGCATCGGCGCACGCCGCCGTCGACCTGGGGCCGATCCGGGGCCGCTTCTCCCTCGTCTGGGGCCACCTGTGGAACGCTGCCGAGATCAGCGAGAAGAACCGGCGCCTTTCCAACAACCTGGGCGTACTGCGCAGCGCGGTGGCGGACGAAGGGCTCTCCCTCTGGGGCGAGTTCGGTGTCGACGTCCTGGCCCTGGCCCTGGCCGCGTCGGCGCACCGGCTGGAGCCGTTCGTCCGCATCGAACACTACGACACGATGTTCCGAGTCGACGACGACGTCTTCGACAACCCCCGCTTCCAGCGGACGCTCATCGCCGGAGGCCTGTCCTGGTCCTGGCGGGAGCGCGCCGGCCTGAAGCTCGATCTGACCCACCGACGCTTCGGCTCGGACGAGCTGCGGCCGGAGACCGCGGTGCGCCTGACCGCAGCGTTCCAATTCTGAACGGAGAGACCATGTCCGACTTCACCCTGCCCCCCCATCTACTTCTGAACGGAGAGACCATGTCCGACTTCACCCTGCCCTCCCATCTACGTCCTGCCATCGTGGCCTGCGCCCTCCTGATCGTCGGCTGCGGGGGCTCCGGTTCGAACGGGCCCGCGTTCGAAGACAGCGAGTTGGCCCCCGCGATCGTCGCAGCCTTCGCCGACGACGTGATCATCCCGACGTACGAGGCGCTGGCGGAGCGGCTGGCGCTGCTGGAGACGAGCGTCCAGACCCTGCAGGCGGATCCGACCGAGGCGAACCTCGAGGCGGCCCAGCAGGCGTGGGTGTCTGCTCGGGAGCCCTGGGAGGCCAGCGAGGGCTTCCTGTTCGGGCCCGTCGACGGGCTCGGCTTCGACCCCGCACTCGACAGCTGGCCGGTGGACCGGACCGCCCTGGACCAGGTGCTCGCCTCCGGTGACGAGCTGACCCAGGCCTACGTGTCCAGCCTCGACGACACGCTGCAGGGGTTCCACACGGCCGAGTACCTGCTGTTCGGCACGGGCAACGACAACACCGCCGCGGACCTGACTGGCCGCGAACTGGAGTACCTCGCCGGCGTCGTGGCGGAGATGACGGATCTGGGCACCGAGCTGGCCGCGGCCTGGACCGACGGGGTGGGCGGCGCCGCCCCCTACGGGGACTTCATCCGCACCGCGGGGGCGACGGACAACACCGTCTACCCGTCGATGCAGGCCGCAGCGCAGGAGATCGTCTACGGCTCCATCGGGATCCTCGACGAGGTCGCCAACGGCAAGATCGCCGACCCGTTTGGCGAGCAGGACGTGACCCTCGTGGAGAGCCAGTTCAGCTGGAACTCGTTGGAGGACTTCACGGACAACATCCACAGCGTCCGGAACGCCTGGCTCGGCATCAACCTGCAGACCGGCGAAAGCAGCACCTCGTTCGCCGACTTTGTCGGCGACGTGGATCCGGACCTCGCGGCTCGGGTCACCTCGGAGATCGATGCCGCCATCGCCTCCCTGGGGGCGATCCCGGAGCCCTTCCGCGACTCGATCACCGACCCCGCCGCAGCCGACCAGATCACGGCTGCCCAGGACGCGATCCGGGTGGTGCAGGCCTCCTACGAGGCTGAACTCCAGCCCTTCGTCACGAGGTAGCGGAGGACATCATGCGAAGAACCCGCTCAACCAAGACGGCGGGAGTGACCGGGGCGCTGCTCCTGCTGGGGGGGTGCGTCGACAGCGCTCCGCTGGCCGGCGGTGACACGACCGTCCTCGACCGCTCCAGCAACGCATTCGACAACCCGGCCTCGAACCTCAACGACGAGGAGTTCGAGCGCCACCTCGAGGCGGAGCTCGCCTTCGAGGCGACCTTCGTCTCACGGCCGTCGGACGTGAACCCGGGCCTCGGTCCCCTGTACCTGAACACCTCCTGTGCGGCCTGCCATCCCGGCAACGGCCGCGGCCTGCCGGTGGTCGGACATGGCCCCCTCGAGAGCCACCTCACGGTCCGAATCGAGCGCGATGTCCCCGGTCCCCAGGGTTCGCCCGGAGGCCCAGGGGCCCCTTTGCGAGATCACGCGCTGCCGGGTTGGGAGGCCGAAGCGACCATCGACCTCACCTGGGTGGAGGAGGCGGGGAGCTACCCGGACGGGACGTCCTGGAGCTTGCGTGAGCCTCGGGTCCACGTCGTGTTCGCTGACGGCGGTGAGCTGGCCGACGACGCGATGCGGACCCTCCGGATCCCCTCTCCGATCGTCGGGTTGGGGCTGCTCGAGGCGATCTCCGACGAGACGCTCCAGGGGCTCGCGGATCCCGATGACAAGGACGGCGACGGCATCTCCGGCCGGCTCAACATCGTCTTCGACGAGACGCTCCAGAGGAACGTGATCGGTCGCGTGGGCTGGAAGGCCCAGGAGCCGAGCCTGTTCCAGAACTCGGCCAGCGGCTTCGCCGCGACGATGGGGATCAGCAACCCGGTGTTCCCAGATGAAGACGGGGGCGTGGACATCGACGAAGAGACCGTCGAACTGGCGGCCTTCTACATGCAGACGCTGGCCGTTCCGGCGCGGGCGGACTGGGACGACCCCACGGTCCAGCGCGGGGAGGAGCTGTTCGATGAGATCGGCTGTTCGAGCTGCCACGTCGCGGAGTTGCAGACCGGGGACCACGAGGTCGAAGCGCTGCGGGACCAGGTGATCCAGCCCTACACCGACCTGCTTCTGCACGACATGGGTCCGCGGCTTGCTGACAACGCACCGGACTTCGGCGCCACGGGCACGGAGTGGCGGACTCGGCCCCTGTGGGGGATCGGACTGACCGAGACGGTGCTCGGGGCCGCTGCATACCTGCACGACGGCCGGGCGCGCACCCGCGAGGAGGCCATCCTGTGGCACGGAGGAGAGGCGGCGGGCGCCCAGTCGGGCTTCCAGGGCCTCCCGGCAGAGGACCGGGCCGCCCTGCTCCGCTTCCTGGGGTCGCTGTGAGGGCCGCCATCCTCGCCGCCGCGGGGCTGCTCGTCGGCTGCGAGGCGGCGCCCGGGTTCAGCCTGGTGGCCGAGGAGCGAATCGGCGGCGTGCTGCTGTCGGCCTGGTCGGACGGGGACCGTCTGCTGGCGGTGGGGGGGCAACTCGACGGCAGCGCCGCGGTCATGGCCAGCGAGGCGGGGGGGTGCTGGGTCGACGAGGCGGTCGGCCCGGCGGATCGCCCACTGTGGTGGCTCCACGGGGCCGACGGGGCGAGAGAGTGGTTCGCGGTCGGGGACGCGGGCCTGGTGCTGCACGGCGACGACTCGGGGGTGGTGGAAGAGAGCGTGCCCACGGCCTCGACCCTGTACGGGGTCTGGGACGACGGCGACCGTGTCTGGGCAGTCGGGGGCGACGTCTTCGGCACGCAGCTGGGGGAGATCTGGACCAGATCCGGAGGCGTCTGGGAGTTGTTCGCGGACGAGCTACCGGGCGTGGTGTTCAAGGCCTGGGGGGGCTGGTTCGTGGGTGACGGCGTGGTCTACCGCCTCGAGGACGGGCAGCTCGTGGATCGCACTCCACCCGAGCAGCCCCGTCTGCTGACGATCCGAGGGCGGGGCCCCGACGACGTCTGGGCGGTGGGCGGCACGTCGACCGCCGAACTGTGGCACTGGGGTGGGAGCGCCTGGTCCCAGGTCGAAGTGAGCCCGAACTGCGCGAGCCTGCCGCTCAGCGGGGTCTGGACGGCGCCGGGGGACGACGTCTGGATCGCTGGAATGCAGGGTGGGATGGGCCGATGGGACGGTGAAAGCTGGGAGTGCCCCGAGGATCCGGTGACCTACGACGACCTGCATGCCGTTTGGCGCCACGGCGAGGAGTACTGGTGGTTCGGCGGCAACCTGATGAGCAGCGCCTCCAACTACGGCACGATCGCGAAGTACGGTGGCCCCGTGGCGACGGCCTGCGATTAGCGACCAATGCCAGCGGCCATCGTCTCCGGTCTGGTGTTGATAGAACCGAGGGGGCCCCTCCGGAACATGGTTCCAGAGGGGCCCTCATCGATGGTCGGGGCGATAGGATTTGAACCTACGACCACTTGACCCCCAGTCAAGTGCGCTACCAGACTGCGCTACGCCCCGTCTGAGCCGGCGGATTCTGGTTCCTGATCCGGTCGCTGTCAAGCCCTTGAGAGGGCTTCGCGGGCTGGCCTATTCGGCGGCGATGGCGACCGCCTCGGACGGCGGCAGATCCAGGTCCGAACTGAGCACGATCAAGCGCTTCCCTCCGCCGGTCGGGGGGACGACCACGGCGCGGACCCGCGAGACCCGCGGGAGGTGGCAGCTCAGGGTGCTGTAGCCGTCGAGCGCCTCAGCGGCGTCGTCCCAGCTCCCCTTGTGCACCGGAGTGCCGTCCAGGAACAGCCGCGACAGGAACGGGACCGAGGTCACGAACGGCGACCCCGCCTCCGTCCAGGCATCCATCGCGGGCTGGGTCGGACGCTCCGAGCGGCCGAGGCCGTCCGTGCCGCCCTGCCGGATGCCTTTGACCATGCCGGCGTCGAAGCGCTCCGGGGGGATCCACAGCAGCCGTCCGCGGGTGGACTCGACCCACCGCACGGGCGGGCCGTCGATGTCGTCCGCGACGATCTCTTCTTCCGGCGCGTCGTCCTGCGCGGCAGCGCGGCGGGCGGCATCGCGCTCGGCGCGGGCCAGGGGGGTGAGGCCGTCGTCCGGCTCGGCCGCCAGCTGAGGAGGCTCCGGAGCGGCCGGGACAGCCGCGACAGCGGGCGGGGCGGGCGCCTTCGCGGGAGCCCCGTCGGCGCCCATGGCGGCAAACTCGCGCACTTCCGCCAGCGCCAACTGCATCGAGAAGCCCTGCCAGTACCGAGGGTCGAACCCTCCGCCGGGGGCCATCAGCATCAACGCCAGGTGCGTGCCCGCCTGCTGCAGCGCGCCGGGGGGCAGCTTCTGCATGAGCGCGACCGACCGCTCGGTCGTCCACAGTTGCTGGAAAACCGCGATCTTCCGGCCGAGCGTCGCCTCCACCGTGGCGGGATCCTGCTCTTCCTCGACCACCTCGCCGACGTCGTCCAGACGCGGGTTGTAGAGCCAGTCCAGGAGCACGAGGCCGTGAAGCCAGCGCACGTCCTCGACGAGCACGAGCCCCCAGGCGAAGACGCCGTAGACGCCGAGGGCCGCGAGCATCGCGCTGGTGTCGGCGGCGAACTCGATGGCGAGGCTCGCCGCCGGCTGCAGGCTCTCTCCGGGGCTGAACGGCTGCGTTCGGTAGATCTGGATCCGCTCGGCCGTGCCGCGCAGCGGCTGCATCGGGACCAGCGTCTCTTCCATCGTCCCGTCGTCGGCGCGGATGCGCCACGAGCCGCCGGACACCAGATCCATCCGGGTTTGGAGATCGGCGACCCGCGAAGATGTCCCGTGAGGGACCAACAGGTCGATGAAGGGGACACCTCGGGGCAGTTCGGCCATAGCGGGCGGGGTCTTCCGGGACGTTTGCTAGCGCTGGTTTTTGTCGAGGTACTGATGGACGCTGGCGCGCAGCAGGCGCAGCGAATCGCGGACCGTGCGCAGGTCTTGTCCCTGCCGCTGGCTCAGCGTCATCAGCTCATCGACACGCTTCTCGGCGCGGGCGGCGCGCTTCTCCGCCACCTCGGCACGGGCGTTGGCCCGTCGAGACTTCACCTCTGCGGTGCGGTTCTGTTCCTCGAGCTCCTTGGTCGTGACCTCGAGCTCGTCGATCTTCCTGGTCAGCTTCGGGTCGACCTTGGCGGCCGCCTCGGCGGGGCTTTCCAACGGCTTGATGTCGTCCAGGCTCGCGCTCGGCGACGTCTTGCGGCGGCTCAGCTCGGTGCGGGCGCCCGCGATGGTGAACTTCCGCGCCCAGAGCAGCTCCTTGATGCGGAGGATCAGCTCGATGTCGGGCTTGCGGTACAGCCGCTGCCCGCTCTTGGACTTGCGCGGGCGAAGGTGACGGAACTCCGTCTCCCAGTAGCGAAGCACGTACGGCTTCACGCCCGTGAGGGTGCCGACCTCCCCGATCCGGAAGAAGACCTTGTCCGGAATCTTTACTTCGGTGGAGGCTTCGGAGGCCAAGGGCTAGCCGTCGGAGGCTTCGTTGAGCGCGTCCTTGAGGACCTGGCTGGGCTTGAACGTAAGCACCCGGCGCGCCTCGATGGTGAGGGGGTCGCCAGTCTGGGGGTTGCGTCCGACTCGGGCCTTCTTGTCGCGTACGACGAAGTTGCCAAAGCCGGAGATCTTGATCTTCTCCCCCTCGGAGAGCGTGTCCTTCATCGTCTCGAAAACGAGCTCGACGACGTCCGCCGCTTCCTTCTTGGAGAAGCCGATCTGTTCGTAGACCGCTTCGATGATGTCCGCCTTCGTCATCGCTGACGTATCCTCCTCAAGCCTGCGAAAACTATCAGATTTCTGTGTACAGCGCGACGCAGAGACTGTCCGTTCGACGCGTCTCCTCATTCCCGCCGGCTTCCACTTCGATGGTCCAGCGGCGCTCGTCCGCGGGACTCTCTTCGAGGTCGAACTCGTTCAACGTGACCGACCCGTTGTCCACGATGAGCGTGACCCGGTGGGTCACATCGGTGGGGTTGCCCTGGTCCGTGCCGGTGTCTTCGAGCACGACCACGACGTCGAACCGGGTTCCCGCAGGGCCCGAAGTCGGGCTGATCTCGGCGGTCGCGATGACCTCGATGTCGAACAGACCGTCCCGGGCGTGCACGTCGATGATGCCGACGTCGGACTCGTCGTCGTCGTCGTCGTCGTCCGTCGGCAGGGCCGAGTCGTCGTCGTCGCCGGAGCTGTCGTCGTCGTCGCCGGAGCTGTCGTCATCGTCGCCGACGGCGTCGGGGGAGACCACCACCGAGAAGCAGTCGTCGGACTCGTTGAGCCGCTCGTAGGGGTCGGTCGAGGGGCAGCCCAGGAGCGCACCCGCGAGGACCAACAGGATCAGGGAAGCAAAGCGATTCATCCGCGCAGCTCGATTCCTTCTTGCTCGCCGATGCGGCGCTGAACCTGGGTCATGACCCCATCCACGGCGCGATCCTCGAGCGTCTTGTCGGGCGAACGGAAACGGAACCGGAGCGCGATGCTGCGCGCCCCCTCCGGAATCCCCTTGCCCCGGTACACATCGAAGATCGAGACCCCTTGGAAGGCCGTCTTCATCCCCTTGCGGGCCGTTCGCTCGGCCTGATCGAGCACCCACCCGGAGGTCACCGAGTCCGGCACCACGAACGCGAGGTCCCGCTCCACGCCGGGGAACCGGCTGAAGGGCTGGAACTTCGGCGGGGACGTCTTCTTGGGCGCGAGCGCCGAGACATTGAGCTCGAACGCGTACGCGACCTGATCCAGGTCGAACGCGCGCAGGGCGGGCACGGCGATGCGCCCGACCCAGCCGGCAGGCTCGCCCCGGCCGCTGGCGTGCATCAGCTGGGCGGCTTCGCGGCCGTCCAGGAACGCGGGGCCCCCGGCCGTCCAGTTCCAGCCCTTCCAGCCCAGCGTCGCCTGCACCGCATCCACGCAGGCGCGAACGTCGGCGAAGTCGACCTTGCTGTCGTCCGCAGCCCAGCTCGGGGCGTGGCGCCGGCCGATGAGCAGCCCCGCGACCGTTCGAGACTCGGCCATCGGGGACTTGTTGCCCGGACGCCCGTCGCGACCCGCGAGGATCTCGGCGTACCCCTCGGGGCGCATCTGGAACGTGCTGCGCAGCTCGAACAGGCGCACGTCGCTGGCCCCCATCGCGAGGTTCCGCCCGGCCGCCTTCAACAGCGACGGCAGCAGGCTCGGGCGGAGGATGCCGCCGACCTCGCTGAGCGGGTTGGCGACCCGGACCGCGCGCGCCCGCCAGGGGTGGTCGGCGTCCAGACCGAGCCCTTCGACCCACCCGGGGTCGATGAAGGAGAAGTGGATCGCCTCGGACAGGCCGCTGCGCATCAGCGCGCCCCGAATCGCGCCCACGTCCGGCCCGGGGGCACGGCGGGGGACGACGGTCAGCGTGCGGCTGAGCTCGACCTCGGGGATGGCGTCGTAGCCCTCGAGCCGCGCCACCTCCTCCAGCAGATCGACCTCGCGCTCCACGTCGAAGCGGTAGGACGGCGGCTGGATGGTTACGGAGCTGCCCTCTTCTTCGATCGCCGCGAGGCCGGCCCGCTCCAGCAGCTGGAGCACGCGAGCTCGCGGCACGTCCATGCCGAGCAGGCCCTTGATCCGCTCCAACCGGAACGTGACCGTCTTGCGCATTACGGGGCGGGGGTAGACGTCGATGATGTCGCCCTGCAGCGACGCGTGGGCGGTGCGCTCCAGCAGCTCGATCAAACGCAGAAGCGCGGCGCGCGGGAGCTCCGGGTCGACGCCCCGGGCGAACCGGTAGGACGCCTCGGTGCCGAGCTTGCAGCGATGCGCCGTGCGGCGGACGGTGCCGGGCTCGAAGTGCGCGGACTCCAGGAAGAGGGTCGAGGTGTCGTCGCGGACCTCGGAGTTGGCCCCGCCCATGACGCCCGCGAGGGCGACGACGCCTTCTCCGTCGGCGATGACGAGGTCCCCGGCATCGAGCACGTGCTCGCCACCGTCCAGGGTGGTCGCGGTCTCCCCGTCGGCGGCGCGACGGATGACGATCTGCCCGCCTCGGATGAACCGCCGGTCGAACGCGTGCAGCGGGTTGCCCAGCTCCAGCATCACGAAGTTGGTGCAGTCCACGACGTTGTTGATGGGCCGAACGCCAGAGGCCTCCAGGCGCTTCTGCATCCAGCCCGGCGACGGCTTGATCTGCACGCCCGTCATGACACCGCCGGCGTACCGGGGGCAGCCGTCCGGCGCCGGGATCTCGATGCGAACCTTGTCGGCGTCCAGCCCGCAGACCCCCGCCTTGACTCCGCCCACGGGGGCGGCGAACGCGACGGTCGCGACGCTGTCGTCGAGGCTATCTTCCACCGAACCGGCCATGGTGTGGCCGCGCCCCTTCAGGGGCCATCCGGTCACCGCCGCCAGCTCGCGGGCGAGGCCGAGCACCGACAGGCAGTCGCCCCGGTTCGCCTCCGCGGAGGCCTCGAGGATGACGTCGCCGGCTTCGAGCACGTCCGCCAGGGGCACGCCCAGGGGCGTGTCCGGCGGGAGGATGATGATCCCCTCGGAGTCGGTGCCGAGGCCCAGCTCCGTCTCGCTGCAGAGCATCCCTTCGGACCGCTCGCCGCGGATCTTGGACTTCTTGATCTTGAGCCCGCCCGGCAGCCTGGTGCCCGGCGTCGCCAGCGCGATGATGTCGCCGGCCTTGTGGTTCGTCGCGCCGCACACGACGTGCCGCGGGGTGGTCCCGTCGGTGGTCGGCTGCGTCACCGTGAGCGAGTCCGCGTTGGGGTGCTTCTCGACGGACAGGAGCTTGGCCGTGACCACGCCATCCCACTGCGGGCGGGCGTCCTCGTGGACCTCGGTCTCGATCCCCGCGCCCCTGAGGGCGTCGCAGACCTGCGCGACCGTGCCGCGGATCTCGACCATCTCGCCGAGCCAGCTGATCGGCACCAACATCAGGAACCTGCCGTATCTGACCGACCGAGGACCGTGAGGCCGGGGCGGACGAGGTCAAGAAGGACGACGAAGGCGGGGTAGGGCCCCGTCGAGGAGGACGCCGCGGAGATCGTTCGCATCCGGCCCATGGACCGACCGAGTGGCAGGTACGGCATGTGACTAAAACTGCTCCAGCAGGCGTTGATCGTTCTCGAACAGGAGCCGCAGGTCGCCGATGCCGTACTTCAGCATCGCCATGCGGTCGATCCCCATGCCGAAGGCGAAGCCCTGCACCACCCGCGAGTCGTACTCGGGCCGATCGATCTGGTCGAAGACGGCCGGATCGACCATCCCCGAGCCCAGCACCTCCAGCCAGCGCGTGTCCTTGCAGACGCGGCAGCCGATGGTGCGGTCCTCACAGAAGGGGCAGCTCACGTCGACCTCGGCCGAGGGCTCGGTGAAGGGGAAGTACGACGGCCGGAACCGGACCTTCGTCTTGGGTCCGAAGAAGGCCCGCGCGAACGCCGCCAGGGTGCCCCGCAGCTCCGCCATCGTCGTGCCCTGATCGACCACGAGGCCTTCGACCTGGTGGAACATCGGGGTGTGCGTGATGTCGTTGTCGCGGCGGTAGACCACGCCCGGGCAGATGACCCGCAGCGGCGGATCGTTGTGCAGCATCGTGCGCACCTGCACCGGCGAGGTGTGCGTGCGCAGCACTACGTTGTCGTCCACGTAGAACGTGTCCTGCATCTCCCGCGCGGGGTGACCCGGGGGGATGTTCAGCGCGGTGAAGCAGTGCCAGTCGGTCTCGACCTCCGGCCCCTCGGCGATGGTGAAGCCCATCGACACGAAGATGTCGGTGATCTCGTTCCACGCCCGGGTGACCGGGTGCTCGTGTCCCTGCCAGTCCAGCCGGCCGGGGAGCGTGACGTCGACGTGGCCGGCGGATGCACCGAGGGCCTCGTCCTTGATCGCCGCGCGACGCTCCACGAAGAGCGCCTCGACCTTCTTCTTGGCCTCGTTGATCGCCGAGCCGGCGCCACGGCGCTGCTCGGGATCGAGGGTCGGAATCTGCTTGAGCAGAGCGGAGATCGAGCCGCCCTTGCCCAGGTAGCTCGACTTGACGCGCGCCAGTTCGGCCTCGCCCGAGGCCTCGTGAAGATCACGGGACGCCGACTCGGCCAGAGCGCGCGCCTGCAGGGTCAGGGCGTCGCTCATGGCGCGCTCCGGGTTGGATCAGACGATTGCTGTGGATCGAGAGGCCGGGGCCCCTCGCCGGATTCAGCCGCGGGCGAGCGCGACCAGGTCGCTGAACCCCTTGGGGTCCTCGATCGCGATCTGGGACAGAACCTTGCGGTTCACATCGACGCCGGCGGTCTTGAGACCCCCGATGAGGCGGCTGTAGCTCATCCCGTTCAGCCGGGCCGCCGCGTTGATGCGGACGATCCACAGGCGACGGAAATCGCGCTTGCGGTTCCGACGGTCACGGTACTGGTACTGGCGGGACTTCTGGACCGCGTTGACCGCGGTGCGGATGAGGTTCTTGCGGCCCCCGAAGAATCCCTTCGAGGCGCGGAACAACTTACGGACCCGCTTGCGGCGGATGACTGCACGCTTGACGCGAGGCATGGCTAACTCCTTCGCGAGGCACCTGCGTTTGGCCGCGGGGTCGGACGAAACCGTCCCGCAGAGGCGCCTCTGGTTGGTTGACTGGCTACTTGTAGGGGATCATTCGGCTGATGCGCGGGGCATCAACCTCGGCCACGATGCGGGTCCCGCGAAGGCCCCGCTTCCGCTTCGGGCTCTTCTTGGTGAGGATGTGGCTCTTGTACGCCTTGGCGGACTTGATCTTGCCACTCCCCGTTCGGGAGAACCGCTTAGCCGCCCCTCGGTGGCTCTTCATCTTCGGCATGGTTGCTTCCAGATTCGGCCCGGAGGCCGGTCGTTTCGGTCGGACGGGCGCTTCTAGTCGACGGTTTCCGCCTTGTCAATCGTTCGCGTAAGCTCCGAGACCCTGATGGCCGTCCCGACCGACCCACGTCATGACCTTCTGAGCATCCGCGAGGCGGCCAACCGGCTGCTCGCGCGTCGTCCCGATCTGGCGTCCCACCGGCAACAGCGCCGCCGGGCCCGCCAGATCGCCGACAGCGTAGGGATGCGAGCTGCGTCCGTCGACGTGCTCGCGGGGTGGCTCGGAAGCAACGGCGACGCCGACGTGCGGGATCTCGAGGTCGCCCTCGAAGATCGCGTCAAGCTTCGGCTCGCGGCGTTGAGCCCCCGAGACCGCGAAGCGGCCGACGGCCCCCGCTTCCGCGCGCGTGTCGCGCTGGGCCTGGGCTGGGAGCAGCTCCCGCCCGAGGGACCCCGCGAGGCGCTCCGGGTGCTCGCCCTCGTCGGCGGGCAGCCCACGCCTCGAGAGCTCGTCGAAGAGGCGTGCGGCGGCACCAACGCAGACACCTCCGACCTCATCTGGTCCGGGTTCGCGCAGCTCGCGGACGAGACCAACCTGCTGACGGCCCACCACGACGTGCTGGACCACCTCGCCTCCCAGACCGAGCCCAAACCGGCGGTGAAGTCCCGACCGCGCCGCTTCA
Source organism: Pseudomonadota bacterium (assembly GCA_024229515.1). Taxonomy (GTDB): domain Bacteria; phylum Myxococcota_A; class UBA796; order UBA9615; family UBA9615; genus JAAESI01. Next base: position 44,294 of record JAAESI010000025.1, on the reverse strand, counting down.
TCCTCGCGGTGCGCAAGCGGCTGCTCGCCGATCCCAAGGACGACCTGCGCTCCGAGGAGGCGGCCGAGCACGCCTGCCGCATCGCCGAGCGCCACCAGCAGCCCGCACTGGTCGCGTCGGTCGCCCACCGGGTGGCCGAGCGCATGCGTCGGCGCGGTGACTTCGAGGGGGCCGCGGCGTGGGTGAAGCGGGGCCTGGAAGCGGCTGACCGGCCCAACGCCGCCCCGATGCGCGGCCTGCTGGAGATGGATCTGGGGCTGCTCGCCTTGCAGCACAGCGATCTGGCGGAGGCGCGGGCCTGCTTCGAGCGGGCCGTGACCGCGCTGGAGATGGCCTCGCTGGCCGGGGTCCCCGGCTCCGAAGAGGCGATCGAGCGCGCACGCCTGATGCACGGGGAATCGCTCGCCGCGACCGGCGAACTGAGCCGGGCCGAGGGCGAGATCGCGGAGGTCGTGCGCGGCTTGCAGCGCCGCTGGAACGAGGGCCTGGAGCCCGACTCGGACGACGTCTCGGGCGTCGCTCGCCGCCGCTCCCTGGCCGCCGGACTGGCGCACGGGTTCCGCGCGCTGGGCACGGTCCGCCTGCTCCGAGGAGACGTCTCGGGGGCGCTCATCCACCTGCAGGAGGCGCGTGAGGATTGGCTCGAGCTGGCCGGCGACGACGACGGCGACGGAGCCGCCTTCGCGCTGGCGCTCGCCCGGGGTCTGCGGGCGGCGGGACGCTTCAACGAGGTCGAGGAACCGCTGGAAGCCGCACGCAAGCTGGCGGGGGGCGACATGGACCGCATCGCCCGGCCGGAGCTGCCGATCGCGCTGCACGATCTCGGCGTCTCGGGGGCCGATCGAGGGGACGGCGCGGCCGCCGCGACGTTGCTGGACGAGGCGACGATGCTGGCCGGCTCGCTGCTGCCCAAGAAGCACTCCCTGCGGGCGCGCATCCTCTACACGCGGGGGCTGATGTTCCTCGCCGACGCCGATCTGAGCCGCGCCATCGACCACCTGGATGAGGCCGCCGGCTACAACCTGGACGACGCGTCGCGGGCGCTGGTGGACGGCGCGCGGGCCTGGGCGGTCGCCCAGGAGGGAGCCCACCGCCACCTCGAGATGGGGGCGGCGATGACCGAAGCACACGACGCGTTGGCGGCCCAGCGAGGCCCCGACAGCGCCGGCGCCGCCCACCTCCGACTCCTCGCCAAGTCCCTCCAGGGCTGACCGCCCATGCGGCCCACAGCCCACAGCCCAAAGCCCACAGCCCAAAGCCCACAGCCCAAAGCCCACAGCCAAGAAAGAAAGCCCGGGCCGAGGCCCGGGCTTCTTTCAATTGGTAGGCACGGCGAGGATTGAACTCGCGACCCCTACCGCGTCAGGGTAGTGCTCTCCCACTGAGCTACGTGCCTTCGAAGGCCGGGAAGATACCAACGAGATTATCGGTGTCAATTGCGACCCCCAAACTGGACCGGAGCGACGCTGCATTTGCGGCCGGGGTGCTTTTGGCCTCCCTGGCCTTGCAGTTCAGCTTCGCTCCGCTGATCGGGTCCGACGGGTACTTCCACGTGCGCGCCGCCGAGCGGGTGTTCGGCGGGGGGATGCCGTGGATGCCCCATTCGGTCTTCGCTGACGGCTGGGTCGACCATCAGCTGCTGTTCCACCTCCTCATGGCGCCGTTTGCGTGGCTCCTGGACGGCGCCGTCGCCGCCAAGGCCGCCGCCGCCACGTTCGCCGCGACGGCCGCGTTCGCGCTGTGGCGCCTGCTCCGGACCGAGAGGGTGCCCGCGCCCGCCGCATTCGCGGTGGCCCCCTTTGCCGTCTCCTGGCTGTTCCTGCTGCGCATGGAGATGCCGCGCACGCAGTCGCTGTCGCTGGCCTTCCTGGTGGTCGCGACGGGCGCCCTCAGCGCCGAGCGGCACCGGCTCCTGCTGGCCGTCGCGGCGCTGTACATGGCGACCTACCACGTCGCCCTCGGGCTGCTCGCGGTCGCGGCCGCGCATGTCGCCATCGTCGGAGCCACGGAGCGCAAGCTGGAGTGGCGGGGGCCGCTGGCCGTCGTCACGGGGCTCGGGGCGGGGCTGACGTTCCACCCTCACTTCCCCCGCACCTTCCGGTTCGCGTGGCAGCACGTGGTCGAGAAGGTGGGCAACCGCGAGGCCTTGCCCGTCGGGCTGGAGTGGACCGACGGCGGGCTGCACTGGTTCCTGGGACCGGCCCTGGGAGGAGCCCTCGCCCTCGGCGCCGCCATCGCGCTGCAGGCCCGCGCCCCGGTCCGGAGTCGGCTCGGGCTCACCCTCATCGCCCTGGCGGGGGGAGCCACGGGGGCGATCCTGGGCGGGAGCAAGTTCATCGAGTACGCGGTGCCGCTGTCGTTCCTCGCCCTCGGCGTGGCGGTGCGAGACGCCCGGGTCGGCGCCCCCCTGGAGACCCCCCGGAGCCGGGGCGCCCTCGCCGGCATGCTCGCGATCGGCCTGCTCCTGTCTTCTTCGGCGGTGCTCGCCCGAGTCGTCGTCGAAGAGCCCCATCCGGACGAGGCCGCGGGCGCGGCGGCGTTCCTCCGCACCGTCGCGGAGCCGGGCAGCGCGGTCTTCCACTTCCACTGGAACGACTTCCCCGAGTGGGTCTTCCACGCCCCCGAGTTCACGTACGTCGTGGGGCTCGATCCCCACTTCCTGTACCTGCACGATCCCGACCGCTGGCGGCTCTTCGATTCCCTCGGGGGGGCCTACGACGGCAAACGATCCGACGCCATCCGGAGCACCTTCGGCGCGGGCTGGGCCCTCGTCCGCCTCCCCCATCCAGGCGCCCGCGAAGCGCTCGCCGCAGACCCCGGATTGGCGCTTCGGTACGAGGACGAGTTCGCCCTCGTGTACGAGGTTCTCTATCCTTGAGCGATGTTGGAAACGCAGGTCGGACCGCTGACGGTCCAGGAGTGGGGGCTGGCCCTCATCGGCATCTCGAGCTTGTTCACGATCGGCCGCTTCATGTTCGGCGGGAAGAAGACCGCCGGATCGGACAACCTCGCGCCCGCCAGCTGCCTCGGCTGCGGCTGGCAGGGGAACGTGAGCAAGTACCACCGCACCTGCCCCAAGTGCGGCAACAACATCACGCGGCTGCAGCGCGGCGACCCCTGATCCTCAGTCAGCCTCGTACACGCCCATGTCCCACGGGACCGTGCGGGGCGCTCCCTCCAGATCAACGTCGTAGCCGAGCCCGCTGAGGTCGGCCCCGTCTCCGTTTCCCGGCGAGCCGGGAACGAGGCGGAAGTCCCGACCCTCGGCGTCCGCGAAGGTCGGCGCGGCGAGCACATCGCCCGGGTTGGCCTCGTAGAAGCCGTCGGGCCGGGGCCGTGAGTACCAGACGAGGTTCGACTCCAACGTGACCTCGGACGCGCAGTCGTAGCCGCACCGCAGGAAGGCGTTGGCCTCGGAGTCCTGGTCCACGAAGAGGTTGTTCGACACGAGCAGGTCGGTGATCGCACCCCCGTCGCCCTCGGTGAGGTTCAGGGCGACGCCGTCGGTGGTGGGCTCGCCCAGGCGGACGAACGTGTTGTTCGTGATGCGCGCCCCGGCGACGTCGCTGCCGATGGCTCCGATCGAGACCGGCATCGCGACGGCCGAGCCGAAGACGTTGTTCCGCACCACCAGCCCCTCGGCGGGGGACCGCACGATGACCGCATGCCCCGGAGAGCTCTCGCCCACGTCGGCGGCGTCGTGCTCGAAGAAGCAGCGGTTCTGTTCGAAGATCAGCCCGTCCGCGCCCGCCGGGGCTTGCAGGCAGTCGACGTGGGGGACCGGCTCCAGGTCGGGATCGAGCACCCCGCAGACGGCTTCGTTCCAGGGAGCGTGGTCCAGGTGCCGGCCCAGGTCCTCGAAGCGGTTGCCGCGGATGCGGGCGTCGCTCCCGCGCAGGCCGATCCCGTCGGCCTCGGGCACCTCGCAGGCGTCCGCGAAGGTCTCCCGGTAGGTCACCCGGAAGATGAGGTTGTCCTCCACCACGAGGCCGTCGCCCGCGGCTTCGATGGCGCGGAAGCCGGTGTCGTCGATCCGGCTGTTGGTGATGCTCGAGCGGGCGTCCGGTCCCCCGCCTTCGATCCGGACGCCGTTGCAGACGGCCCCCAGGATGTGGACTGAGTCGATCGTCACGTTGCCGTCGTGGGCCGCGATCGCGGCGCAGGCGGGCCAGTTGTCGTCCTCGAAGGGCGCCGCGCTGCGGATCCGGAAGCCCTCGATCCGAATCGGCGTCGGTCCGGACACCTCGACCCCCGCGATCTGGGCGATGAGATCGACCTCCGCGAGGCTGCCGTCGGGCATCACGGCGGCCTGGGCGGCCCGAACGGTGATGGTCTCGGCGGCGGCGCCCCCGGTGGAGAGCCAGACCCGCTCGTTGTAGAGGCCGGGCATCACGCACAGCTCCTCGCCGCCGAGGGTGAAGAGCAGCGCCGTCGCGATCGTCGCGCAGGGGTCCCAGGGACCGCACGTGTTGGCGTCCGAAGCGTTGCTGTTCGAGGGATCAACCACGCGATCGGCCCCCTCGCAGGAGACCTCGTCGAAGATCGGGGGGCGCGTCGGGATGGGGATCGTGCAGCCCGTGCCGAGCACGGCGCAGAGCAGGCCGATCAGGCGTCCCACGAAGGCACCTCCACCTCACCGCGCCAGGCCTGGGGGAGCAGCTCCGCGAGCCAGCCGGCGGCCTCCTCGACGTTCGGAACGGCCGCTTCGTCCCCGTCGTAGCGGGCGATCAGGCGGCGCACCGACAGCACCTCGTCGCTCAAGCCGCAGGGCACGATCCGGTCGAACCCCCAGGGGTCGGGGTCGAGGTTCAGGGCCAGCCCATGCATCGAGACGAACCGGCGGAAGTGCACGCCGACAGCGCCGAGCTTCGCCGCCCCTCGCGGGCCGTGGGTCCAGGCCCCGGGGAAGCCGCAGCGGCGGCCGATGACCACGCCGTCGAGGGCGGCGCCGGATCGCTCCATGGAACGGCGCGCGATCGTCGCCATGGCCGTCTCCAGCCCCGCCACGAAGTCCGTGACGCGGAGCTTCCATCCGCCGATCGCGACGATGGGGTAGCCGACCAGCTGGCCGGGGCCGTGGTAGGTCCACTCCCCGCCCCGCTCGACGGTGCGTTGCTGCATGCCGTCGGCGTCGCGCAAGCCTTCGGGGGTGGCGCGTCGGCCGGCCGTGAGCACCGGCGGGTCGTGCTCCAGGGTGAGCAGTACGTCGTGGCCGCGTCCCTCGATGCGCTCGGCGCGAAGCTCCTGCTGCAGGGCCCACGCCGTGTCGTAGCCAACCCCGCCGAGGTGGCGGTGCTCGAGCCTCACGGCACGTCGGCGGCGGCCGGGGCTCCCTCTTCGCCCTCGCGGAAGAACTCGGTCTCGCGGTAGCGGGCGACCCCCTTGGCGATCAGGACCTGCAGCGCGGCGGCGACGGGCACGCCCAGGAGGATGCCGAGGAAGCCGAACAGGTTGGCGCCGACGACCAACGCCAGCATCACCACGACCGGGTGGAGCCCGACCGAGTCGCCGACGATCTTGGGCGTCAGGAACGCGCCTTCGATCCCCTGCACCACGCCGAACACGGCCCAGACCTTGAGGATCTCGAACGAGACCCCGAACTTCAGCACCGCGAGCGTCGTCCCGGCGATGACCCCGACGGCTGTGCCGAAGTACGGGATGATGAACAGCAAGCCCGCCGTGACCCCAATCAGGACGGCCAGGTCGATGTCGGTGAAGATGCCCAGTCCAGCTGCGTAGAGCACCGCGAGGATGCAGCAGAGCGAGAACTGACCTCGCAGGAACTGGGCCATCTTCGCGTCGATCTCGACGTAGCTGGCGAGCACCGACTTGCGGAAGCGGAACGGGATGAGCCCGAACAGCGACTGCTTCATCTGGTCCCAATCCCGCAGGAAGAAGAACACGAAGATCGGGAACAGGGCCCACTGGAAGAGGAAGCCGAAGACGCCGCCGAACCAACCGGAGATCGTCTTGAGGATGGCACCGACCGGGTCGAGCGCCCCCTCGGGGAGCTTCTCCAGCAGCGCCGGCAGCTCCGCCGCCGCCGAGCTGAAGCCGAAGTCGATGGAGCGCCCGGTGACCTCTTCGATCTTCGCTTCCAGCGCCAGCGCGCTGGTCTCCAGCTGCTCCCCGTAGTTGGCGAAGTTGGCCGTCACGTCGGCCATCTCACTGACCACGTACGGCACCAGGAGGAGGATCGCGAGGATGTCGAAGGCGATGAACAGGGACAGGCTGACGCCGATGGCGCGGGTTCGGGTCCAGCCCGCGCGCTCAAACCGGTCGATGATCGGATCGAGCAGGTACGCGCTGATCAGCGACACCAGGATCACGGTGAGGAAGCCGCCGAGGCCGCGGTACAGCAGCCCCAGGATCAGCCCGATGACATCCAGCAGGATCAGCCCCGCGAAGGCCGCGATCCCCAAGCCGATGAGGGCCACCGCGGGCCCCGGGAGGCCGGCGATGGGGGGCACCTTGCGAAGGAGCTTGATCGCTCCGCTCTCGTCGGTTTCTTCAGTCATTGCCCCGCGCGCTCCCGCCAGAAGGCGACCGTCCGCCGCAACCCTTCGGTCAGCCCCACCTGGGCCTGCCATCCGGTGGCCGCGATCAGCCGCTCGGTGCGCGGCCAGCGGGCCCGCACGTCCTGCCCGGGGTGGGGTACGAGCTTGACCCCCGCGGCATTGCCGGCGAGCTCGTTGATCTCCTCGGCGAGCGCGAGCGTGCCGACCAACGTGTCGGGGTTGCCGACGTTGTAGGTCCGGCCCCACGCCGACGGCGTCTCCGCCAGCGTCATCACCGCGTCCACGAAGTCGTCGACGTAGATCCAGGCCCGCGACTGCGAGCCGTCACCGGTCACGCTGAGCTGCTGGCCGCGCACCGCCGCCTCGGAGAAGTTGCGGATCGCGCCCTCGCCCACCTGGCCGGGGCCGTAGACGTTGAAGGGGCGTACCGACACCTTCTGGGTCACGCCCTCGTGGTGCAGCACGAGCTGCTCTCCGAAGACCTTCGAGGCGGCGTACGTCCAGCGGGGATCGTGGACGGGGCCGACGGGGGTGGGACCGTCTTCGTCGGCCCCGGCGGCGTCCCGGCCGTAGACCTCCGACGTGGAGAGGTTGACGAACAGGTCCGGCGCCCGCCGGGCGGTCAGCGCGTCCAGCAGGCGCGAGGTGCCCAGGCCGTTGACCTGAAGCACCGACGCGGGCGACTTGTAGTAGGTCGAGACCCCCGCCAGCGCGGCGCAGTGGATGACGACCGAGGGGTCGCCGACCTGCTCCAGCCAGGCGCCGGGATCGCGCACGTCGCCCTCGATGAAGCGCAGGTTCGAAGGCGGCTCGATGCCGAGGGAGGCGAAGCAGTCGCGGGTGCCGTTGTCGACGCTCACGACCTCGCACCCGTCGGGGGCGAGCGCGGCGAGGCGGAGGGCGAGGTGGCTCCCGAGGAATCCTCGGCCACCGGTGATCAGAACGGGCCGCCCATCGGCGAACCAGGGTGCCGTCATGCTGCTCTAGCCGACTTTGCGGAGGCCGGAGCCGTCGGGCACGCCCACCGGCTGGGGGGCCGTGCGGCGAGGCCGCCCGCGCACCTTGCGGGACCAGTTCTGGGCCAGGCCTCCGACGCCACACGCGACGCCGATCGGGATGATCGAAGCGGCGATTACGTAGCGCGCCACGAGGCGTCTCTTCTGGTGTTTGTTGTCCTGCACGGGCGGCAAGATAGCCGATCTCGATCCCCTTACGGAGCCGGGATGCCGGGTGGACAGCCCCAGGGCTGCCCCGGGTGGGTCCACGGCGGCACCTCGGGGATCGGGTCGAGCCCTGCGTCGGCCGGATCCGGGGCCGCATCCAGCGCATCGACGAGCCCGAGTTCCAGCAGCGCCGCCGCGAACTCCTCCGCCATCGCCCGGTAGCCACGCCAGTGGAGGTGGCAGGTGTCCACGAACAGGTCGGGGCCGGGCACGCTCGGCGCGCTGTCGGCCTGAGCGCGCACCTGGAGGTCGACGAGGTGCACGCCCCGGTGGCGGTTCGCGACCTCCCGCACGATGACGTTGAGCGACGGCCGGATGAGCAGCGGGCGGGCCTCCGCGGCGCGCTCCAGCAGCGGGATCGCCTCGGCCGGACGGCCCGCGACGGCGAGGGCCCCCCCGACCAGATCGGGGTGCGCGGCCGACTCCGGGTCCGCGACCTGCTGCGCCACCCAGGCGGCCGTGGGGGAGTCCGGGTCGGCCTGGAGCACGTCGGCCAGCGGGCCCACGCAGGCGGCGGCGTCGGGGGTCAGCCCCTCGCCCAGATCCGACAGCGCCCACCACAGGTTGTTGGGGAGCGTCGCCAGCAGCACCGGTACGCCGTGCGCCTTCCCCGCCGCGGCGACGCGCTCCAGGGACTCCCTGAACCGGGTCCGGAGGGCTTCTTCGGGGGGGCCGTCGGCGTACAGCGCGGCGAGGTCGGGGATGGGGTAGCGATCGCGCTTCTCCCCCAGGAGCACCCCCATCCGGCGCACCAACGCGAACCGCCGCATCGCCTGCCGACGCCGCGACGGGGCCGCCACCGGGTACTCGTTGTTGCCCGTCGCGACCACGATCACGTCGACCCGCTCGGCCAACCGCTCGGCCTTGCCCGCGACCCGGGAGGCGGAGTCGCCCATGCCGGCGAGGTTGAGGACCGCGCCGCGGCCGCCGAGCCGCTGCTCCAGCCACCACGGGATCCCGCCCGCCTCCCCGGGGATGCCGGGGGCGCCGTAGGGGTCGCCGAAGGCGAAGCTTCCCCCCAGGGCGAGGACCTGGAGGTGGTCGTCCCGGTTGGGCGCGAGCGTGCCCTGGGGGGCGTTGATCTCGGCGTAGGTGGTGGTCCTCCAGCCGTCGCCGTCCGGCTCGAGCAGGTCCTGCACGACGGTGAGGGTGACGTCTTCGAGGAGGAGATCGCGAAGCCAGGGTCCCCGGCCCTGCTCCTCGGCCCAGAGGTGCAGGCCCCCCAGCACCAGCGCCGGCACGAGCACCGTGAACGCGATCAGCCGCCCCCTCCGCAGGCCTCGTCGCCCCGACTCCGTCATCGCGGCAGCGTACTCGACGCCACCGACCGCATCCATCACCCTGTCGGGGTGCGTGCACTGCTCCTGACCGGGCTCGCCTGCCTCGCGGCCGCTGGCTGCCGGGGGGAGGCGCCCGTCGAACCGAGCGTGGCGGAGCCGATGCCGACCGCCGACGCCCCCGCCACCACCGTCGTCATCGCCCCGGGCAGTTTCACCATGGGCGCGCCCAAGGAGGATCCCGCCCGCGAGGAGGACGAGGGGCCGACCCACCGCGTGACGCTCACCCGCGGGTTCTTGATGGACCGCACCGAGGTCACACGCTCCGAGTTCGAGGCGTTCGTCGCCGCCACCGCCCACGTCACCGACGTCGAGCGCGCCGGCTGGGGCCAGGTCGAGAACGGCCACACCCGCGCCGAAGGCGTCTCCTGGCGCAGCCCCCCCACCCCCCACGGCGACGTCTTCGGCCCCACCCACCCGGTGGTGCTTGTGAGCTGGCACGACGCCGTCGCGTTCGCGGATTGGCGCAGCGCGCGGGACGGCCTGGAGGCCTGCCACGACCCGTCGTGCACCGGCTGGCGGCTGCCCACCGAGGCGGAGTGGGAGTGGGCGGCCCGCGCCGGCAGCACCGAAGGCCACCCCGGCGGCGGCGTGCAGGCGCGCAACTGCGCGGGCGATCCGGTGCTCGCCCAGCGGGCCTGGTTCTGTGGCACCAGCGAGGGCGCACCCCACTCCGTCGCGCAGCTCGAGGCCAACGCCTGGGGGCTGCACGACATGCAGGGCAATGTCTGGGAGTGGACCGACGACTGGTACGGCGGCTACGGCCGCAAGGCGGTCACGGATCCGCTCGGCAGCGACGACGAAGAGGACAAGGCGAGCCGCGGCGGAGGCTGGGGAAGTCGGGTCGAGGACTGCCGCGTCACCACGCGCACCGCCGATCCCCCGAACGTGGGCTACGACAACACGGGCTTCCGGCTGGTGAGGTCCCTGCCCTAGTCGACCCAGGCGGCGAGCTGGACGGGCGTGATCACGCCGACGTGGCTCTTGCGGAGCACGCCCTCACCATCCACCAGGAACGTCGTCGGCACCTTCGTCACACCCCACTGGCGCTTGACCTTCCCGGTGCAGTCCAGCACCTCGAAGGGGATGTCGAGCGTGCCCTTGGCGGCGAGCAGCTCGGGCGGATCGCCGCTGTCGACGGCCAGCCCGAGCACGACCACGTTGGGGTTCTTGCGGGCGAACCGGTTCAGCCCCGGGAGCTCCGCTTTGCAGGGGCCGCACCACGTGCCCCAGAAGTTGACGACGACCTCCTGGCCCCGGAAGTTGGACAGCGACACCGGCGCGCCGGAGGTGTCCATGAGGGTGAAGTCGGGGGCGAGCCCTTCCCCGTCGAGCTCGACCTCGGGGGCGGTGAAGGCCTGGTAGCCGGTGAGCACGATGAACAGCACGACGACCGGGAGCACCCAGTTCATCAGCACGTTCTTGAGGACTTCCACGGACTTAGAGGATCTGCTTGCCGAACAGGGACGTCAGCAGCTCGACGGACAGCACCGCCGTCGCGTTTTCTCGGTCCAGGCACGGGTTGAGTTCGACCACGTCCACGGAAGTAACCATCCCCGTGTCCGCAAGCAACTCCATCACCAGATGTGCCTCGCGGTAGGTGGGGCCGCCGGGCACGCGGGTGCCGACGCCGGGGGCGATACTCGGATCGATGAAGTCGACGTCGAAGGAGACGTGCAGCCGGGTGCAGCCGCGCTTCTTGAGGGCGGCGACGGCGGCGGTGACCGTGTCGTAGATGCCGTGCTCGTCGACGTGCCGCATCGTGTACGCGTTCACCCCCGTGGCGTGGATCGAGTCCGCCTCCCGACGGTCGATCGCGCGGATCCCGATGAGGGCGACGTCCCCCGGATCCACCGCGGGGAAGCGGTCTCCGAGCTTCGTCATCGACTCCGGACCGTCGCCCAGCAGCGCCGCCAGCGGCATGCCGTGCACGTTCCCGGTCGGCGAAGTGGCTCCCGTGTTCATGTCGCCGTGGGCGTCCAGCCAGACGAGGCCGAGCCGTCCCCCCGCCGCGCGCGCGGCATCCGCCGCGGCCGCCACGGAACCGACCGCCAGGGAATGGTCGCCGCCGAGCACCAGCGGGACCCGACCGGCGGCGATCGCCGCGGCGGTGCGCGCGTACAGATCCCCGCAGACCTGGGCGATGGGTCCGAGGTAGCGGAGCGTCGGGTCCCCCACGGGGGTGGTCTCCCGCTGGGGCACCGAGACGTTGCCGCCGTCCTCCACGGAATGGCCCAGGGCGGTCAGCGCCTCCCCGATGCCGGCGATGCGGAGGGCCGAAGGACCCATGTCGACGCCGCGCCGGCCTGCGCCGAGATCGAGGGGCACGCCCAGGAGGCGGATGGCTTGGCTCGACCTCACGGACACGGGGTGGTCACCAGGGGCACGGTCGGCGGGGGCACCGACGACGGGGTGAGGTACTGCGCGCTGGCCGAGTTGTTGCCGATGATCCACCACTGGTACGACCACTGCGGATCGTTGGGGCCGCTGAGGCGTGACTTCGCCTCGACGTACCCACGATCGGCCAGCTCCACCATCTTGGAGAAGTCGATCGGGGTCCAGCAGTGCAGATCGGGGGCGAACAGCAGCTCGGCGTGCGACGCCTGCAGATCGGAACTGGTGCGCAGCAGGTGGAAGACGCCGTAGCTGACGTCGCGGATCCGGCGCAGGATCCCCCGCTTCGTGAGGAAGGACTGCCCCAGGGTCTTGGCCGGCCCCCCCAGTTGCTTCGGAATCGGGTTGCTCGCGATGAAGTAGGGCATCGTGCCGCTGGCCGCCCGCATCTGGGTCAGCGTGGGCAGGTTGTAGGAGAAGCCGCCGTCGATCACGGGGTCGCCCTGGTAGTCCTTCGGCGCGAACAACGGAGGCATCGAGGACGCCGCCGCGGTCCCCTCCCCGAGGGTCGTCCCGCCGGTCGTGGCCGGCTCGCCCGTGAACACCCGGGTGTGGAACGAGAGGCACGCGGACTCGGTCTGGGTGTCGGTCGTGCCGCCGGTGACGCTGGTGATCCAGCGCTCCAGCCCGGACATCGTCACGACGCAGGTCATCGTCACCGGGAGCGCCTGGCGATGACGCTTCCGCAGCTCCTGCATGCCCGTGGCGCCGGTCCCCTGGGCGGTGGTCTTCCACGCGTGCAGGGCGGCCACGATCGACCCGGAGCTGACGCCGGAGACGAAGTCCGTGGGGATGCCCTGGTCGGCGAGGTGCTCGATGAGGCCGATGTGGCCGAAGCCCCAGGCCCCGCCGCCGGCCAGCGACACCGCGATCGACTCGCCGTTGTTCATGCGCGCCAACCGCTTGAGCGCCGCGTTGCTGGCGGTCGTGGCGTCGGTGGCGTCGTTGGGGTCCGGCCCCTTGACGAGCGTCACGGCGGCCTCGGCCGATCCGATGAGAAAGCTGATCAGGCCCATGTCATGCCCCCCACGGCTGGCCGGTCTGCCAGAACTCGGTCGTCGGTTTGCTGTCGCGCGGCAGCGTGATGAAGGGGGTGTGCGCCGCGGTCCGGAACCCCTCCCCCGAGCGCGGACGGGCGACCCGCACCACGTCCAACTCGGTGCCGACGAGCTCCGGCAGCGGATCCATGAGGTCGTCGGTGATCACGTCGACCGAGATGGAGCGCTCGATGACGGGCTTCCACTGCGGCCCCACCCGGGGGAGCCGCACGACCACCTTGTCGAACCGGCCCGTGGCGTGGATCCACAGGTCCGTGTCCTTGATGAGCTTGCGCACCGCCGCCTCCGAGGTGAACGCGGTGGGATCCAGGCCGATGACGGTCACCCCACGTTCGCCCAGAGCGGGCTCTCGCCGACCGGCGGCGGGGCCATGGTGGAGACGACCGGGATCGGGTCCCAGCCGGTCTGAGCGGCGCGGGCCTCCAGCGCGGGTCCATCCGCGTCCAGCACGAGCACCGAGATCGCGGGCGACAGCGGCCCATCGCCGGTCCCCTCCCGGGCCACCAGGTTCAGCGCGATGGTCTGCGCGTCCGGGGCGGCCTCGGTCGGCTCCCCGACCACCGCGTTCCACTGCAGGGCCCAGCGCTCGTCGTGGCGGGCGAGGATGCGATCGTCGAGGGGGAGGAGGTCGCTGTACGCGTTGGTTGGCAGCTCCGCCGTGACCGTGCGCCCGCGGGCCACGAAGTCCGCGGGGATGGTGGGTCCCCCGGGGCCGACGCAGAACTGCTCTTCGAACAGCACGGAGCCAGGGGGGAACGTACCCCCGGGCCCCTTCAGCGCCCCCTCGAGCACGAGCGTGGGGCGCGCCTCGTCGCCGGCCACGAGCACCGTCTCGCCAGGGCGATGCCGCTTGATCTCGAAGAAGTAGGCGAGCAGCCGCACGGCGTCGTAGGAGAGGTGCCGCAGCGGCCCGAACCGGGTGAGCTGAAGCAGGAAGTCGCCCTCGAGGAGGCGGAGCTGCTCCCGCAACCCGCGGGCTACCGGATCCGTCTCGGTGACGCCCAGCGCGCCGAGGTCGTCCGCGGCAGGGATGAAGAACCACTCGCAGTCGGTGGCGCAGAAGATGCGGGCGTCGATGGGGCGATGGAGGGGGGGCTTGCCCCCGAGCACGAGCACCCCCGAGGGCGCATCCGCGAGGTCGAGGACCCGCCCCGCGGGCGTGGTGTCCGCCTCGACCGTGGCGTCGTACAGCTCGTAGTCCCGGAGCGGGCGAAGGAGCGGGTGGTACTGACGGATCATCTCCGCGGCGGGCGAAAGGGACACGGCGCTACTCCCGGGCGGGGTCGGGCCGCCAGATCTCGAGCCACACCGAGCGCTGGACGACGTCCCGGGGGAGGACCTCCACCGGGGAGAACACGACGGCTTCGCCGGGAGCCACGCTGAAGCCCTCGGACGACAGCCCGAGGTCGAGGTCCACGCCGCCCTCTTGCCCCGCGAAGGAGACAATCTCGGCGGCGACCTCGATGACGATGGCCTGCCCCGGGGGGAGCAGCTGGCGGGTGAACGCGGACTCCGACAACGTCGACGGGGGCGCGAGGATCTGGAAGTCGAGCCGCTGGTCGACCCGCACGTTGCGGGACCCCGACGCGGGGATCTCGTCGCCGCGGGGGAGCACCTCGAGGATGAACAAGGAGCTCCCCGGCCCGCGCAGGCTGAGGTTCACGATCAGGGGCGCGTCGAGGCGATCCGTGGTCCGGGTGCGGACGCTGAACGTGCCGCTGGCGAGGACCTGCGGGCTCCCGCCGGCGTCCTCGGGCCCCTCCAGCGCGACCGCCTCGCTGCTGAGGGCGAGCTCGGTCTCCAGCTCGAGGGCGTTGATGTCGAGGCGGCGGGGGGCCCACGCGCTGTTCCGCCAGGTCTCGGGGCTCCCGCCGACGAGGCGGTGCACCCGGTAGAAGCCGGTCACGCTGGGGTCGGTCGGCGCGGTGGCGGGCCCGGCGATGGGGGCGACGGGGCCGTCAGCCGTGATCCCGGCGGGGTGCAGGACCCAGTCCTCGCCGGGGCGAGCGTTGCCGACGGCGACCAACACCAGGTCCGTGGGCGCGATCCGGTCCGGCCATTGGACCGGCGCGGCCTCCTCCGGCCGGGCCAGCCGGCCGTGCCCATCGACCTCGTCCGGAAGGGGGTGGAGCACGCCCAGGGCGACGCCGGGGGTGGACTCCAGGGCGGCCACGTCTTCGGCGCTGAAGAGGCCGAAGTGGTGAGCCTGGAAGTGCTCCTCGACCTGGCGCCAGCCGGCGTCGTTCAGGCGGCGGGCGGGGTCCCAGGGAGCGCCTGGGTCCCCCGTCGGGTCGTCGGCCGTACCGTCCGCGGCGGCGGTCCTCCAGGCACAGCTGGGGGCAGGCCGGTCCTGCGCGGAAACAACAGCAGGAAGGGCGACGGCGGACGCGATGGCGAGGGCGGCGAAGAGGCGCATGGGAGGCAGATGCTAGCACCCGCCGGGATGCCCTGGCAGGGCCCGGGGGGCGTCTGGACATTGCGCGCCATGCGGACCCGACTGCAGCTCCTGCTCCTGCTCCTGCTCCTGCTTCTGCTCGCCCTCGCGCTGGCCGCCTGCGCGACGAGAACTAGTCGACGATCGCGAAGCCCACGAGGCTGGTCACCCCGTCCTCTTCCACCCGGGTCGCGAAGCTCCGCTCCAGCGTGCTCCCATCGGGCCGCCCGACGATGATCTCGGCCGGGCCGGGGGACAGCCCCAGCACCACGAACGTGCCCTCGGCGGACAGCCCCTCCCCTTCGATGGGAGCGCCCTCGTCGTCCGTGTAGAAGGCGCCGCGGTCGAGGCCGGCGCCATCGCGGACCACGATCCGGTAGCCCTCGTAGTCCGCCGCGTTGCTGACCTGGCCGTAGGCGATGCCGCCCTCCCCCTCGAGCTCGGGGTCGAACGTGGGACCGGGGATCGTGGGGTCGGTGACCGCCCGCCACTGCGCCACCCAGTTCGTCGCGTCGGCGCGAGACCACAGGTGGAACGTGCCGTCATCGACGAACAGGTCTTCGAGGGCGGTTCGGCCCGACAGCACGGTGGTGACGTAGTCGACCTCGTCCTCGGCGGCTTCCGGCGGCCCGAACACCACGTGCACGGCGGTCTCGGGGGGCAGCGGATCGAAGCGCCAGTAGTTGGCGAAGTCCGCGAACGGGTTCGCCCCTTCCACCAGCAGCGTGCCGTTGTCGGAGTACGCATCGGCGGTCGCGCCCGAGACCGTCAGCGCCTCGAGGGTCCCGTCCTCCGGCGGCGTCGGCGTGTTCAGCAGCCAACCCTGCAGCCGAACGTCCTCGGGGGGCACGTAGCTGGGGCATCCGCTGAGCACGAACACCAGCCCAACCAGCAGCAGCGGGACCATCTGGTCCAGGAACGCCAGCGCCCGCTCCCGGATGCCGACGTGCTCGCCGACAAACGTCCGCATCATCGACCGCGCCTCACGGTGCTCCCCGCGGGCCCACGCCACGGCCCCCTGCTCCTTGAGCGGGCGGCGCAGCGCCTCGTCGAGGCGGGCGATGACGGCGGGTGAGACGGACTGGGTCAGACGATCCTCCTGGCGGCAGTCTCCGGACAATACGCCGCCGGCCGACACGGACCAGCCCACGGGCGCCCCCGCCGGCTCTCCGCAGGCGGCGCATTGGCGCAGTGAGGGGCGCACCCCGAGCACGTGCAGGAGCTTCAACTCGAAGCCCCGCGCCCACCCGAGCCCGCCGACGTCGAACTCCGCGTCGGCCACGTCCAACGAATCGAACGCGGCCTCGGTGAGGCGGAAGAGATCGGGGGCGGGGTGATCGGCTTGGGCCGCCGTCGCCGCCAGCTCAGCCGCGTACGACGCCAACCCCAGCCGCACGACGTCCAGCCGAATGCCGTCGAACGAGCGGAGCGGAGCCGCCTCTTTGAGTCGCGGCGCCCCCCGCGTCTCCAGCACGACGTTGGCGAGCACGAACAGATCCAGGCCCCCGAACCGCTTCCGACTGGCCCGCGCCCGCGGGATCTTCACGTCCAGGCGGCCGGACTCGGCGGTCAGCAGGGTGACGATGCGATCGGCGTCGCGGTAGTTGGTCTGGCGGAGAAGGAAGGCCTTCAAATCCCGAGCCAGGCCTTGGCGATGAGGAAGTAGATCAAGACCCCGAAGAGGTCGATCGCGGTAGTCAGGATCGGTCCCGTGGCGACCGCCGGATCGATGCCGAAGCGGTGGCTCAGCATCGGCACCGCCGTGCCCAGGAGCGCCCCCAGCGTCATCACCACCAGCAGGGACGTCGCCACCGCACCGGCCATGTCGACGGCCGCGCCGCTCATCGTCAGGCTCAACCCGGCGACCAGGGTCGAGCAGATCACCGCGATGATCGCGACCACCTTCAGCTCGTGCCACAGCGCCGAGAGGAACTTGCCCGCTTCCAGCTGCCCCATGGCGATGCCGCGCACGACGATGGTGGAGGCCTGCACACCGATGTTGCCGCCCAGCCCCATGACGATGGGGATGAACGCGGCCAGCTGCGCCCGCATCTTCAGCTCGCCCTCGAAGAAGCCGATCATCACCGCCGCCCCGAGCCCGCCGCCGGCCGCCGCGAGCAGCCACGGCAGGCGGGTGCGGACCGCGCCGATCGTCGAGGCGAGGGCCACGTCCTCATCGCCGACGCCGGCCATGAGCATCATGTCCTCGGTCGCCTCGTCGCGGAGCACGTCGATGACGTCATCCACGGTGATGATGCCGACGAGCTTGTTGAACTCGTCGGTCACCGGCAACGCGATGAGGTCGTACTTGGCGACGATGCGGGCCACGTCCTCCTGGTCCTGCGACACCGGCACGGAGATGACGTCGCTGACCATCATGTCCTTGAGCTGGGTGTGCGGCGGACGCATCAGCAGCTGGCGCAGGGACAGCACCCCCACCAGCGTGCCCTCCTCGTTGACGCAGTAGACGTAGAAGGCGGACTCGGCGTCCTCGTTCTCCTGCAGCGCGACGATCGCCTCGCGGGCGGTCAGCTCCTTGTCGAGGGCGAAGAAGTCCGGCGACATGATGCCGCCCGCCGAGTCCTCGGCGTACTGCATCAGCTCCTCAACGACCTCCTGCTCCTCGTCCGCGATCCCGTCGAGGATCGCGGCTCGGAGGTCCTCATCCAGCTCCTGGAGGATGTCCGCCGCGTCGTCCGGAGCGAGCTCCGCGAACACGGGGACGAGCTGCTCACCGGTCAGCCCGCCGATCAGCTCGGTCAGATCCGACTCGTAGGCGGCCACGATCCCGGCCGCCGAGACGGGGTCGATCAGGGTCAGCTCGAAGACGCTCCGGGCCTCGCGGTACATCAACTCGCTGAGCGCCGCGGCGACGTCTTCGGCCCGCGCCTTCTCCACCAGCCGGCGCACGTGATCGTTCGCTCCGCGCCGGACGAACCGGCGCAGCGACGTCACCAGGAGCTGCTGGCGGTCCTGAGGCATGGCGGGAGGAGGCTCCTAGAGCTTGGAAACCGAGGCGCAGTCCAACATGTTGAGGAACTCGTCGGCCTGGGCGCTGAGCTCCCCGTAGGGGTCGCCGTCCTTGACCGTCGACAGGTGCAAGCAGGCGTCCCCGACGAGGTCGAGGCGGGCCTCCACCATGCCCAGCAGCGCGATGCTGTTGAGGTCGGTGGGGTTGCACTCCACGGCCTGCTGGTAGCGGGCGAGGGCGTCCGAGAGCTTGCCTTCGGCTTCATCGACGCGGCCCAGCCCGACGAGGCTGGGGCAGAACTGGGGGAACTCGCGAAGCACGTCGCGGTAGCCCTTCCGCGACGGCCCGTACTCGCCCTTGTTGAAGTGCGCCCAGGCGAGGTTGTGGCGGGCGCGACCCGGCTCGCGGTACTCGGGATCCTCCAGCACCGCGGTCAACGCGGTGATCGCCTCGTCCCAGCGGCCCGTCTCCAGGTACAGCGACCCGAGGTTCATCGTCGCCTGGGTGAACTCGGGGTTGAGCTCCAGCGCCTTGTTGAAGGCCTCTTCGGCGAGGTCGTGGTGGCCGCCGGCGAAGTACGCCAGCCCCAACCCGTGCCAGGACTCGTGGTCCCATCGGTTGTGTTTGACCGCCTTCTTCAGCTCGGTCACCGCGAAGGCGTCGTTCCCCTCACTGAGGTAGGCGATGCCCATCTCGCGGGCGTTCTTGCCGTCCTGCAGGGCCTTGGGGGTCAGACACCCGGACAGCACCGCCACGCACGTCACCAGCAACAGCGTTTTCATCGTTCGACTCCGTGGGGGCAGAGGGTTGCTGGCAGGGTACCGTAGGGACCTACTTCAGGTACTTGCCGATGATGGGCGCGAGGGCCGCGGCGCGATCGGGGGGGATGCGGTCCGGCGCGGTCATCACCGCCCATTGAGACGCACCCTCGACGTGGGGATCCGGCTCGCTGGGGATGTTCCCCGCCGCCAGCTGGATGATCTGCTTGGCCAACGCCGCGTTGGCGCCGACGGTGGCGATCACGGCGGCCACGTCGACGTTGTCGTGGTCGGGATGCCAGCAGTCGTAGTCCGTGGCCATGGCGACCGTCGCGTACGCGATCTCGGCCTCCCGGGCGAGCTTCGCCTCCGGCAGGTTCGTCATGCCGATGACGGACGCGCCCCACGAGCGGTACAGCTCGGACTCGGCGCGGGTGCTGAAGGCGGGCCCCTCCATGCAGACGTAGGTGCCGCCCACGTGGGTAGTCGCGCCGGCCTCCTTGGACGCCGCTTCGAGCACGCCCGCGAGCACGCCGGAGATGGGGTCTCCGAAGGGCACGTGGCCGACCACGCCGTCGCCGAAGAAGGTCGAGGGGCGGTTCTTCGTGCGATCGATGAACTGGTCGATGATGACCATGTGCCCGGGCACGATCTCCATCTTCAGGGAGCCGACCGCGGACAGGCTGATGCACCACTTCGCGCCGAGGCTCGCCAACGCCCAGATGTTGGCGCGGTACGGCACCTCCGACGGGGTGTAGACGTGGCCGCGCCCATGGCGGGGGATGAACAGCAGCCGCACATCGCCCAAGTACCCGGAGATGATCGCGTCGCTGGGCTTGCCGTACGGCGTGTCGACTTCGATCTCCTCGACGCCGCTGAGGCCCTCGATTTCGTACAGGCCGCTGCCGCCAATGACTCCGACGATCGTGCTCATGCTCGCTCCCTCTTGGGTCGTTTCTGTTCGTAGCCGCCGAGCTGGCCGCAGGCCGCGTCGATGTCGTTGCCGCGGTTCAGCCTCACGACCGTGTGCACGCCGTGGGACATCAGCGCCTCCTGGAAGGCGACGATGTCCCGGTCCGCGGGCCGCTTGTACTCGGTGAACGGGTTGTTGTTGTAGGGGATCAGGTTGACCTTGCTGCGCACCGGCCGGAGCAGCTTCGCGAGCCGGTGGGCGTCGTCGACCGAGTCGTTGACGCCGGCCAGCAGGATGTACTCGATGGTGACCATCTTGCGCGGCGGCAGCGGGTACTCGGTGAGGGCCTGGATGAGGTCCTCGAGCGAGTACTTGCGGTTGATCGGCATCACCTGCGTGCGCTGCTCTTCGGTCGTGCCGTGCAGCGAGACGGCGAGGTTGATGCGGGAGCGCTTGCCCAGCTCCTTCATCTGCGGAATCAGGCCGACCGTCGACAGGGTGATCTTGCGGTGGCTGAGGCTCAGTCCGTCCTCGTCCATCGCCGTGTCCATGGTCTCGACGACGTTGTCGAGGTTGAGCAGCGGCTCCCCCATGCCCATGAGCACGATGTTGGTCAGCGGCTGGTCCTCGGGGCAGTGCAGCGTCGCGCCGACGATCTGGCCGAGGATCTCCGACTTGGTCAGGTTCCGGGTGTAGCCGCCCTTGCCGGTGACGCAGAAGTCGCAGTCGATCGGGCACCCGACCTGCGTGCTGATGCACAACGTCATCCGCCGCTCTTCGGGGATGAGCACCGACTCCACCTGCAACCCGTCCTCCAGCCCCCAGAGGAACTTCTTGGTGCCGTCGCGGCTGGCCTGCACCACCCGCTCCTCCAGGCGCGAGATCCGGGCGATCTCCTTGAGCCGCGCACGCAGCACCTTGGAGACGTTGGTCATCGCGTCGAAGTCGTCGACGCGCTTGCCGTAGATCCACTTGAACAGTTGCTTGGCGCGGAACGGCTTCTCCCCGAGGGACTCGACGTACACGCTCAGATCGTCCAGGGACATGCCCATCAGATCGGTGCGTGGATCCTTCGAGACGACCGGAGCGGTCGGCTTGCCGAGGGGGACGAGCTCAGTCACTGACCGATACCGGCTCGAGCTCGACGGTCATCGTGCCAACGTCCAACCCGATCATGGCGCCGCCATCGATCGGCTGCACGATGCCGGAGGACATGATCGCCTTGAACGCTTCCTCGACGGTCATGTTCAGGGCGATGACTTCTTGTTCATCGAACATCGCAAAGAACCCCGAGGTGGGGTTCGGCGTGGTCGGTACGAAGACCGACACCATCGCCTGCCCCAGCGCGGTCTCCACGCCCGGCCACGCCCTGGCGGTGACGAAGCCGAGCACGTAGCAGCCCTTGCGGGGGAACTGCACCATCACGACCCGCTGGAACTGCTGCGCCTGGCTGGAGAACACCGCCTCCAGGAGCTGGCGCACCGCGGAGTAGATGGTCCCGAGGATGGGGATCGCCTGGAACCCCTCGGTGATCTTGCCGACGACGCGCCGCCCGAATAGGCCGCGAGCGACCCACCCCAGGAGCACGATCAGGAGCAGCGTGAGCGCGAACCCGAGGCCGGGCGTCTTGAGCACCGGGATCGGCAGATCGGCCCAGGGCGGCGTCCACCGCGCCTCGCGCCACTCCTCGGGGAGCCACCCGAGCACCCCGTTGGTCTCGAAGACCAGTCGGTCCACGACGATCCAGACCACCGCCAGCGGCGCCACGGCGATGAGGCCGGCGACGAAGCTGTCGCGGACCCAGGTTCGAACTCGCTTCTTCGCAGTCATCGGTTCGCGCTTCCGGGGCGGACCTGGAACGAGACGGCGAATCGTTCGCGGCCGAAGTGGTCCTCGGGGGTGATCTTCAAGGGAGCGCCGAGCTCACGGCCGAGGCGATCCAGCGCCGGCCGCTCGTGGCGGGTGAGGTGCTCGGACACCCCGGGTTCACAGCGGACGATGAGCTCGCGCACGCTGCCTGCGGCGCCGCCGACGTTGCGCGCGACTTCCCGCAGGATCTCGTACGAGACGGTCTCGACCGACTTGACGTGGCCCCGGCCGCCGCAGGTCTCGCAGTCGGCATGGAGGTTGCTGGCGAGGTTCTCCCGCACGCGGCGGCGGGTCATCTCCACGAGGCCGAAGTCGGAGATCGGCAGCGACGAGGCGCGCGCGGGGTCGGCGGCCACCGCCTCGGCCATCGCGGCCTCCACCGCGGCCCGTCCCGCCGGATCCTCCATGTCGATGAAGTCGATGATGATCAGCCCGCCGATGTCGCGCAGCCGGAGCTGCTCGGAGACGACCTTCACGGCCTCCAGGTTGACCAGGCGGCTGGTCTCTTCAAGGTCCTTGCCCCCGGTGAAGCGGCCGCTGTTGACGTCGATCGCGGTCAGCGCCTCGGTGTGGTCGATGACGATGTAGCCGCCCGAAGGGAGCCGCACCTTGCGCCCCAACGCCTGGTTCAGCCGACGCTCCATGCCGGTCGCCTCGAACAAGGGCACCGGGTCGGAGTAGTGGCTCAGCTTGCCCGCCATCCCGGGCATGAACCGATCGATGAAGCGGCCCAGCCGCTGGTGGTCGGTGGCGTCGTCGACAATCAGCCGATCGAGCTTGTTGCTGAGCAGGTCGCGGGTCGCGCGCACGACGAGGTCGAGTTCGGTGTGCAGCGCCGCGGGCGTCTTGGCCCGACTCACGTCCGACCGAACCCCTACCCACACCTCGCGGAGGTACTCGATGTCGGCGGCGAGCGTCTCCTCGGAGCGGCCCTCGCAGACGGTGCGCACGATGAACCCCTCCTGCGGGCGGCGCAGCGCCTCGACCGTCTCCCGCAGGCGCTCGCGCTCGGGGGTGTCGGTGATGCGGCGGCTGACCCCGACGTGGCTGCTGGTGGGGAGGTAGACGAGGTACCGCCCCGGGATCGCCAACTGCGTCGTGAGGCGGGCCCCCTTGGTGCCGATGGGCTCCTTGGAGACCTGGACCATGAGCTCCTGGCCGGCGCGGAGCACCTGCTCGATCCGGGGCTTGTCCTTGCGGGTGCGGGTCCCCGCGGGCGGGACCGGCCGCAGGGTCGTCTCCGGGTCGCGCGGATCCCCGGACGGGGTGGCGGCGCCGTTGGCGGCGACCGGCCAGTCGAGGTCGACCTCGTTGCCGCCGCCGGCGAGGCTGCGCGCTTCGATGATCGTCGGTTCCTCACCGCGCCCGCCCCCGGGGCTGCTGCTCAGCAGGCCGAGATCGCGGGCCACCTCCGGGGAGACGTCCATCTGCGCGCCGCCCCCGGGGCTGGCGGCTTGGGCTTCGGCCTGATCCTCCAACTGGATGTCGCCGACGTACAGGAACGCCGCGCGCTCCAGGCCGACGTCCACGAACGCGGACTGCATGCCGGGCACGACCCGCACGACGCGACCCTTGTAGATGTTGCCGACGATGCCGCGATCGCGATCCCGCTCCACGTAGAACGCCGACGGCCGTCCCTCTTGAACGAGGGCGACGCGTACCTCGCCGGCGGTCCGGTTGACCAACAGCGCGTTCCGAACTGGGAGCTTTACGGCGATGGCGTCGCTCCTTCGGGGGCCGCGATGGGTGCAGCGTCGCCCTCGAACAGGGTCTCGATGCGGACGACGGACCAGCCATTCCGGCTGCCCGCGGCGTCGTCGCCGAAGACTGCCCGGACCACGTCACGAATGCGCGCCCCCACCCCACTAGAGGCGACATGAAGCTCCCAGCCTCCGCCCGAAGAGGAGCCGTCGGCGTGGGGAACGATGACGATGGGCGCCTTCTTCAGGTCGACCGTCTGCGTTCTCTTCTTCTTCTTGACCTCGATGACGCACGTCTCTGCCGCGAGCCACTCGGCGAGGCCGTCCGAAGCGGCCCGGCGGGCCTCCTCGGGGGCGCCGATGCGGTACGTGTAGCCGACGGTGCGGGCGGCCACGGGCCGGGTGCGGCTGGGCACCTCACGCCAGGCCAGCAACGGGAGTCCCGCGGGCATCGCCGCCTGGAGGGCGCGGCCGAAGGCGGCGACGTCCGTGGGCTTCTTGAGCTCGATGTCGGCCCACTCCGAGGCGCTCGCCATGCCGGTGGGCAGCGGCGAGCCGAAGCTCATCTTCACCTGCGGGTGGTACCCGAGGTCCCACAACACGGGCGCGTCGATCCGACGCAGGGCGCGCCGGAACGCCCCCATCACGTCCAGGTGGCTGAGCCACACCAACGGCCCGGTCTTGCCGAACCGAAGTTCGACCTTCGTCCGCATCTCCTTGGGGAGGCGGGTGTCGAACACGTCCTTGATGTCGACGTGCTCCAGGCTGCTGTGCTGGGTGCGGCTCGCCTCGTGCCCCTGGGGCACCACGTGGGCGTTGTCCCGCTTCGGATCCGGAGCCGTGCCGGCCTCCACCGCGGCGAGGTGGGCGGCGCGCGAGGCGCGGGCGGGGGCCGAGCCGGGAGCCATCCCCTGCGGCGGCACCGCGTCGACCACGCCGGTCCCCTTCTTGGCCGGAGGCCGGGGCATGGCGACGAACTGCGGGTCTTCCTTCTTGCGGCCGGTGTCGTAGGGCTTGCGGATGCGGTGCAGCTGCTTCGTCCCGCCGACGGTGCCGGGGTCGTACACCCGGTTGTGGACGATGG
The DNA here is from genome assembly GCA_024229515.1 of Pseudomonadota bacterium. Lineage (GTDB taxonomy): Bacteria > Myxococcota_A > UBA796 > UBA9615 > UBA9615 > JAAESI01. Next base: position 20,035 of record JAAESI010000025.1, on the reverse strand, counting down.
CGTGATCGCAGACGCCGCAGTCGTAGCAGGGCTCGGTGGTGCAGTCGGGCACGAACCCGGCCTCCAGCGAGTCCATCCAGTCGGCCCACAGCCACTCGGGCTTCATGCCGATGTCGATGGCCTCCCAGGGGAACACCTCGGAGGCGTCACGCCGACGCTGGTTGTAGAAGGCCGGGTCGAGGTTCGTCTCGTCGAAGGCCTGGTACCAGGCGTCCGTGGAGAAGTGCTCCTGCCAGCCGTCCATGCGGGCGCCGAGTTCGTACGCGCGAATGAGCGCCTCCCCGCTGCGGCGGTCGCCCCGGGAGTAGATCCCCTCCATCACCGAGCTGCGGGACTCGTGGTAGCGGAAGCCGAGCTTGGCCCGGCGCAACTCGTTCTTGAGGAACGACTGCTTGGCCTGGATCTCGTCCAGCGTGATCTGCCGCGCCCACTGGAACGGCGTGTGCGACTTGGGCACGAAGCTGCTGACGGACACGGTGATGTTGGCGTTGCGGTTGAAGCGCTTTGCGTTGTGCAGGCAGCGGGCGCCAAGGTCGACCATCGCCTCCAGGTCGGCCTGCTGCTCGGTCGGGATGCCGAGCATGAAGTAGAACTTCAGCCCCCTCCAGCCGCGCTTGAACACCTCACCGACCATGTCGACGAGCACGTCCTCGTCGATGACCTTGTTGATCACCGCGCGAAGCCGGTCCGACGCCGCCTCGGGGGCGACCGTGAACGACGTTTTCCGGACCCGGCTGATCTGGTCCATGATCCCCGGAGACAGCGTCTCCAGGCGCATCGATGGCAGGCTGATCCCCGACCGCTTGGTCTGGTGCTCGTCCATCAACGCCGTCAGCAGCGGCTCCATGCAGTTGTAGTCGCCCGCCGACAGGGACAGCAGCGAGTACTCCTCCTGGCCGGTGGCGGCGAGCCCTTCCCGCACGAGGCGGGCGATGGTCTCAGGGCTGCGCTGGCGCTCGGGGCGGTAGATGTAGCCGGCCTGGCAGAAGCGGCAGCCGCGCATGCAGCCCCGCTGGATTTCGACGCCGACGCGGTCGTGGACCACCCGGCCGAACGGAACCGGCGTCTCGGTGACGTACGCAGCCGCATCCAGGTCGGTGACGATCGCCTTGCGCAGCCGCGCGGGGAGGCCCGGGGCGGGCTCGACGGCGGCGACCCGGCCGTCGTCCAGGTAGTGGACGGTGTACAGCGACGGCACGTAGACGCCGGGCACCTCGGTCAGCATCCACAGCAGGTCCTGTCGGGGCTTGCCGGAGGCCCGCCAACGCTGCTCGACCTCGACCACCGCGAGGATGGTCTCCTCCCCATCGCCGAGGCAGACGGCGTCCAGCACGGTCCCCAGCGGCGCCGGGTTGAAGGCGCAGGGGCCTCCCGCGATGACGAGGGGGTGGTCGGCGGTGCGGTCCGCGCTGCGCAGCGGGATGCCGCCCAGGTCGAGCACCTGGAGGAGGTTGGAGTAGCTCAGCTCGTACTGGAGTGTGAACCCGAGCACGTGCAGGTCCTTCAGGGGGACGCGGTTCTCCAGCGTGCGGAGCGTCAGGCCCCGCCCGCGCATCTGCGCTTCCATGTCGGGGGCGACGGCGTAGACCCGCTCGGCGGCGACGTCGCTCTGCCCGTTGAGGATGGAGTAGAGGATCTTGAGCCCGATGTGGCTCATCCCGATCTCGTACAGGTCCGGGTAGCAGAGCCCCACCACGGAGCGGACGGACGACAGGTCCTTGCACACCTGGCCGACCTCGCCGCCCAGGTACCGGGACGGCTTCTCCACGCACGCGAGAATCTCGGGGTCGAGTTCCGGGGAGTCGCCGCCGTAGGCGCGCTGACTCGGCACGAAGCTGCTGGGGTCAAACATCGGGGGAGGTCTCCGGCCGTGGCAGCTGCGTCAATCGCTTCCGGTCCGCCCGATCGTGCCCTCCCCCGAGGGAACGTCGCCGGATCCTGCTTCCAAAGCGGCTGGACAGTAAGGGGCGCACCCGACTCCGTCAAGGACGTCCGCTACCCTGCGGATCGTGGTTTCCGTCACGCGCTTGAGCGAGTCGTCCGTCGGTTCCTGGGGCCGGCTGATGCGCGGCTGTGAAGACGAGGGCTGGTGCTCCTGCGTTGCGTGGTGGACCCCCACCTGGGACGGGTTCTCCGAGCGCACGGCGGAGGAGAACCGGCAGCTCCGCAAGTACCTCTTCGCCCACGGCGAGTACGACGGCTACCTGGCCTGGGAGATGGACCAGCCGGTCGGCTGGTGCCAGGTCGGGCCCCGCGATCGACTGCACAAGCTCCGCGAGCAGTTCGACCTCGAGCCGGAGATGGGGACGTGGGCGATCACCTGCTTCAAGGTGCGGCCCGACCACCGTCGGCAGCGGGTCGCGATGCAGATGCTGGCGGCCGTGATCGAGGACCTCCCGTCGCGCGGAGCGACCCGCCTGGAGGCGTTCCCCAAGCGCATGGAGGGGGCCGATCCGACCGCGCTGTGGACCGGGCCGGAGGCGCTCTACACCAAGCTCGGGTTCCAGATCGTGAAGGACGATCCGCGTCGCCCGATCCTCGCCTTGGAGCTGACGTGATCGGCCGCCGCATCGACAGCCCCGTCGGGCCGCTGACCCTTAGGGTGACCGACGCGGGGGCACGCCAGGTCAAATTCGACGGTCGGCTCCCGGCGGAGGTCGAAGCGGGCGAGCACCCCCTGCTGGACCAGCTGGAGCGGGAGCTGCGGGAATACTTCGCGGGGACCCGCACGGAGTTCACGGTGCCGTTGGACCCGGTCGGCACGGAGTTCCAGCTCAGGGTGTGGGAGCGGCTCCGGGCCATCCCCTTCGGGCAGACGATGTCCTACGGGGAGCTGGCCGAGGCGGTGGGCAGCGTGGCCCGGGCGGTCGGCGGCGCCAACGGCAGCAACCACCTCGCGATCGTCATCCCGTGCCACCGGGTGGTGGCACGGGATGGGTCGCTGCATGGCTTCGGCGGGGGCCGGGCGGTGAAGCGCTGGCTCGTCGACCACGAGAGCCCCCAGGCGGGGCTGTTCTGAGGCCTACCGGTCGACTTCGACGATGAGCACGCCGTCGGCCCCGATGAGGCCGACGTAGGTCCCCTCGGGGTTCGGCAGGTGCCCGCGAGGGGTCAGCGGGAGCTTGCTGTCCTCGGTGACCAGGGCATCGAACTGGACCTCGTCGTTGGCCTGCAGGGACACGACCGAGCCAGCGAAGTTGCCGTTGCGGTAGTCGGACTCGTCCAGGACATGACCCGGCTGCGCGTCGCCATCCAGGATCAGGCCGTCGACGTCGAAGTCGGTCATCGGGTACTCGATGACCGCGACGTAGCCTCCGTGGCCGATCGGGGCGGCCTGGTTGATCGAGTAGAGGCTGAGCCCCGCGGGGGTCTCGATGAGCACCGGGGTGCGGCCGCCGAGGCGGAGCTTCGCCGCCTTGCGGAACCGCTCGGGCTCGCCGTTGATGATCAGCGCGTCGACCTCGTGGAGATCGCCGGGCACGAAGACGATCGCGTTGATGATCGAGCCGGCGAGGCCAGCGTCGCGGAGCTTGGCGGCATCCACGGCGGCGGTTGGGAGCAGGTTCCCGTCCCCGATCACGGAGTCGATGACGCTGGCCTCACCGTCGATCATGACGGTGTCGAAGGGGGCGATGATCGTCAGCCAGGCGTTCAGCGCCGCGTGGGCCGAGGTGGCGGTGAGCAGGACGATCAGGAGGATGAGGAAGCGTCGCATGGGGATCTCCAGGGGTTGGTGCACTGGAGACGGCGGCGCGCCGGGGGCGGTGCCAGGTTTCTTTCAGGGAGTGGGAACGTCCTTGCCGAGGTCCCGGCCGATCGTGGCCGCGGCCACCATCCCGCCCTGGAGCGCACCGGCGATGCCGTGTCCCGAGCGGGCCGACGCGCCGCACAGGTACAGGCCGGGTACGGACGCGCGGGGGCCCGGCCGGTTGGGGCCGAACTGGTCCGGCGTCGCGGAGATGCCGTAGCCGGTGCCGTTGGTCGCGCGGGTGTAGCGGCTGTGCGACAGCGGGGTCGCCGACTCGCGGAACACGATGTGCTGGCCGGCCCCGGGGAAGAGGGTGTCGAAGCGGCGGATGAGATCGTTCTCGACGGCCTGCTTACGCCGCTTGTAGTCCGCCTTCTTGCTGTAGCTGCCGTCGGCGAACTCGTCGGGGGTGACGCCCCAGTCCTGCGGCTTGCCGGAGACCAGCGCCATGACCTCGACCGTGTGGGTGCCCGCCGGCGCGTGGTGCGGCGTGTCGGGGTCCTTGAGGGTCGCGGACGTGATGTAGCAGCCGGCCGCCGCCGGCTCCGATCCGTTGCCCAGCCCCTCGTACAGGGCGTCGAAGTCGTACCCGTCGTACTGCCAGTAGTTGCTCGCCCGCATGCCCCGGGCGTCCAGGTCGTCCTCGACGGCGAGGCAGGTCAAGTACAGCGCCTCGGGCCACTTCCAGGAGTCGTGCCGCTGAACCTCGTCGGCGCTGAGGTGCTCCGGGCCGACCAGCTCGAGCATGGTCTTGCGCAGATCGGCGCCCGACACGATGGTGGAGGCGCGCACCTCGTCCCCGTTCTCCAAACGCAGGCCTGCGGCCTTGCCGTCCTCCACGATGACCCGCTCGATGCCCTTGCGCAGGTGCACGCTGCCGCCGTGCCGCTCGACCGCCAGCGCGAGCTCGTCGGACATGATCTGGCCGCCGCCCTTGGGGTACCAGGCACCGCGGAAGTAGTGCATCGACAGCCCCGCGTGCAGCACCGCGGAGGCCTGCGAGGGCGGCAGTCCGTAGTCGCCGTGCTGGCCGGCGAGCACCGCCCGGAGGTGCAGGTTGTCGGTGCAGCTGTCCAGCAGCGCCTTCAGCGTGAGGTTCTGGTAGCGGGCGACGAGGCGGCCGCGGGTCGCGACCTCCCACAGGAAGCCGAGGGTCTGCCTGCCCCGGGTCTCCACCAGCTTGTCGCCGAGCCGCTCGATCTCCGCGAGGAAGCGCACGTACCGGTCGATCCCCCGCCCCTCCTTGGGGAACTGGTCATGCAGCCGCTCGCGGAACCGCTGCAGCCCCACCGGGATGCGGAACTCGAAGTCGGGGAAGACGAGGGTGTCGAAGCCGTCCGGGTCCATCGGCACGAAGTCGATGTTCACGTCCAGGGGCTCCAACAGGCGCCGGAACAGCCCCCCGGGACCGCAGTCGCCGATGTAGTGGACCCCGACGTCGAACAGGTAGCGCTTCGCGCGGCTCCCGCGGGCGAACTGGGTGGCGCAGCCGCCGGCGACGTAGTGGGAGTCGAACACCGCCGTGCGGAGCCCCGCCTTGGCCAGGTAGGCGGCCGCCATGAGCGAGCTCGGACCCGCCCCGACGAGGGCGACGTCCACCGACTCGGGGACCTGCTGGGTGCTGCGGCGGCGGGTCTGATCGGTGGGCAGGAACGGTTCGGCGGTGGACATGGCGGCTCCGGTTTGCGCGGCTGCGACGGCCCGAGGTATACACCGTATACATGAGCTCCGGAAGCACAAAGCGGCGCATCCTCGAGGAGGCCCACGGGCTGCTCGAGGAGGTCGGCGCGGGCAAGTTCTCGCTGCGTGAGACGGCCCGGCGCGTCGGCATCACGCCGATGGCCGTGTACCGGCACTTCGCGGACAAAGAAGCGTTGCTGGAGGCGCTGTGCGGGCTCGGCTTCGAGCAGCTTCGGGACGTGCTCCAAGGCGCCCTGGAGTCGGACGATCCGGCGGAGCGGCTGCGGCAGACCTTCTACGGCTACCTCCGCTTCGCCACCGACGCCCCCAACACCTACGCGCTCGTGTTCGAGCGGCGCATGCGCCCCGGCGAGCGGGCCGGTCGGTCGACGGTGCCGGCGTTTCGGTTCGTTGTCGATCGCGTCGCCGAGGCGATGGCGGGGGGCGTGCTCCCCGCCGGGGATACGGAGGCGGTGGCGCTCGATCTCTGGGCCGTCACCCATGGCCTCGTGACACTGCGGCGGGCGGGCAAGCTGGAGCTCAGCGAAGCCGAATTCGACGCCCACTTCGAGGGCATGGTGCGCCGACAGATCGGCGCGCCCGCAAAGCCCTGAGGGAGGCGGTCAGCCGTTGGCCAGCTGCGTGCAGCGGTAGTCGTACTGCACCGAGGTGTCGTCCGACAGCGGCCCCTTGGACCCCACCCGGAGGGTCACCTCCATCATGTCCCCGGCGATAATGTCGACCCGGTCCCGCAGGGGGAAGAAGGCCTGCTTCCAGTGCGTCGAAGGTGCCGCCGGCGCGGTCGTGATCGAGACCCCGTCGCCCAGGTCGACCTCGAACCAGCCGGCGAGCCCGCCGATCGTGCCGGGCCGCTCCAACCGGTACAGGAGCTTGCGCGCGAAGGCGTCGTTTTGAACCGTGTAGAGGTCCAGCTCGGCGACGCACTGGGGGACCGCGAGCAGATCCCCGGGGGCGAAGGTCACGAGGCTCATCCGCCCGAGCATCTCGTCCAGCGCGGGGGTGTAGTCGAAGCCGGCGACGTCGTGCCAGAAGTCGACGCGCCGGTAGTCCACGGGGGTCTGGGCGGGGGCGAGGAACGGGCGGATGGCCTCGGGAACCAGCCTCCCGACGGGCTTGAGGAAGCGGTCGCGGGCGTCCGCGGTGAAGGCCAGGGTGTTCTCGGCGACGCCGAAGCTCCCCAGCGTCTCCGACACGAGCACGTCCGCCTTCTCGTCCAGCTCCACCTCCTTGGAGTTGGCGTAGAGGAAGACCACCTTGTCCTGCATCCCGTTCTTGGCGACGACGGCGCGGGCGAACTCGATGGAGTCGGCCTTCTCGATGGCGTAGACCCGCCGCGCGCCGGCCCGCACCGCCAGCAGCGTGAGCAGCCCCAGGCCCGCGCCGAGGTCGACGACGACGTCCCCGGGCTTCACCGCCCGCGCGATCGCGTCGGCGTAGGCGGCCATGCGGACCGGGTCCGACATCATGTCGTAGTAGTCGTCGAACAGCGTCAGCGCTTTGCGGGACTCGGCCATCAGTAGTGGGGCGGCAGGTCCTCGAGCGCGGGGGGGAGCGCCTCGGTGGTGTTGTCTTTGTCCTCCTGCATCCGCTTGATGACCAACTCGAGGGCGGCGACCCGCTTCTCGTAGGTGTCTACGGACTCCTCCAGGCGCGCGATGTCGGCCTTGCGCTCCTCGGAGCGGATCTCCAGTTCCATCAGGCGGCGTTCGATTTCGTCGGACATGGCGCGGAGACTAACTCCGTCGGCCGACGAACACGAAGTAGGACTCGCCGGGCAGCGCGCGACGCGGCTTGTCGGCGGACAGCCCCGCCGCTTCCAGGGCGGCCACGACGGCGTCGGGCTTGGGCAGCGGACCGCACTCGGCCATCGACGAGAACCAGATGTCGAGCATGTTGTTGGCGAGGGTGCCGCCGCCGCACGAGGCGCCCAGGACCAGCTGTCCCCCCGGGGCGACGTGGCCGGCGGCCGCCGCGATCACGTCGCGGCGCTGCTCGACGGGGAAGTAGTACAGGAGGTTGAACAGGGTCACGACGTCGAAGGTGCGGTCCAGGGTCACGGTCCGCAGGTCCCCCGCGACGATGCGCGCCCGGTCCGCCAGTTCGTGCCACTCCATGGCCGAGGCGGCGGCGTCGGCGACCCCGAAGTCCAGTTCGACGCCCACGGCGGTGAGTTCGGGGTTTCGCTCGCAGGCGTAGCGCAGGTAGTGGCCGCTTCCGCACCCCAACTCCAACAGCGCGGTGGCGCCGGAGGTCGAAACGGCCCGGTCGATCTCCTCCCGGAGCACCGGCCCCAGCAGCTCGGAGGTGCGCGCGATCAGGGGGCCGTCCAGATCCGCGACGCTGTAGGTCTCGCCCTCCTTGAGGCGGTCGAGCACGCCGCCGACGCCGCGAGCGTGCAGCCCCATCAGCGCCTCCATGTAGCCGGCGAGCCCGTCGTTGTCCGGGTCGGCGAGGAGGCGCCCGAGCGCGCCGCTGAGGTGGTAGCGGCCGTCGCGAAGCCGGAGCTCTTTGAGCAGGATCCCGTGCCGCAGCCAGGCTCGGAGCCCCGCGCGCCCCGACGGTTCGGGGGCGAGGGACTCGGCGAGCTCATCGAGGGTGGCGGGGGCTTCGGCGAGGCGCGCGAGCACCCCGTGGCGGATGGCGGCTCCCAGCCAGGCGGCGCGGTGCACCGGCTCCATCAAGTCGAGGGCCTTGAGCACGGAGCGTACGTTCGTGCCGCCCATCATCTGCCACATCGTGCCCGGCTTCATCGGCACGACTGTAGCGGGAGGGCTACTCTTGGTCGACGATGGGGGCGCCCGGCAGATCCGGGTTGTAGACGCCCACGTGCACCTCGGCGGAAGTGGAGGCCTGCTCGTCCTGGACCGCGAGCACGTAGATCTGTTCGCCGATGTCGGCGGTGCAGCCGACGTTGTCCTTGCCGTAGGCCGAGTCGGCCTTGAGCAGCCAGGGGCGCAGCACATCGCCGTCCAGGTGCACGGCCTGCAGGTTGGTCTGGCCCAGGCAGCCGCCGAGCACGACGCTCACGAGCACGAGGGACTCGTCGTCGTTGAGAGCTTCCAGCTCGCCGAGGATGGCGTCGCGGTCGCCCTCTTCGGAGGCTTCGCAGGCTTCCAGCCAGGCGTCGATGTCGGCTTCGTCCTCGAAGATTCCGCAGAACAGCGCGGGCGCATCCTCGAGCACGGCGAACTCGAGGGCATCCCCCTCGGGCGGGGGCCCTCCGGAGTTGTCGGGTCGGACGTCGGAGCACGCCGCGAGGAGGGAGAGGGATGCGATGGCGGTCAGGGCGAGGGAGAAACGGAACATGGACAGACTCCGGGGTTGAGGTTCGTCCCCTTCCAAAGCTCGGACCGTGCCTGTCGGGGCGGACGTCCTGCGACCCGAGTCGGGGCCGGGGGCGGTGACTATCAGCGGCGGCCGACCTGCACCATGAGCTTGCTGTCGGCCAGATCCTGGGGCGAGACGGCGACGTCGTCGGGCACGCCGTCGGGCCAGCGGCGCTTCATCAACTCCGCCACCGCGGGGGAGGTCAGGTCGAAGTCGGAGAGCTTGCGGGGGGCGCTCAGTTCGATGCCGAGGGCACGCTCGTAGGCCTTCCAGACGAGTTCGGAGCAGTAGATGAGGTCGTCGTCCCAGCCGAAGTAGAGATCGTAGTCGAGGCCGGCGAAAGAGCGGGCGGCGCGGCTGAGTTCGTCGCGTTGGGGGTGGGTGATCGGCTCCTTCAGGCGGTAGGCCTCGAAGCGGCCGTCAACGCCCCGGGCGAGGAACTCCTTCAGCGTGACGACCTGCACCGGCTGCACGGCCTCGACGATCGCCCACTCCCCGTCGGCGAGCACGACCATGCCCACGTGGCTCCACTTCGAGCCCGTGGCGGCCTGCACGGCGGCGCTCTGGCGGGAGGTCGAGGTATGGAACACGACGTCGCCGATCTGCGGCTCCCACGCTTCATCGGACGAAGCGGAGCAGGCCAGCAGCAAGACGACGCTGACGATCAGCGCGGACACGGGTCGGGTCATGGAGTCAGGACACAGGCCGCGGCCCGGACATTCCGGACCTGCAGTCCATGGTTGACTCCACGGAGGCGGATCGAGAGGCTGTGGAGCGATGCTTCGCCTGTTCGCCCTCCTCGCCGTGCTTCTTCTCACCGCTCCCGCGTACGGCCAGAGCGATGCGCCCTCGCTGGAAGGCGACGTCATCCCCACCGAGGGGCTCCCGGAGACACCGCCTCCGCCGCCGACGCTGGCGATCGTCTACGAGGGCGCCACCGGGGGGATCTCCGGCGCCGAACCGGACCTGTTCGCCGACTCGGTCGTCGCCTCCGCGCTCGCCGCCGATGCCGACGCGGGCTGGACCCGACGCGCGGCCGGCTGGGGGGCGTTCCACCAGGCCGGCCGCTGGATCTTGCAGGCCGACGGCGGGGTCGGCCGCTTCCGCACCCAGATCGCCCCCGCGGCCACCCTCGCGGGGGACCCGATCGAAGCCCGGTCCCTGGTCGCGGACGACTACGCGGTGTTCGTGTGGCCCGCCACCGAAGCGGACTCCGACGCCGCCGACGCCACCCTCGTGGCGCTCCAGGAGGCCCTCGCCGCCGATCCGCTGCGCGCCCGCCCGGGGATGGACACGGTGCGGGTGCAGCTGACCGCCGTCGCCGACGGCCTGGAGACCTACTTCGCCAGCCGGGGGGACGCCTCCCCGGAGCTCGCGGCACCGCTGGATCCGGACCGCTGGGAAGCCCGCCTCCGCACGGTGTTCCAGTCCCCGACAGCGACGGTGTTCGTCGTCTCCCGGCTGCAGGGCGAGGGCGCGCGCCGGTTCGCCCTCATCGACAGCTGGCCCCGGGCCAACCGGCTCTTCCTGTCCGGCGGCAACAGCATCGAAGGACGCTCCTACCTGGAGGGGGCGAAGCTCTCGCTCCAGCGCCCCAACACCTGGGCGGCGTGGACGGCGCTCGGGCTGGACGCGCTCGCGGTCGGGGAGGCCGAGCTGATGGCCGGCCACGGGCTGCTGCGGGAAGAGGCCGAGGCGGCGGGCATCGACCTGCTCTCGACCAACCTCGTGGACGCCGACGGCAACGCCCTGTTCCCCCGGTGGAGCGTGCGCGAGGTGGGCGGCCGCCGCGTCGCCCTCATCGGCTGGACCGACCCGACCGCGCTGGAGCGTCTCCCCCCCGAGGTGCGCAACGGATGCCGGGCCCGCGGGGCGGCGGCCGTGCACGAGGCGGTGGCCGCGCTCGCCGCCCTCCCCGAGGCCGAGCGGCCGGAACTCACGGTGCTGTTCGGGGTCGGCGCCCGCGCGCTCGCCGGCCACCTCCCGGGGGTGACGATCGTGTTGGGCGACTTCACCACCCGGCTGCGCCTCGCCCCCGAGATCGAGGTCGGCGCCGGCGCGCTGCTGTCGCACGTGGTCGAGCCTCCGGGGGGCCGGGCGCCCGTGCTCGTGAGCCGGCTGGGGCCGCAGTACGTGGGTCGGATCGAGCTGCAGTTCGACGGCGTGTCGATGACGCGGCTGCGCCACCAGCGGATTCGGGTCGACGAGAACCTCGCCGCCGACGCGGACCAGGTCGCGGCCGTCCAGGCGGTACGCCAGTCGGTCTACGCGTCGATGGAGGACGTGCTCGTCCCGGACCTGAGGATCGTGCCGTGGCCCGAGCGCAAGGCGATGCCGACCCCGCCGTCGGATCTCGACCCCGGGGCGTACCTCCAGACCGCCGCGAACCTGCTCATGGACCGCACCGGCGCCGACCTCGCGCTGCTGCGCCCCCTCCCCCTCCCGGTCGATGTGCCCGGCCCCACCGAGGAGCTGTTCGTCGACGCCTCGCTCGCGGTGTCGGACCAGGTCTCGGTGATCGAAGTCACGGGGCTTCAGCTGCGCCGGCTCCTGAGCGTGGTGCAGGCCGCTCCTCCGAAGGCCGCAACCCCCGGCTGGGGCGCACCCACCGAGCCCGACGGCCTCTGGGCGTGGAGCGCGGGGGTGACCCAGGCGGGCAAGAAGATCACGGTCCGAGGCCGGGTCGTGCAGGACATCGACGTGCTGTACGTCGCCACCTCCAGCTTCTTCGACCAGGACCCCCGCGTGGTCGCCGCGTTGGGGCCCAAGACCCGGGTGTGGCGGAACTTCGGGGGCACCGGCTGGGTGCGGCGCAAGGCGGGGACCCGGGCGGGCAAGCCGTGGACGCTCCACGATCTGGTGCGCGGCGGGCTGGAGGATCTGCGCAGCCTCGATCCCGACTTCCACACCCGCTACGCCCGCGCCCTCGGCCCGCTGGCGGTGGACCAGGCGGCGTTTCGGGCGGGGCGGCTGACGCTGGAGTTCGACGGGCTGGCGTTCCAGATCACCGGCAGTCGGGGCTTCGGCGGACGCGAGGGATACGCCAACTCGCAGGAGACGCGGGTCAACCAGGCGGACTCGTTCGCGGCGAGCCTGCGGGGCCGGTTCGCGATCGTGTGGGACGACCGGGTCGGCACCATCACGGGGTACGGCAAGGGCACCTTCGGCCTCAACAAGCTCCCCGACGTCGACGATCCGATCGAGCTCGAGGACGACCTCGAGGTGGGCGCCATCGCGGCGCTCCGCCTGCTCAAGATCCCCACCGCGACGGCGGCTTCGATCCCGCTGTCGGTGTTCGTTCAGGGGGCGTTCGACACCGAGTTCACCGCCGGCGAGGCCGAGGACGGCAGCAAGCTCCCTCGCCAGCGCATCCAGCGAACCACCGCGGGCGCGACCTTCGGCAAGTACCTCGTGTTCAAGGAGGCCCGCGCGGGCGTGTTCCTGGAGTACGACTTCAGCGCCGAGGTCGGCCCCCTCGCGCCCGGTGTCAGCCTGTCGGGCCTGCTGGAGTACAAGTTCGGCCCGTTCAAGACGACCGGCCTGGCCGACTTCAGGGGCTACTTCCCCACCCCCGTGGACACCGACACCGACCTCGCCTTCACGCTGCAGCTGCGCGCCGACGTGGGCGGCATGCCGTTCGCCCGGACCATTCCCGGGCTGACGCTGGGCGGGTTCGTGGACGCGCTGGTGTTCCAGGGCAAGTTGGACACGAACGAGGAGGTGGGCATGCACCTGCTGGTGGGCGCCTCACTCAGCTACGACGCCGACCTCCGGCCCCCGCTGCGCCTCCGGTAGCAGCGACCACGCCGCGAGGCTGCGGGCGTACCAGGCGCCGCACTCGATCTCCGAGAACGGGTTGCGGCGGGTGCCGTCGTAGCGGGCGCGCACGCCGCGGACGATCCGTTCGGCGAGGTCTCGCTCGCCCACCATCAGCAGGTGCGACGCGACCATGTACTCGACGCCGGTCCAGACCTCGTCGGCGAACGCGATGGCACGCGGGGGCGGCCCCGGGCGGGCAGCTGATGCTCGTCGGGGAAGGTGGCGTTGAGGAGGCCGGCTTCCCCCCGCACGGCGAAGACGCGTTGCAGGTGGGGGTGGTCCAGTCGGTCCCGCCAGTTGTACCGAACGATCGAGGCCAGCGCCGTCCTCGTGTGCTCGGGGTCGAGCACGTCGCCCAGGCCGCTGAGCTTGCCGAACCAGGAGCCCGCCAGCTGCCCGCTGAGGCATCCATTCCCGAGTTGCCACCAGGGCTGGCCTCCCCCTCCGACGGGGAACTGCAGGGCTGGGCTGGGGGGCGGCGAGTCCAGGGGCCGGATCTGCTGGGCGTAGTACGCCCCGTTCCAGAGGTGTGCGTCGACCCAGGCTGCGCCGGCGTGCGCGAGGGTGTCGTAGTCCGCCTCCACGCCGAGTGCGCGCGCCATGACGGCGGCGGCCCGCAACGCGGTCAGGTACCAGCCCGCCGTCAGCGGATTCGGACCGTAGAGGTCGACGTCGTAGGTGACGTGCTGCGCGCCCTCCATGACCCCGTCGCGGTCGGCGTCCCAGCCGGTCCAGGCGTAGGCGAGGGCGCGCTCGATCCGGGGCCACCGGTCGCGAAGCCAGGCGTCGTCCCCGGTGGTGCGCCAGTGGCGGTGGGCGCGCGCCACGAGGGCCATCTGGCCGTCCGCGGCGGGCGCGGTGCCGGTGGACCGGAAGGCGATGGCGCCGTCGGCCTGCATGCGATCGAGGGCCTGGTCGATGCAGCTGCGTTCGAGGGTGGGGAAGAGGTCGCCGAGGGCAGGCGCCGCGGCCGACCAGACGTGCAGGCAGGTTCCCTCGCAGCTTCCTCCGGAAGGGAGCCAGCCTTCGAAGGCGTCGAACGGGTCGGCGTTGGTCACGGTCTGGGACCGGAGCACGGGCAGGGTCGCTCGAACGGCCTCGCCGAACGGCTCGGGGGCCGCCGCCAACCGGTCGGCCAAGGCGAACGTGGCCGCACGGTGAGGGAGCGGATCGCCCGGTCCCCAGGCGAGCACGACCGACGTCGGCCCCTGCCGGTTGAGGGGAACCCGCCAGGCCCCGGGAACGTGCCCGCGGGACCGCAGGGCGTCCCACACGGCCTGCCGGTCGGAGAAGAGGGGGCGGTCGGGAGGCCAGGGTTCCTGGGGAGGGGCAGCCCCCTCCAACCGAAGCTCCCGATCGTCTTCGACGAACGCGTACAGCAGGGCGTCGACGGGCTCGGTGAGGGTCACATCCAGGACCATCGCGGGCAGGGCGCTGGCCTCTCCGCCACCGGGGACGAAGGGGCTCCAGACGTCCAGCGTGACGTCCGTCGGGCAGGTCGGGTCGACAAGCTCGATCCGCGCGACGGGGAAGCGGTTCTCGAACGTCGACGAGGCGAAGGATCGGCCCTGCCCGATCCCCTGCTCGAGCAGATCCTCGCCGCTGCCGTCGCCGGCCCAATCGCTCAGGGCGGGGGGCCCCTGGAGCAGCCAGCGGCCCTCGTACATCGCGAGCACGAAGAAGGTGCGGGGACGGCCGATCAGCTGCCCCCAGCCCCCGAGCAGCTCGGTCCGCCCGCCGATCCCGCCCAGCGGGAACTGGATGAGGCGGGTGCGATCGCCGGTGTAGCGGGTCACGGCAGCTGGGCCCGCCACTGGGCCGCCGTGGGCACGTGGGCGAAGCCGTAGGCGAGGTTGGCCAGGGACGCCTCGTGGAGCGCGGGTCGGGCGCAGCCCACGGCGTCGCGAACGACGCGCACCCGGAAGTCGCGCATGAAGGCGTCGCGGGCGGTGGACTCGACGCACAGGTTGGTGAGCACGCCGCAGACGGTGACGTCGTCGATGCCGCGAGCGCGCAGCCAGGCGTCCAGGTCGGTGCCTACGAACGCGCTGTAGCGCCGCTTGGGGAGCACGCGATCGGCCAACTCGACGGGCATCGAGGGCAGGAAGCCGTGGGGTTCGGAGCCCTCCACGCAGAGGTCCCCCCACCAGTCGCCGAGCATGCCGCCATCGGTGGGCGGGTCCGCGTGGCCGTGCTGGGTGAAGACGACCGTGAGGCCGGCGGCCGACGCGGCCCGGGCGAGGTCGTGGACGCGGTCGGCGATGAGATCGCCGAACTCGGAGAAGAACCGCTGCATGTCGACCACGATCAGCGCGGAGGTGGCGGGGTTCAGGGGCGGTCCGGGGCGGGCGAAGTCCACGGCGGGAGTCTACTGAAGGGGCGCGACCGGCACGGTCACGGCACCGTCGTCCTCCATCGTGGGGACCCCCTCGTAGCAGAGCTCCCACGCGCCTCCGACGCCCGCGTGATCAGCCACGATCAGCATCGCTTCGCCGTCCCCCGGCGAGGTCCACTCGGCGACTGGACGGGTCAGCGGCCCGGCGGTCATCTCCCCCCCGATGTCGGCCATCCACAGGGACAGTCCCGGGGCTCCGTCCAGGCGGAGGATCAGGTTCTGCCCCGGGGTCGAGCGGAAGCGGAATGCCTGCGCGTGCCCCGGCCCCAACTCGCCGGTGAGGTTGGGCGCAAGGCACGGCGGAGGAGGGGGGACATCCTCGGGGGTGATGATCAAGGGGTCGGAGCCGGGGATGTCGAGTCCTCCGGCGAAGTGGCGCTCATCGGCCGCTTCTCGGAGCGTCCGCCGGAGGTTCACCAACTCCGGCTCGGGGCTCCGCCCGTCGGCGCCCCCGGGCGCAAACACGGGCAACTCGGCGGCCGCATCCGCCACCGCCGCGGCGACGACCCGCGCACCGGCCCCCGAGAAGTGCAGGTTGTCGACGAACAGCTCGCCTCCGGGGACGCCGTGCTCGGCCGCCGCCCGAAACGGGCCCCGAAGGTCCACGAACCGGGCCCCCGTGCGCGCCGCCGTCTGCTCGACCGCATCCTGCATCCCCCCCCACGCCCGTTGCCGCGGAGGGAGCGCGTAGGTCTGGTCCCGCGCGGTCTCGAACGCCGCGAGCGCCTCGCCGGGGTCCGTGTGCATCAGGCAGGTCCCTCGCAGGAACGAGACCTCCGCCCAGCTGGGCGAGAGTTTCTCCAGCTCCTTCAGCTCCTCCAGGAACGGATCACAGGCCTGCCGGGCGGCGTCCGCGCCGACCGCCACCCGGGGTCCCGTCGGCTGCACGGGATCCTCGAACCGCAGCCAGGTCTCGTTGAGGACCGGCATGACCCGAGGTCCCACCCCGGCTTCCCCGAAGCGCTGCCGCAGACCTTCCATGCGCGACGCGAATGCCTCCGCGTCGGCCTCCGAGAGGACCGGCCGATGGACCATCTCGGTGGGGGCGTGATCCCGCAGGTTGCTCAGGGGCGGCGCGAGCAGGACGGTGGTGTCGTCATCCGCGAGCAGCTCCACGAGCTCGCGCAGGTTCTTGCCGAACACCGCCGGCACGAGCGTGCCGTGAGCCTCCGCGAAGGTCGCGAACCGCTCCTCTCCAAGCAGGGACCGCTGGTCGGCGGTGCCGTTGAACACGTCCTCGCCGACCGACCTCTTGGCAGCCCGATCCCGCGCCCGGCGGGCGTAGCGGAAGAAGTTCAGCCGGTTGGCCTGCCGTTCGATCCTCCGAATCGACAGAAGCGACCGGCCCGAGGCGGAGACCTGGCTCAAGAACTCCTGCTGGAAGCCGTAGTAGCCCTGGTCGTTGTGCCCCGCGTAGACGACGACGACGTCCGGATTGAGCGGGGCCAGTTGGTAGGCCACATCGACCAACTGGAAGCTGTTGTAGCCCCCGACGCCGGCATTGATGATGTCGATGCGCCGATCCGGAAACCGGGCCTGCAGGAGCTCTCCGACGATGTCGGGGAAGGAGCCGCCCGGCTCGCGGAACGGCCAGCCCTGAACCGAGGAGCCCCCCAGGAACGCGATCCGCACGGTCTCGGGGGTGCGCAGCGCGGGAAACTGCTGGCTGCGGACGAGGAAGTGGCTCTTCGTCTCGAACCCCGTGACGATGGCGTCGCCGTCCACGCGGAAGATCGGGCTGATGCGCTCGGGCGTCGCGAAGAAGATGTGGTCGGCCGCATCCTCGACCCCGGGCAGGGGGTAGTCCACGTAGCCGACGGTCAGGTGCGAACCAGCCTCGAGGAGCCCGAGCAGGACCAGGGGGGCGCCGATCGCCAGCGCTATTCGAGAGGCCCAGGATGCTCGGGCTGCCGGCATCGCCCAACCGTAGCCGAGAGCGACGAGGAGCGCCGTCGGTCCGGCCGCCTCCTCCCCAGATTGACCCTGGTCAGCAGCGCCCCCACGCGGCACACTTCGCGCCTAGAGTGACCATGCCTCAAGTCGCCTTCCTGCTCGCCCTCGCCCTGCTCGTCGCCGCCTGCAACGTGGTGCGGAGCCCCGCCTACGGGGACGACGACGACGACTCCGCCGCGGCCGACGACGACGACGCCACCGACGACGATGACACCGCCCCGCCGGCGCAGTCCTGCAGCACCTACGCGCCTTCGTCCGACGACAGCCTCTACGCCATCCAGGCGGGCGACACGGTCGGCAGCGTCTCGGTCGAGGGGGTGGTCGTCACCGCGGTCCGCGATCTCGGCGTCTGGGTCATGGAGCCCGGCGGCGGCAGCTGCAGCGGGCTGTGGGTCTACACCGGGGAAGGCCACGGCCTCAGCCGCGGGCGCCTCATCGACGTGAGCGGGGTCACCGAGGAGTACTACGAGCTGACGGAGATCAACGCGTTGGAGGGGACCGTCACCAACGTCGGCAGCGGCAGCGTGCCGGCGGCCGAGCTGCTCGCGCTGTCGGAACTGCAGGCGCCCGGCGCCGAGGACTGGGAGGGCGTGCTGGTCGAGGTCCAGGATGTGGACGTGACCGTGCCGCCGAGCTCCGCCACCGAGGACGAGTGGACCGTGTCCGACGAGCTGAACACCCTGATCATCGACGACCAGATATACGACATCGGCGACGACCAGACGCTGACGGTGGGGCAGAACTTCAGCTCCATCACCGGGATCTGCAACTACACCTTCGAGGTCTACAAGCTGACGCCCCGGGATCCGGCCGACATCGACGAGTAGTCACTCCGGCGACCGCCACCGAAAGAACACCGACAGCGACACACCCCCGCAACATCTGCGGGCTGGAGTGACCTCACGAGGTTTCGCGCGGGCACCGCGGATCCGAGGAGAGGCCATGACGCACATCCGCACCCTCAGCTTCGTGCTCCTCCTCGCCGCCACCGGCTGCTACGGCGCCATCGGCGGCCAGGAGTTGATCCCCGGCGGCGGCACCGACGAGCTCGTCGACACCGACGGCGACGGCGTGCCCGACGCCCCCGAGTACACCGTCGACGCCGACGGTGACGGCATCCTCGACGAGGACGAAGGCACCGGCGACACCGACGGCGACGGCACCCCCGACTACCAGGACCAGGACTCCGACAACGACGGCATCCCCGACGCCGAAGAAGCCGGCGACGGCGACCTCGACACCGCTCCGGTCGACAGCGACGGCGACGGCACCCCCGACTACCTGGACGACGACAGCGACGGCAACGGCATCCCCGACGCCCAGGAGGGCACCACCGACAGCGACGGCGACGGGATCATCGACTCGTCCGACCTGGACGACGACGGCGACGGCATCTCCGACGAGATCGAGATCGGCGGCTCCCCCGGCTCGCCCCCGGACCACGACGGCGACGGCACCCCCGACTACCTCGACACCGACTCCGACAACGACACCGTGCCGGACGAGTTCGAGGGCTCCGACGACCCCGACGACGACGGCGTGCCCTCGTACCTGGACAGCGACTCGGACAACGACGGCATCCCCGCCCAGCAGGAGGTCGGCTCCCCCGGCAGCCCCAACGACAGCGACGGCGACGGTTGGTACGACTTCGAGGACAGCGACAGCGACAACGACGGCCTCCGCGACGACGCCGAAGCCGCCATGGGGCTGGACCCCTACGACCGCGACACCGACGGCGACGGCTACTCCGACCTCGCCGAGGAGACCTGGGGCTCCAACCCCGGCCACTCCGGCTCCGTCATCGACGGCTTCTACGCCGAGCTCGCCGCCCGCGAGGACGCCACCATCACGGTCCCGTTCACGCCCACCATCCTCCAGGCCGACGTGCTCTTCGTGCTCGACGCCACCTGCTCGATGACCGGCGTGCTCGACACCATGGCGGCCAACTTCAGCCAGGTCGTCAGCGGCATGACCATCCCCGACGTCTCCATCGGCGTCGCCGAGTTCGAGGACTACGCCTACGGCGGCTGGCTCAGCTCCATGGGCAACCCCGCCGCGGGCGACAAGCCGTTCATCCTGAAGCAGCAGATCACGTCCAACTACAGCCAGGTCCAGGGCGCCCTCAACAACCTCTCGGTGCGGGACGGTGCCGACCTTCCGGAGTCCTCGATGGAGGCGCTGTTCCAGGCCGCCACGGGCGCCGGCTACGACCAGGACTGCGACAACAACTACGACTCCAGCACCGACGTGCAGCCGTTCATCCCCGTCAGCTCGGGCCCCGACCAGGACGCCTTCTCGGGCAACGTCGGCGGCACCTACAGCGCGGGCGTGGCGGGCACCGGCCAGATCGGCGGCGCCGGCTTCCGCAGCGGCTCCGTCCCGATCATCGTCTACACCACCGATGCCGCCCTCCGGGACGCCGACGGCGGCTACGAGACCCCGCCCGGCTGCAGCAACCCCGCCGGCAGCGGCGACGTCACCGCGGCGGTCAACGCCATCGGCGGCAAGCTCATCGGCGTGGGCACCAACGGCACCCCCATCGGCGCCATGAACAACCTCGCCAACGGCACCTCCTCGCTGGCCGACCTGGACGGCAACGGCTCCCCCGAGCCGCTGGTCTTCCAGGGCACCTCGGGCAGCTCGGCCGACTTCGTGCTCGACGGCATCGAGGCGATCGCCGGCGGCGGCATGTTCGACCTCACGCTGGATGTGCAGGACGACCCCTACAACTTCGTCAGCGTGATCGAGCCGGCCACTCACACCGACGTGCCCGTCAACACCGAGGTCACCTTCGACGTCACCGTCTTCCCGGGCGTGACCCAGGAGTCGTTCGACCAGGTGTTCGTGTTCCCGATGGTCGTCACCACCGTCGGCGGCGCGGTGCTCGCGGAGCACGACCTAGTGCTGGTCATCCTGCCGAACTGAGCCGGCCGAGATACGCGGTCCAGATGCTGTCCGTCCCGAAAACCCCATCCGAGCGTTCGAAGTGTGGCGAAGCCAGCGCTCCTCGAGGGGCCAGCGGCCACTCCGCCCATCGAGGCGGTTCAAGGGTGCCGAAGGAAGACGGGCAGATCGGCACCGAACGATCAGGG